>DASYYQ010000151.1:0-65093 GCA_035933545.1 Candidatus Acidiferrales bacterium | reverse complement strand
ATTTCGCCGAAGAAAACCACGAAGTACACGCTGACCGCAGAAGACGCCACGGGACAAAAGCAAACCATGTCGCTGACCCTCGAAGTGCAATAAGAAGAAATCTTCTGCGGCCGGAAAATTTGAATGAGTTGCGCTTGACTCTCGGAGCGCGCGGTTAGAAAATGCGCCGCCGGGGTCAACAAGCAAGTTTTGCGCATTGGCGCGAATATTTTTTGCGCGGATTCCGCCGAGGTCAGCCAAATGCCGATCGCCAAATACATTCCAGCAGTGAATCGCCGCAATTTTCTTGCTGCATGCTCGAAGTTTGGACTCGCCGGCACGCTTTTCCCCGGCGTGCTCTGGGCGATGGCTGAGGGTGAGCCAAAGAAAATCACTGTGGACATGATTAGCGAGGCCGCGGTGATCGCGGACGTGCCGATTCCCGACGCAGACCGTGAAATGATGCTGCGAAATTTGCAGCAAGCGGCCAAGGGATACGAGGACATTTACAATTTGCATCTGGCGAATGGCGTGCAGCCCGCGATGGTGTTTGATCCCTTGGTGAGCACGAATATAAAGCTGCCGCGAGCGAAATTACCGACGCGAATGTCCGCGGCGCCGGCGATTGCGGCGCGGGGCGTGCCGAAAAATCTGGAGGAGATTGCGTTCGCGACGGTGCGGGAACTCGCGGAACTGGTGCACACGAAAAAAGTTTCTTCGATGGCGCTGACGCAAATGTATCTCGAGCGGCTGAAGCGCTATGACCCGAAGCTACTCTTCGTGATTACGCTTACCGAGGAGCGCGCGTTGGCGAAGGCCAAAGAAGCGGATCGCGACATCGCGGCGGGAAGGTATCGCGGACCATTGCACGGCATTCCATGGGGCGCGAAGGATTTGCTAGCGGTGAAAGGCTACAAAACCACGTGGGGCGCGGCTCCGTACAAAGATCAGATGATTGATGAAGACGCGACGGTGGTGAAACGGCTGGACGCGGCGGGCGCTGTGCTCGTGGCAAAACTTACGCTTGGGGCGCTGGCGGAAGGCGATCATTGGTTTGGCGGCGTGACGCGCAATCCGTGGAATCCGGAGCAGGGCTCGAGCGGCTCCTCGGCAGGGCCGGCATCAGCGACCGCAGCGGGATGTGTAGGATTCGCGGTTGGCTCGGAGACGCTGGGCTCGATTTCTTCGCCGAGCACGCGCTGCGGCGTCACCGGCTTGCGTCCAACGTTTGGCCACGTACCGCGCACAGGGGCGATGGCGCTTTCATGGAGCCAGGACAAGCTGGGGCCGCTGTGCCGCGCCGTGGAAGATTGCGCGTTGGTGTTTGAGGCGATTTACGGGCCGGATGGCGAGGATCGCAGCGTTCAACCGGCGGTGTTCAATTGGAATGCGCATCAGAATTGGCGCAGATTCCGCGTAGGCTTTCTCGAATCGGAATTCAAATTCGACCGCGCGGCGCTGGAAGAGCGCGTCAAGAATTTTCGCGGCATCACGGATGCGGAGAAGCAGCAATTCATCGCGTCGGCGGAGTATGACCAGAACTTCAACGACGCGGCGCTGGCGAAGTTGAGTGAAATGGGAGTGAAGATGACGCCGGTGGAATTTCCGAAGCTGCCGTATCAGCCGATGGTGACGATTCTCAACGTGGAAGCGGCGGCGGCATTCGACGAGCTAACACGCACAGGGCGCGACAAATTGCTGGTGAGCCAGGGGCCGGGAGCGTGGCCGAATACTTTCCGCTCCGCGCGGCTTGTTCCCGGCGTGGAATACGTGCAGGCGAATCGCGCGAAATTCATGGCCATGCAGCAGGTGGCCAAGGCGCTGGAAGGCTATGACGTGATTGTGGCGCCGACCAATGGCGAACAGCTTACGGTGACAAATCTGACAGGCCATCCCGCGGTTATTTTGCCGAATGGATTTCGCGGCAGCGACGCTCCGCCCGCGCAAAAAGGGGCGGATGGCATGGTGGGGAATTACGGCGGGCCGGGCACGCCGGTGAGTTTGACGTTTCTGGGGCCGCTCTACGGCGAGGAAAAAATGCTGGCGCTCGCGCGCGCGTATCAGAACGCGACGAACTTCCACTTGAAGCATCCGGAGCTGAGTTAGAAGCGGCGCGAGCGTTCTCGACGCGGCTAGCGAGTTTTCATTTTTGCGATGTTGAAATGGAGGGCGGCGGCTCCGGCCAGCGAAGATTCGGCGCCGAAGAACGCTTTCACGATAGGCGTGCGCTCGTTTCCCGGACTGGAGGCCCAGTGTTTTAGATGTTTTCGAATTTGCGGCAGCATGTTCATCACCACGCCGCTAAGCCCGCCGCCGATGACGACGATTTCAGGCTCGAGAAGGTCAAAGATATTGCCGAGCCAAATCGCCAAGCGTTCTGCGATTTCGGCGAGCACTTCTTTTGCCAGCCCATCGCCAGCGTCGGCTGCCGAGACGACATGCTCGGCTTTGACATCTGCAATTTTGCCACGCACCAATTTCGACAATAGCGAGCGCTTTGGGGGTTTGTTTCTGAGGCGCTGCTGCGCATTGCGCGCTATCGCGGGTCCAGAAATGTACATTTCCGCGCAGCCGAATTTTCCGCAGCCACATCGAGGGCCGTGAAAATCGATGGTGATGTGGCCGCCTTCGCCGGCGGGTCCGCGACGACCCGAGTAAATGCAGCCGTCAATCACGAGACCCGTGCCAACGCCGGTGCCGAGCGTCGCGTAAAACACGTTACGGTGGCCGCGCCCCGCGCCCCAGGCAGCTTCCGCAAGGGCTGCAGCTTTTGCGTCGTTCGCCACGCGAACCGGCAAACGAAATTGCGTTTCGATTTTTTGCGCGAGCGGGAAATTGCGCCAGCACGGCAGGTTCGCAGCGCTGATAAGTACGCCAGTTCGCGAATCGACCCATCCGGGCACGCTGACGCCAATCGCGCGAATCTTGCCGGGCTGGCCGCCGCACAAAACCTGTTCTATGGTATTGCGGACGGCCGAGAATCCTGCAGCTGCGCTTTTTTTTGCCACCATTGGGGTGCGCAGAATCGAGAGAATTTGCCCTGCGGGCGTAACCAGGCCAGCGGCAATCTTTGTCCCGCCGATGTCGACTGCCAGAATCAACCCACCTTTAGACAACTCACCTTTAGACATGTGGAAGACATTATGCCGCGCAAACGGCTCATTGCCACGCGCAACTTGCATCCAGCATCGTAACTTTGAATACTGTTAAGGGAGCTCATTGTGTCTTCGCCGGCCAGACCCGTAGGCGGGCGCTCGCGCTGGGGCGTGCCGCCGTGGAAGATTGATTTCAAGCCTTCGCCACGGTCGATTCCAGACGCAGTGGATGTTGCCATTGTGGGCGGCGGATTCACTGGGCTTGCTGCGGCGGCGTGGCTTCGGCACCT
Organism: Candidatus Acidiferrales bacterium; assembly: GCA_035933545.1. Classification (GTDB taxonomy): domain Bacteria; phylum Acidobacteriota; class Terriglobia; order Acidiferrales; family UBA7541; genus DAHUXN01. Next base: position 61,729 of record DASYYQ010000151.1, on the reverse strand, counting down.
CTCGCCGAAAACAACTGTGGCGGTTTTCGAGTCTGATTCCATTGGCGCGGGTTCGAGTGGGCGCACTGGCGGCATGACACTCGCGGAAAGCGCTGCGGGCGACCTGCCCGGACTGGGCGACGTTTTGCAGGGTTTCTCGCGGGTCGTGCGCGAACTCGGCGTGGACTGCGATTTGCACTTGCCCGGCGCGTGGGAGATTGGCCGCGAGAATCATCGCGCGAATTCGCCTATCGCGTGGAAAGACTCGGGCGAGCTGCGCGTTACGGGCGAATTTCCGGGCGGCACGAGCGACCCTGGCAAGCTGGTTAGCGGATTGGCACGCGCTGCGGAGCACTCCGGCGCGGTGATTGTCGAAAATACGCCCGTTGAAGATATTCGCTTTGCGGATTCTTTGCGCTTGCGCGCCGGTGAAAGCGAAGTGCGGGCGTCGCACGCCATTCTGGCCACGAATGCTTTTTCTCTGGAAATGAGCGGACTGCAGGGCGAGGCTGAGCCAAACTTGACTTTTGCGGTGGCGACGAAGCCGCTCGGCGCGCCGACGCTGGAGATTCTGGGCCTGGCTTCCGGCCGCCCGTTTTACACGAGCGATTTGCCCTACTTGTGGGGGCGGGCACTGCGGAACAACGGCGTGATTTTTGGCAGCGGGCTGGTCCACGCGGACAATTGGCGCGAACTGGAAAATTTGGACATTGGGTCGGGCAAACCGGCGGAGTTGATTGCCAGTATCGAGCGGCGCGTGCGCGGGTTGCATCCGGCGTTGCAGTCCATCGAATTCAGTCATTGGTGGGGCGGCCCGATTCTGTTTGCAGGCGACTGGAAACCGGTGTTCCGCGCGCATCCCAAGCTGCCCAACACCACGGTCATCGGCGCATTTTCGGGTCATGGCGTGGCGCTGTCGGTCTATTTGGGCGCATGGGCGGCGGAAGCTATTCTGGGACGCAAGAAACTTCCTTCGTGGTGAGCGCGGAATTGTGAATCTGTTGAGCCGTCGCTGGCGTACCTAGAATGCGCGACAATTCTTACTTTCCCGCGTTTAACGAGTGGGGTATCATAGTTCGCAAGCAGTCCATGAACGCGCACCTCGGCGCCTGGTGAAAACTCCATGAAAAAGTTCCCGTTTGTCCTCGCAGCCTTGTTTGTTGCATTCGTTTTACTGACGTCCTCGGCGTGGGCTGGCCAGCAGGCCAGCGCATCTTCGCCGCAGTTGACTAAGCAGCAGGAGAAGGCCAAAGCAGACATCAAGCTCGGCGACCTCGCGCTCAAAAATCATGCTACGCGCGAAGCCATCGCGGACTACAAAGCCGCCGTCCTCGCCGATCCCTCCGATCCGCGTGCACATAGGAAGTTCATCCAAGCAGTGATCTATGACTTTTATTCGTCCCGGGTCATGCAAAAGAAGTCCAAGCAAGCCAAGAGTCATAAGAGGCTCACCAAAGAGCAGGAACAGGCGCAAAAAGCAAAGGTAGAAGCCGAACAGAAGCGAGTTGAGGCGAAGCTGAAGAAGGAAGGTGCCAAGGTCGAGGCGCACCTCCTCGCTACCTATGACAAGTGGATTAAGAAAAATCCGCAAAACGCCATGTTCTACTGGGGCAAGGGTGAAGTATATGCATTCTATAGCAATGATGAACAGGCGCCGCGCCCCTGGTTCCGAAAAGCTATTGCTATCAATCCTTCCTGTGCGCCGGCTTGGGCCAGCTTATCCACTGGTGCTTACCTGGATGGCAACGTTTCCGAGCAGCGCCAGGACGCCGAAAAGGCCCTGGCTATGGACCCGCAAGACCGCTACGGCGTGTTTTTTCTCTATGCTCTTTCCTATTTCGCGACCGATTTTGCCAAGTTTCGTACCCTCGTTGAAGACCGTGTCGCCAAGGATCCGGCAGACGAAATTTTGGAGACTCTGCTCATGCTCGTCGCCGAGAATGCGCCCACTACCGCCGAGCAGCAGGCCGCATACGAAAAAATCTATCAGCTCTACGGCCCACACTCCGCTCATCCTTCTTCCGACGATCTCTACGGCGTCATGCCGCAGCTTTTTAATCTGTACGCAAGAAGAGACGCGTCGAAAGCGCTGACCTTCGCCGAAAAAATGGAGAATGACGAGGCCGCAGCTCAGGCCAAAAAGGCCACCTCAGAAAAAGCAACCGCCGCGGGTTCAAATGCGAAATCCGATGCCAAACCACAGAAGCCCGTCTGGCAGACCGTCGCTGACTACCAAAAGAGCATCGTGAACGCTCAATCGCTCATCGCGCAGAAAAAATATCCCGACGCCCTAGATTTACTCGCGAAAAATGACCTCAATCCGAAGAACGATTACGATCCTCTGGGTCAGATTGATCGAACGCCTTATCAGTTGACCAAAGCTGAAGCATTCGCGGGCGCGGGCCAGACCCAGAAAGCCTACGACAGCATCAAGACCGCTCTTTTGCCGCAGCCAGATGACTTGCTTGAAGCCGCGCTGATTTCTTACGGGGCGAAGCTCGGCAAAACTCCCGCGCAGGTGCGCGAGGACGTCTGGCGGACGCGCGACGCGAAAGCCAAGCCTTTCACCCCGTTTGAACTCAAGCAATACGTCACCAACAAAGACGTCAAGCTTGCCGATTTTCGCGGCCACGTCGTGCTCGTGAATTTCTGGTATCCGGGTTGAGAGTGGTGCCGCGCGGAGTTGCCGCGCTTGCAGCAAATCCTCGACAAGTACAAAGCGCAACATTTCGACCTGGTCACCATCAACATCATGAATGATGAAGACAAGGGCGCCGTGCAAGTCATGAGCAACACCGGATTCACTGCCCTGAAAAATCCCGGGCAGAGCTGGTCCTGGGCCGAAAAGACTTATGGCGTGGATGAGACGCCCACCAGCTTCCTGCTCGATGCCAATGGCAAGGTGCTTTTTAAGTTCAATGACGTCGAATCGCGCGACGATGTGAAGAGATGCGATGAGGAAGTCGGTGGCCTTCTAGCCTTCGAGGGGGCGAAAAACAACGTCTCCGCGCTCGCCGCCATCGCCAAATCCCAGCATTGATTTCGATTCTTCAGTCCGTTATTACGAGCGAGTCCCGTTCGCTTTCGCAGCGATAATGAACTCCCCGTATAAAGTTGCGGTAGAGTCGCCGACCCCGTCGCCGCCGACTTGTGTTCGTAGGGGCAGAGCTTGCCCGGAGCCTGGGATAGCCGCCCAAAAGCGGACCCGCCCGAGCCGGGGTACACGGCGGTACGTGCCTTATGGGATTTGCACGCGACGACTTGTGGCGCTGGTTTCGCCTCTCACGGGTTCCGCGACGACCACGCGGAGGCGGTAGTTGCCCGGCGAAGCGTCGAGAGTCATAACGGCGCCGATGCCGGTTTTTCCGAAGCGCTCGAAGGTTTGCCTCTTGAACGCAAATACCATGTGCGCCTCCTTCCCGGTGACCAATTTACCCCGGGCGTCGAATAGAGCGCCCACGAACGTCAGCTCCTCAACATGCCGGCCTCGGTGCGTCTCAAACGGCAGCTTGGCGATTCCCACGTGGGCCAGGATGGTCAGTTTTCCGCTGCCGTTCTGGGCGTGCGTGTCGCTGACGGTCAGCGGGAAATCGCTTCGCAGATTAGAGCTGCGCACCTCGCGGTCGATCTTGTCCTGCGGGGTCGGCCCGCTCACGTTCTTCGCTTCCTTCGCGGGCGCGAAGTACCCCGGTCGGGCCTGGATCAGGTCATGCCGCGCGTCGCTTACTTTGACCTTAATCTTGTGGTATTTGCCGTCTTCTTCCGGTCGGAAGCCCAGAACGTAAGAGATCGCCGGAGCCAGGCCCAGTTCGCGGAATCCGAAATCGAGGTCGTTGTTGTTGCGGAAGAGGATGCCGCCAGTGCTCTCGGCGAGGTTGGCCATGGCCTCGTCCTCGCTATCGAGTTTGTCGTCAAGCGTTTGCGCCTCATAGATTATGGTCTGGACAGGGACGGGTTGCGGAGGCTCGTTTATGGGCCGGCCCGGTGCCAGGCTGACCAGGCCCTTGGAGTCGAGCGAGTCCACGACCACCCCGGTCCGCAGGGCCTCGTTTATGATTTCGTTCACCTGCGCCTCTAGACCTACCCCCGAGAGGAATCCTGAAGACGCAAACAGGAGCACACGCTGGCCAGGCACTGGCGCCAGCTGCCCTACGGCTGAGCTGATCGTACCTAGGGTGGTCTGCGCGACGACGCGCGCCTGGTTCCAGATCTCCTGCGCTTTCATCCTGACTTCGGTGGCAGCGGGGCTCTTCCCGGCCTCGATCCCGCTCTGGGGCGCCAGCTCAACGACGTTAGTCTGGTTTGGCAAAACGCACGGAGGATAGCCCGAGCAGGAGCAGGCTTCGGTGACCTTAGCATCGAGCGACTCCACGTCCCCGTGCGCGATTCGATACGCCTGGAGAGGAGTGATCCTTGGGCACGAGAATCCCGCAGCCGCACTCATTCGGGGATGGGAGGCGATCGTCGCCAATGATTTGAGCATCTCGCGTGCGTTGCTGCTGAACGGTAGAATCTGGCCCGCCGACGCTGTAAATATCCCCACCCTGCTTCCGCTTGCCGCAGCTTCCTCGATAAAATGATTGGCCGCGATTTTCGCGCGCGCGAGGTCGCCCGAGGGAGTATTGATGTCGTCGAAGAACAGGAGGACCCACCGACCGGGCCCATGCGGCTGCTGCGGCGCTAACGTTGGCTTTAGCGCGCCGCTGGGCGGGGCGCCGGTGCCTTTGGACCTGGGAGTCGCTCTTTTGCTATTGAGGCGCTCCACAGAAAATGTTGTGAGCTGTCGTTGGTGGCCCGAGTCGAAAACTACGAAGTCGCTCTTTGTGAGGCCGGCGACAGGCTGGCCATCGCTATTGCGCACCACGACCCTGACGTAGACCATACGGCTTGCTACGCGAACGGTCGGTGACGGCGCTGGATAGGGTGAGATGCTGATGCGTACCTCACCTGGCGATAGCCTCTGCGCCGTCGAGGAGAGTGCGAGAAGGGCGAACGCTACTGCGGCGACCGAAACGCTTAGCGCCCTGCCCGACGACCAGCCCCTGTACCCCGGGTCTTTCCACTCTATTCGGCTTTGAGGGCATTTTTCCATTCGGCTAGAGCCTCGGCTTCGGACTACCGGACAGGCACCACACAAGGATAGGGGCGCGCCAGCCGCCTCGACGGTGAGCCGGGGACCCCGGCCACCACCGCTGCCGCTCTGCCTATCGTGGCTTGGACGCGGGTGACCAGGAGTGGGCGTCTGTCGGCGCTTTGCGGTATACAAACCGAGGGCTGGGGCTAGCGGTAACCCCGCATTTGCCTTCACCCCACTGGTCCACAAAGCACGTCGAGCATGGTGTGCTGTTGCAAGGGTTGCCCGTCGAACAGGGCGTGTTGCAGGCGGCGGGGACAGCTGAGGCGACCTCGCTGAAGGCTGCGCCGACAGTCGCGAGCGATAATGTGAACAGCCAAGCAAGGGCCCACCGCGAGAGATTTCTCTTCATGCTCTTCTCCTTTACATAATGAACTTTAGCACACAAAATTTTCCGGCAGGCCCTTCGGGCTAATTCTGTCCGATCAATGATACGACGCTGGAGATCTCGCTTCGGGTGAGTTCGCCCACGTGCGACCATTGCACCTTGCCATCGTGGCCCGCCAGCAAGAGCTGCGGTACGGCTTGCGCGTCGTATGCAACTGCTGTTTCCGGCTCTAACTGTACCAAGAGTGCAGATTGCTTAATCCCTTTTGCGGTAAGATACTTATATGTGAACAGATTGTCCGTGGTATCGACATAGACGATCCGCAGCCGATTAGGTGCCAGTGCCTGTATGGAACGCATCGCGCGCCAATTTCGCTGGCAGTGGGGACATTCCATTGTAAATGTGTAGACCAGGGTCGGGCGTGGATCGTGCCCGTACACAACGGCTCGTTCAGCTCCGGTATAGTCCTTACCGACTAGCGGCGGCAGCGTCGCGCCTTTCGGGGGCGTAAGCAGGGCTTCGTCATTCGCTACGTCGGTACGCAGCATCGCATTCCGTCTGAGCGCAAATAGACACGCCGCCACTAGCAGGAGATTCATAGCGACGAGTGCTCCAATCACGAACTTCGGGTTCCGCATTACTCCGCCTCACTAGATCAGACTGATGGTCCAACAGCGCCGACGAATGCAGTGAAGTTAAGCCCCCCAAAAATTTTGTCAATAGGTAAAATCACTTAGTACTTAGATTTCGCGAGACGCTACTACGTAGTCGCGCACTTACGCTCCGGCGAACCTTGCACGGGCCGCCCGCGGCTCTTCAGCCCGAGGCTTGCCCGCCACAGCGAGAACGGCAGCCGTGCCGAAAAGCGGCAACACTTCAGGGGTCTCGACTGGATTCTGCACCCGCAAAAGGCAACGTTCAGGTGAAACGATTTTTTCTTGAGTTCTCGATAACTTTCCGGTATATAGTTCTCATCGGCTGGAGGGCCAGCCGAAAATTGGCGCAGGAGAAGTGCAGGCCGCCTCGGGCGGCTTTTTACGCTTAAGGACGCCATAAGGTGCCACGTCGGCGGGCTGCTGGTATTCGAGGAGGCATCGAACGCGACTTCGGCGCGGGCTGCCGTGGAGGCCCAGCCGTGATTTTCAGGCGAGAGCCGTTGCGATTGCGATTCGCACCATTGATTTTGCTGCTGGCCGCAGTGGCGCTTCTCGGTTCCTCCGCCGCGCAGGCGCAGGAATCGGCTCCGCAGCCGGTTCATTGGAGGGCCACGTTTAAAGGCGCGCCTCCTACGCTGCGGCCTGGACAAAAAGCCACGTTGAATTTGACCGTTGCGATTGACTCGGGTTGGCACGTCTACGCGCTCACGCAGCCTCCTGATTCTCCAGTGATTGCCACGCAAATCACAGTACCCGATGGCCAGCCGTTGGTTCTCTCAGGCGACATCGAGGCGCCGCAAGCCGAATCGAAAATGGATCCGACGATCGGGAAGCGCACCGCTTTTTACGAAGATGCAGCCAGTTTTGCTCTTCCGCTTAAAGTAAATAAGAAAGCGCGTCCGGGGAAGCGCAATTTTGAAGGGGATGTCCGCTTTCAGGCGTGCAACGACCGCCTGTGCCTGCCTCCTCGCACACAAAAAGTTGAAACTCCAATCGAAATCGCGTCACGCCACTAATCCCATTGGCCAGCAAATCGCTGTCCATCGACAGCCGTTGGAGCTGGGCCTAGTTGTTCCAGCAGACTAGCCAGCAGAGGCGGAGGAGGCCGCAACGGGGACGGCGGAAGCAGCGGAAGCGTGCGCGGCGGGAAGGTCTACGATCACTCGCGTGCCGCTTGGACTCGATTTGATTTCCAGAGTCCCGCCGAATTGCCGTACGCGTTCGCGCATCCCTCGGATTCCAACTCCCATGCGGCCCTCTAACTTGAACGCTAACTGTTTTTCGCGAGGTATGCCTTTGCCCGCATCTTCCACCTCGAGGCGAACGCGTTCCTGCTCGTGATTTAGCCGAACGATGGCTATGGGGCTGGCGGAATGCCGGTGAACGTTGGTGAGGCACTCTTGCACGATGCGGAAAACGTGCATCTCCAAATCCCGCGGCAGGCGGCCAAAATCAGGCGGCATTTCGACGGTTACTTTGATTTTGCTGCGGTCCGCAAATCCTTCCGTGTACCATCGCAGGGCGGATTGCAAGCCCAGCTCGTCGAGCAGTGGCGGATGGAGCAGATGCGAAAGAGTGCGAACCTCCAGGCTCAGTTGATCCGTCAGAGACACTGCTTCGGCGGCGGCTTTCACCGCGTCAGGAGGAAGCTTTTGCGGCTCAACGGTGATCCGGCTGAGGCTCATGTGCACAGCCGCTATGATCTGGCCTAAGCCGTCGTGTAATTCTCGCGCAATGTGCCGGCGCTCTTCATCGCGCATCTCCAATAGCCGGCCAGAGAGTTCGCGCACCAGGTCTGCCTGCTTTACCAGTTCCACGTTCCTTTTCTCGAGTTCTCGTGTGCGCTCCTGTACTTGGAATTCCAACTGGCGCCTGGATTCATTGAGCTCTTGCTCAAAGCGTTTTTGCTCGGCTATGGCCGCATGCGCTTCCTGCAGATTTGCTTCGGCGCTGGCCATGGCGCGGCGGTTGAGTTCCGCGAGAGTAATGATGAAGGCCGCGGTGAGCAGATAAATGCTTGCGGCGACAATGTGACGAGTATCGGTGATAGTGAACGAGCTGCGAGGGTCGATGAACCAGTAAGTTTCGCCGAAAAATGCCGCCGCCGTGGCCACAACCGATGGCCCGATTCCGCAGTACCACGCAGAAAAAACCACGGCTGGGAAGATCACGAGGTACTGCACGTGATCTCCCAAAACCGAGTCGAAGGCGGCCCGGAGAGCCAGTGCCAGGCTGGTTGCCAAGAGCGCCAGCCCATAACGCACAATCACTTTCCTGAGGCCGTTTTGATGGCCTCCGAGGATCTCAACGAAATTCCTGCCAGTGCTAGATCCGGAGCGCATTTCCGTCGTCAACTTTTCTTAGAGCTTTTAGCCTATAAAGGCGTTGCCTGCGCACGAATTTTGTCACTAAAACGCCAGCAGCAAGTCCTAATCCTGCTGACGTTCGGAAGGCGGGAGCAGCTGTATCACGTCTTTGTTTCAGCCGCGATTGCGATACTATGGTTAGCCGGAATTCAGCCGAAACAGGAATAACGCAAAGGGAATGACTCAGGAAGAGCAGCGGCTCGAAGAAGATCGCCTGCGCAAAGTGCACTGGAAACGCTGGGGGCCCTATTTGTCCGAGCGCCAGTGGGGCACGGTGCGCGAAGATTACAGCGCGGACGGCGACGCCTGGAATTATTTTCCGTATGAACACGCTCGCTCGCGCGTCTACCGCTGGGGCGAAGATGGCATTGCGGGATTCAGCGACAGGCATCAGCGATTTTGTTTTGCGCTGGCTTTATGGAATGAACGTGACGCGTTTCTGAAAGAGCGCCTGTTCGGCTTGACCAATCAGCAGGGAAACCACGGAGAAGACGTAAAAGAATATTATTTCTATCTCGATGCCACGCCGACAAGCTCTTATCTGAAATGTTTGTATAAATATCCGCAGGCGGCATTTCCGTACCAACAACTGATTGATGAAAATCATCACCGCACGCGCGAAGATCCTGAATTCGAGCTGATCGATACCGGAGTGTTTGCCGAAAACCGCTACTTCGATGTTTTCGTCGAATATGCGAAAGCGGCCGTTGAAGATATTTTGATTCGCATCACTGCGGTCAATCGCGGACCGGAAATTGCGCCGCTCCATTTGCTGCCGACTCTGTGGTTTCGCAATACCTGGTCCTGGGGCGGTGTCATTCGGCGTGGGGCGCTTCGGAAGCTTCTCTCGCCTCCCGGCCTCGCCACAATTGAAGCGCAGCAGTTCGACTACGGTAAGCGGTGGCTGCTTGCGGAAGGTTCGCCGGAACTTCTTTTCACCGAGAATGAGACGAATTTTGAATTGCTCTATAACGTCCAAAACAAAACTCGCTACGTGAAGGATGGAATCAACGACTACATTGTGAACAGACGGAACAACGCGGTGAATCCGGCGCAAAGCGGCACAAAAGTTGCGGCGCATTATTCCCTACGTTTGCAGCCGGGCGCGAGCTTTTCCGTTCGTCTGAGGCTTACGGACACGGCGCCCTTCGACGAGGCAGCGCAGAAGCAAAGTTCAGCGGACGATTGTTTGGGAGCGGAATTTGAGGCGACTTTTGCGCAGCGTATCAAAGAAGCGGATGAATTCTACGCGGCGCGCGCTTGCGAAAAAATGAGCGATGACGCACGGCGAGCGCAACGCCAGGCCTATGCGGGATTGTTGTGGGGCAAGCAGTCTTACCATTACGACGTGAAGGAGTGGCTCGCCGGCGATCCTACACAACCGCCGCCGCCGCCGGAACGCCTCGACGGGCGGAATCATCAGTGGACGCATCTTTACAACGCCGATGTGATCTCGATGCCCGATAAATGGGAATATCCGTGGTACGCATCATGGGATTTGGCTTTTCATTGCGTGGTGATGGCCACGATTGATCCGGATTTTGCCAAGCAGCAGCTGATTCTTTTTCTTCGCGAATGGTACATGCATCCGAACGGGCAGCTCCCGGCATTCGAGTGGAATTTTTCGAGCGCGAATCCGCCGGTGCATGCGTGGGCCGCGTGGCGCGTTTACAAGATCGAAGGCCGAGTGCGTGGGAAGAGCGACCGGTCTTTTCTGGAGCGAGTGTTTCAAAAGCTGCTCTTGAATTTCACATGGTGGGTGAATCGCAAGGACCCGCTTGGCAACAATGTGTTCGAAGGCGGCTTTCTCGGGCTCGACAACGTTGGCGTGTTTGACCGTTCCATGCCTTTGCCCGGCGGCGGCTACATTGATCAATCCGATGGCACAAGCTGGATGGCCATGTACTGCCTGAATATGCTGGCCATGGCCATGGAACTAGCTCATGAAGATCCGGCGTATGAAGATTTGGCCAGCAAATTTTTCGAGCATTTTGTTTACATTGCGGACGCAATGAACAGCATAGGCAGCAAAGAACTTGGCTTGTGGGATGAAGTCGACGGCTTCTATTACGACATGGCGCATTTTTCCGGCGGCAATCAGATGGCCATGAGAATTCGCTCGATGGTGGGACTGATTCCGCTGCTTGCGGTGGAAACATTCGAGCCCGAAGATATCGCGCGCGTGCCAGAGTTTGAGAAGCGCATGAACTGGTTCCTGATTCATCATGCGGATGCGCCAGAACACATTGACATGAGCGAGCGAACGGCGAAGGGAGCGCGGTTGCTGCTTTCCATTGCGAATAAAAGGCGCCTGCTGCAACTTCTCAGCTACATGCTGGACGAAAACGAATTTCTCTCGCCGCACGGCATCCGCTCTCTTTCGAAATACCATCAGGAGCATCCTTTCATTTTGACGCTGGATGGGCATGAGCATGTAGTGGACTATGAGCCGGCGGAATCGACTACGGCGCTCTTTGGAGGAAATTCGAACTGGCGCGGGCCGGTGTGGTTTCCAGCGAATTTTCTGCTGATCGAGGCGTTGCAGCGCTACGACTTTTATTATGGAAAGCAGCTCACCGTGGAGTTTCCTACAGGCTCAGGGCAGCAGCGAACGCTCTGGGAAGTGGCGGGAGAACTATCGCGACGGCTGGTGCGGATTTTCCTGCGCGGCAAAGACGGACGGCGGCCGGTGTACGGCAACACGGAAATGTTTCAGACGGACCCCCACTGGCGCGACCTGGTACTTTTTTTCGAATATTTTCACGGAGACACAGGAGCGGGCCTGGGCGCGAGCCATCAGACGGGCTGGACCGCGGTGGTGTCGAAACTGATCGAGCAAAGCGGCGACCGCAGCTAGAAGAGCGAAATTCGTTGGGGCAAGCGCTAACTTTTTGAGAGGAGATGCGAGATGGCAACGATGGTGGAATCCCTATTGAATGAATTCCGCGAGGAGGTCCCGGCGACGCGGCGCGTGCTGGAAAGAGTCCCGGCAGACAAGCTTTCGTGGAAGCCGCATCCGAAATCCAGGTCGCTCGGTGAGCTGGCGATGCATGTCGCAGGCATTCACGGTATGGCGGAACGGATCATAAAATCGGACGAGTTTGCTGCGGGCAGTATCCCGCCGACGATCCCAAACAGCGTAGAAGAGATTCGCGCGGCATTTGAAAAAAATGTACGCAGCGCTGAGGAAGCTCTAAGCACAATGAGCGAGCAAACCGCTCAGGGAAGTTGGCGGCTGGTGTTCAAGGGAAAAGAGATCTTCCGCAAGCCAAGAATCGCCGCGCTGCGGACGAATATGCTAAATCATTTGTATCATCATCGAGGACAGCTATCGGTTTATCTGCGCTTGCTGGATGTGCCGCTGCCGGTGGTTTATGGACCGACGGCAGACGAGAACCCATTCGTCTAGCCCAGCGTGCGGCGCGAAGATTTTGCGCGCTTCGATTAAAAATCCGCGACCAGTCCCAGGCCGAACGATACGCGATTGATGTAATTGAAAAACGCAACAACCAGGACTGCTTCACGCAAGGCGTCCTGGGTCCATCCGGCGCGCAAAACTTCGTCGGCGTCAGTTTGCTCGATGTCCACCGGCTTGCGTGTGAGCTTATCGGCGAAACGGAAGAGGGCTTTTGTTTTTTCGTCCACCGGCGCATGCATGTAATCGGTAGCGAGCTTGCGCGCGACTGGCTTTTCGAAACCGAAACGCTGCAGCAATTCCATATGAATAGCAATGCAATATGACGAGGAATTGATCCCGCTGACCACGAGGCCAATTTGTTCCTTTAAGGATGCGGAAAGCGCGGCGTCGCCCATGATGGCGGCATTCAAGCGCAACTGCGCGGCGATAACTTCGGGCGTGGCTCCAAGAGCCTTGAAAAAATGCGGCACAGTTCCGAAGTCCTTCGCGATGTCGGAATAGATTTCGCGTAAACCGGCACTGGCCTGTTCCTGCTCCACTTCAGGCACGTATGGCATGACAGTTCTGCTCCCTCGGAATAATGTCTGCCTCAGATGTAAGTACGCCAAATCAGGTTGGCTGGTTTTGGTCCGACGAGAAGTAACGCTGGAGCAATTCTACTTCTTGGGCTCGACAAGTTCGATAAGAATTTTACCAACGTTGGGGGCATTAGCCAGAAAGAAATTCACGCGCGTGGCGTCAGCGCCAGGGCGGCTTGCGGGATAAATGGCGGTTACGGCGAGACGAGATTGTAAAAGGGCGGTGGCCCTGTCGATATCGCGGGTGATGAATTCGACTTGCTGGATGCCCTCGCCGAATTTCGCCAGGAATTTGGCGAGGGCGCCCTGACCTTCCGGCGTACGCGTGGTCAAAATATCGATGCGGATGTTTTTATCGAGCGCCCATTCAAATTCCTGAGCATCCTGATCGGGCGGAACGTCGGCAAGCAGAGGATTATTGAGCGCAACGCGAATTCCGGCAAAGCGCGACGGATTCACCGCGACCCCGACGGTCGCTTCATCCAAAATGAGGTTGCGAATTTCCGGATCGGCGCGCCAACTTGCGATGGCGGCTTCCGCGGAGTCGCGGCCGCGGCGGAAAAGTTCGCGAGCCGCGGAATCGCGAATCGAGCCGGAGGCCGATTCCAATTGCGCGACGAGCTCCGTTATCGCAGAGCCGCTGAAGTGCACGACGTTCTCCGCGCCGCTTCGTTTGTCCAAAAGAGAGGCGCCGATGGCCACGGCAAGAACAAATGCGATCACGGCAAGTGACATTCCGCTGGATATCTCAATCCAATGAGCTGCAACCATTTTCAGCCCGACGAAAAGCAGAACGATGGCCACGCCCGTGGCGAGATGCCGCAGACGGGTAATCCATCCCGCAAGCACAAAATATAATGCGCGCAAACCGAGCACCGCGCACGCATTCGAGGAAAAGACGATGAACGGATCGCGCGCGACTCCGAATACCGCGGGAATCGAGTCGATGGCGAAGAGCAAATCCGCGGCTTCAATCGTGATCAGAGCGAGCAGCAGTGGAGTGACGACGCAGCGCGCATTTTCTCTGGTGAAGAATGTCCCGCCGGCGTTTGTTTTTGCGACGGGCAGGGTTTTGCTGAGCCAGCGCAACGCGCGATTGGCTTCAAGGCTGCGACCGCCCGGGGACTTTCTTCTGAACAGAATATGCATGCTGGCGAAAATGAGGAACGCGCCGAGAATGTAAAACGACCATGAGAAACGGTTGATGAAAGCCGCGCCGGCGGCAATCAAAGCTCCGCGCAAGGCGAGCGCGCCGAAAATTCCCCAAACCAGCACGCGATGCTGGTACGCAGAGCGCACGGAGAAATACTGAAAGATGAGGACGAAGATAAAAAGATTATCGACGCTCAGCGATTTCTCGACCAGGTAGCCGGAGAGAAATTCCATGGCGGGCGCGCGGCCAGCGTGCCACCAAAGCCACAGGCAAAACGCGAGCGAAATGGCAATCCACAGGACGCTCCATGTGGCTGCCTCTCGGATGGAAATATCACGCGGCTTGCCGCCAAAGGCGATGAGGTCAACGATCAGCAGAACGAGCAAGCCAGCGCTGAAGATGATCCAAAGCGACGTGTGCGCCACAGAGTAAAGTCTAAGTGGCTTTGCGACGAATGGGAAGACAATGCGAAGATGCGGATGCGAAAATCAGAAGGCCGCGTTGGCCGGCGGAACGGAATTGTAATTGGAAAGAAGAAGCTGGGTTACCGCGCCGGCGCGCACGGTGACCGGAACATCCCACTTTGCGCGCGTGTCGCCCACTTCGGCGTCGATACTCAGGCAAGTAATCCAGTAATTTCCCGGCGCGATGTTGCTGAATTGCGCTCGGCCGTTCAAATCGCTTTGCGTTTGCGCGACAAGATAGCGCGATTGCGCCAAATCGAGAGCCATGCGGCGAATGCCAGAACGGCGCGCTGTGACCTGCTCCATCCAGCGCGGATTGGGGTCAATGGACTGCAGTTCCGCGTCCATACCGTCCTTGCTTTCGGGATGGTCACCAATGTATTTGACGATGCGCTCGTGAAATTCATCGACATCGCGCTGGTATTTTTCGGGCTTGCGCGCGCTCTCGCGGTCATTGTATTTGGCGACGGGGAATCCGAACTGTTTATCGCCGATATTCAACTGGTCGTAGGCCTTCCAGAATTCCGGCACAGTAAGAATCTCCTGCGCGGTCAGGCTTTTCGCGAACTCTTCGCCGGTGATGCGCACGGTGTGATGTTTTTTCATCCAGGCTTTCAATTCATTCGAGACCGTAAGGCTGTCGATGAATTTGTCGAGGTCCGGCTTGGGCTGGGATTCTGCGGCCTCCTGCTGAATGGCGGCGAAGCTTTTACGGAGCAAGTAGAAAGGCAGTCCGCGGACAGGTTCAGCGACGCCGGTGGAAGGCGTGATGTGCACCGTGAAAATGATAGAGCCCTGCGCCTGCGCAGTCGCGATGCGGATGCAGGCAAACGCAAAAATCGAGAGCACGCAAAGCGCGCGGCAAAGAGGCTTCATGCAGCACATGCTAACAGAGCAACGAGGAGAGCGCAGGGTTGGTTTGCAGCGATGTGCCGACTTGCCAAATGGGCTGACAGCAAGGGTGAACTTTGAAATGGCGCTCCGGCGAATATCAGTAGAGATGGAAGTCGATTTCAATGAGCATGCGGACCATGGCGGGTTGGCCGTTCGGGCCAATGGCCGGTTTGAAGCGCCAAATATCGCGAACGGATTTCACCGCCTCTTCATCGAGTCCATAACCCAAGCCTTTGGCGACATGAACTGATTTCGCGCGGCCGTCGGTGCCAATGACGATGTCCAAAACCACAGGGCCTTGAATCTTCAGCTTGAATCCAGCATCGGAATACTGCGGCTGAGGACAGTACAGGCAGTCCGGCTTGCCGTAGCCGTTTTCGCCGGCCATGGGAGGGCCGCCACCGACTCCATATTCGGAGCCGGAGCCGAGACCGCTGCCATTGCCGCTGCCCATGCCGCTGCCGCTGCCATTGCCCATTGAATCATTCGTGAGCGCGGAGATGGGATCTCCCGTCGTCGGCAGGTTGGGGTTCGGCATGTGAATATTTGGCGGAACCATCAGAGACGCTTCCGTGACGATTTTGGGATGCGCGGGCGGCTTCAACTCTGGCGGCGTAATCTGATGCATGGAAAAAACTGGCAGCCTGCCGCGGGTGGGCGGGGCCAAATCGGGACGTCCGCCACCGCCGCCTGCTTTCTTGTTGCCCATCTTGAGCTTGGCGAGATAGGGCGAAAGATCGATGGTTTGAATGGGTTGATTATTAGCCTGAGTCGGAGGAGACATAAACTCGGGCAGCAGCGGGACAATAATCAGCACGATGACGACAACATGAAGCGCCAGCGACAGCGCCTGAACCTTGGTGAACTGCTTGTTCTTGGACCAAATTTCCGGAACGTCCACGGGCTCGCTGGTGACTTGCAGTGGCGGCAATTTCTTGGGCGCGATGGTGTCACGAATATTGTTCCAGAAGGTGGCCAACCAGCCCTGCGATTCAACGAGCAGAGTAGAATTTGACTTTTGGCGTGCGGAGCGGGGAAGCGGCCGAAGGAAGAAGTCCTTAAGGTTATCGGAGAAGGATGAGCCGAAACTCACGGAAGCAAAGGCGCTTGGTTCGCTGCCACGAGGAATCTTGACGGGCCGCTCCGTAAGAAAATCCTTCACATTAGACCAAAAAGACTTGGTCCAGGATTGGCGGTTGATGGACGTCCGCGTGAATTTCAGGTCAAGCGTTTGCGCGGGTGTTTCAGCGGGACCACCGGCACCGCCAACCGCAGGGTATTCCTGCCCGTGCTGAGGATTGTTTTGCTCGGGATCCATTTAAATGTCTAGCCAGGGCCAGCTACACCCTCGCGGCAACAGTTATCTCCTACAATTTAGATTCCGCAGAGCAAAAAAGGATGTATGGCCGCGCGGCTGACACCCATGGCTTTATATTGTAACATAGGCTTTCTGGACGGCACGCGCAGTTGCCGCACTGTTTACACACTAAAAACCCAAGAAAAAAGGGCTAATGGCGAAATCTATCGACTTGAAGAGCACCATTAATTTGCCGCGCACCAGCTTTCCCATGAAGGCGCAATTGCCGGAGCGCGAACCGCAGCAAC
This sequence comes from Candidatus Acidiferrales bacterium, assembly GCA_035933545.1. Classification (GTDB taxonomy): domain Bacteria; phylum Acidobacteriota; class Terriglobia; order Acidiferrales; family UBA7541; genus DAHUXN01. The sequence goes on along the minus strand of DASYYQ010000151.1, from coordinate 45,154 downwards.
TGGCGCAATGGGAAGAAGAGAAGCTGTATCAGCGCATCCTGGAATCGCGTAAAGATGCGCCGCTTTTTGTGCTGCATGACGGCCCTCCCTATCCCACGGGCGACATTCATTTGGGCACCGGGCTGAATAAAATCTGCAAAGACATGGTGGTGAAGGCGAAGACTATGGCGGGATTTCGCGCGCCGTATATTCCCGGGTGGGACTGCCACGGATTGCCCATCGAGACAAAAGTCGAGAAGGAATTGGGCGGCAAAAAGCATGGTGTCTCCGCCGCTGAATTCCGGCGGATGTGCCGCGAGTTCGCGACGAAATATGTGGACCAGAATCGACGGGACTTCAAGCGACTGGGGATTTTTGGCCAATGGGAAAAACCCTATCTGACCATGGATCCGGAGCATGAAGCGGTGATCGCGGATGCTTTTCTGACGTTTCTGGAAAAGGGCTACGCATATAAAGGGCTGAAGCCAGTTTACTGGTGTTTGCATGACCGCACCGCGCTGGCGGAAGCAGAAGTAGAGTATGAGGACCATACCAGCCCGTCGATTTGGATTCGCTACAAGGTGGAAGAGATCTCAGTAGTTGAGCGCCCGGGAGGCGGCGATTTTTACGCGCTGGTATGGACGACGACACCGTGGACGTTGCCGGCCAGCATGGCCCTGGCATTTCATCCCGATTTCGAATACGCGCTCGCGGAAGTCGCGGACGGCGACGTCTACATCGTGGCCAAAGAGCGCGCGAACGCCGTGCAGGAAGAGACTTCGCTGAAGTTTGTGAAGTTCGGTAAAACATTTCGCGGGAGAATTTTCGAAGGCGCGAAATTCAAGCATCCTTTTTTGGAGCGCATCGAGCCGGGCGTGCTTGCGGATTACGTGACGCTCGATCAAGGCACCGGAATTGTTCATACTGCGCCCGGGCATGGGGCGGAGGATTTCCACACCGGGCAGAAGTACGGAATCGAGACGTACGCGCCGCTCGATGACGACGGCCGGTTCGTAGAGGGTTTGCCGGAATACAAAGGCAAAACTGTTTTTGAGGCGAATCCGTTCATCGTTAAATTGCTGGAAGAGCGCGGCGCGCTTGTGGGCGAAGGAAAATTGCGGCACAGCTATCCGCATTGCTGGCGCTGCCACAATCCGGTGATTTTCCGCGCCACAGAGCAATGGTTCATCGATTTGCAGCATGATAATTTGCGCGAGCGCGCGCTGGAAGAGATCCGCAAAGTGAAATGGTCGCCGGCGTGGGGCGAAGAGCGCATGCGCGAGATGGTCGCGGAGCGGCCGGATTGGAACGTGTCGCGGCAGCGCTTTTGGGGCGTGCCGCTGATCGTGCTTTACTGCGAAAGATGCGGCGAGCAGTTGAAGGATTTTCATGCGCTGCGCAACGTTGTGAAATGGTTCGAGAAAGAGGGAGCGGATGCGTGGTTCACGCACTCGGCCGCTGAGTTGCTGCCTCCGGAAACGAAATGCAAATGCGGCTCGGCGCGATTCCGCAAAGAAAAAGACATTCTCGACGTGTGGTTCGATTCCGGCTCGACCAGCCTCGCGGTGCTGAAGGGCGATATGTGGCCGGCGGATATTTACCTGGAAGGGCCGGATCAGTATCGCGGCTGGTTTCAGAGTTCGCTGCTGGTGGCGATGGGCACGCGCGGGCGCGCTCCTTACAAACAGGTGATTACGCATGGCTGGACGCTGGATGCGGAGGGCCGGCCGATGTCGAAATCGGCGGGCAACGGCGAATTGCCGAGCGAAATTTGCGCGAAATGGGGCGCGGATTTGCTGCGATTGTGGGTGGCCTCGCAGGATTATCAGTCGGACGAGCGGTTTTCGCAGGAAATGATGAAACAGCTCGCTGAATCCTACCGCAAGATCCGCAACACTTTCCGTTTTGCGCTGGGGAATTTGGACAAATTCGACCCGGCGCGCGACAGCGTTGCCGATAGCGAGCTTTTGGAATTCGATGCCTGGATGCTCCATCGCACCGGCGAATTGATGGAGAAATGCCGCGCGTGGTACGACGAATTCCAGTTTCATCGCGTGTTCCATGCGCTATACGACTTTTTTGTGGTGGACCTGAGCGCCTTTTATTTCGATGTGCTGAAAGACCGGCTATACACGTTCGCGCCGCGGAATCGGGCCCGGCGCTCTGCACAAACCGCCGTCTATCGAATCACCAGCGCGCTAGTGCGTCTCGCCGCGCCGATTCTGGTTTTCACCGCTGAGGAAGTCTGGAAACATTTGCCGCACGCGCCGGGAGACGCGCAAAGCGTCCATGCCGCGCATTTCCCGAAGCCTGAAGAGCTGGCTGTTAAAATTGCCGAAGGCGGTAAGCGAGATTGGGAGTCATTGCTTGCGATTCGCGAGCAGGCGTTGAAGAAGCTGGAGGAGGCGCGCAACTCCAAAATGATCAACAGCGCGCTCGAGGCGAAGGTCGAAATGCGCGCCAGCGGCAGAACGCTCGACCTGCTGAAAAATTATGCGGCATGGCTGCCGCAAATCCTTATCGTCTCGCAGGTGAACGTTACTTCGGCGAACGGGAACGCCGCGGCGGCCGCTTCCGTGGCGGCGCCGGTCGAAGAAATTGAAATTCATCATGCGGACGGAAAAAAATGCGAGCGCTGCTGGAATTATTCCGTTCACGTCGGCGAGAGCAGCGAATTTCCTACGATTTGCGAGCGGTGCCTCGCGGCGCTGGCCGAGATTGCGAGCGACGGCGGAGCGACGGGGAGGGCCTGAAGTGGCCGGGAGCCGCATGTCATGGCGGTCGCTCATTCTAATCATCGCGGTGGTGCTGCTGGCGGACCGAGCGACCAAGCATGCCATCGAGCGCTATACGACCGGCGATTATTTTCGGGTTGTTATTCCAGGCCTGCTGAATCTGATTCACGCGCACAATCCAGGCGTCGCGTTCAGCATGTTTGCGGACGCGCATTCTCCACTGGTGCGAATTTCCCTGGTGTTTTTTTCCGTGGGCGTCATTGTGTTTTTGTTCTGGCTGCTGGCTGCGGAGCGCGCTGGCGGACGCCTGGGACAGGTCGGAATGGCGCTGATTCTGGGAGGCGCGGTTGGCAACGTTCTGGACAGGCTGACGCAGCGCGGCGTCACCGATTTTATCGACTTGCACATTGGGAACTATCACTGGCCAACGTTCAACGTGGCCGATTCCGCGATAGTGGTCGGCGCAGCAATGGTATTACTGGAATTGTTCAGCGATTGGGGGCATCCTAGCAGCAGCAAGGGGTGAACTAGCCATGTACCCGTACCTCGGAACAATTCCTACGCCATGGGGCGGAATTCCCATCTACACATATGGAGTTTTAGTTGCCATAGGAGTGTTGCTGGGGCTGTGGTACGCCAGGCATTACGCGGCGCACGCTGGCATTGACCCTGAGCGGGTCTGGAATTTGGGAATTTATATGGTGCTCGCAGGACTTGTGGGGGCTAAGGCTTGGTACATACTCTCCAACGCAACATATTATCTGCGTCACACCAACGAGATTTTTGCTTTTGCGACGCTGCAATCCGGCGGGACGTTTTACGGCGGCCTTTTCGCAGCGCTGCTAGTTGCGATTGTGTACGCACAATTTAATCGTATGCCTGCGCTCGGCCTAGTCGATAGCTACGCCGCCGGACTGCCGTTGGGCCACGCGATTGGCAGACTGGGCTGCTTCGCGGCTGGGTGTTGCTATGGCAAGGCGACTTGGCTGCCGTGGGGCGTCACCTTCACCAATCCACGGGCGGCGGAATTTGTTGGCACCCCGCTGAATGTTCCATTGCATCCCACGCAACTCTACGAGTCGGGGGCGGAATTTCTGAATTTTCTTTTTCTGATTTGGCTGGCGCGCCGGCAGCGTTTTCGCGGCGAGATATTCGCAGCGTTTATTATCCTCTATGGGTTTGAACGCGGCATGATCGAGTTTGTGCGCGGCGATCCGGGACGCACGCTGCTGCTTCGCGGCAGATTTTCGCTGATGCAGGTGGTGAGCTTGCTGCTGATTTTGCTGGGCGCGTGGATGTGGCGGCAGGGCTCGAGGAAGTCCCGTGCTGTGCGCACTTCCACAGTGGTCCCCGCGCGGCAATGATTTCTGCACAAGGCGGGCGGCCTTCCCGATGAAATCCGTAGCAGCCCATTTGGATGAAAGCGGCGACGCGCAAAATTCCGCCCGAATTGTGAGCCTGCGGGTCGCTGATGGCGAAGGCGGCCAGCGGCTGGATCGTTTTCTCTCCGAGCATGTCCCTGAATTAAGCCGGACGCGCATCCAGGCGCTTGTCGAGCACGGGCGCGTCCGCGTAAATGGCGCGCAAGCGAAAAGTTCGCATCGCATTGAAATTGGCGACTCCATCGCGCTCGAGATTCCCGCACCGGTGGCTACAGCGGCGAAAGCCGAGCCGATTCCCCTCGAGATTCTCTATCAGGATGCAGACCTTGCGGTGGTGAACAAGCCGGCGGGAATGATCGTGCATCCCGGCGCGGGCGCAAGAGGCGGCACGGTGGTGAATGCGTTGCTGCACGAGTTTGGCCGGCACGATGAGCTTTCGTCGATTGGCGGCGAATTGCGCCCCGGCATTGTACATCGTCTGGATAGAGAGACTTCCGGAGCTCTTTTGATAGCCCGCAACGACGCCGCGCATCGCGCGCTTTCGGAGCAATTCAGCAGCCGCTTAATTGAAAAAACCTACGTGGCGCTTGTTCACGGCAGGTTGAAAGAAAATTCCGGGCGCATCGAGCTTCCCGTAGCGCGAGACTTGCATCGTAGAATTCGTATGACCACGCGGAGAAGGGAAGGGCGCACGGCGCGCACAGACTGGCGCGCCCGCTTGCGGCTTGATGGATACACTTTCGTCGAGGCGGATTTGCACACCGGCCGTACGCATCAGATTCGTGTGCATTTTTCAGCCATCGGCCATCCAGTGGTTGGCGACACAGTGTATGGCGCGCCAAGACAGGCAAAAGCTGGTTCCGAACTGTTGCCGGAGCTCGCGAGGAACTTTCTTCACGCGGCGCGCCTGAGATTCGCGCACCCGGTCAGTGGCCAGGCCGTCGAAGTGCGCGCTCCGCTGCCTGATGAGCTTGCCAATTATTTGCGCGAACTGGGCCGCATCGCGGGCGTGCAAAGCGAGGTGGTTGACGCCGCGCTGAAGCCGTACCTATAATCTCGGAGTTCCTGTGTTCAGAAAAATCGTATTTGCGGCTTCAGTTGCCACTCTACTTATCGTGTCCAGGACTGCTACGGCGCAGCAAATCCCGCCGCCTCCGCAGCAAAAGACGCAGCAGCCTCAGGTGCCGCTTACCGCGCCCAAACAGCGCTTCAATGTTGGCTTGGTGCATCTTGTGGTCGCGGTGACCGACCGCCGCAATAAGTTCGTGACCGATCTAACAGCAAACGATTTCAAGGTTTTCGAAGACGGCAAGCAGCAGCAGATTACATTCTTTGGCCGGCAGGCGAATTTGCCGCTGCGCATCGGCATACTGCTGGATACTTCCAACAGCATTAGCGTCCGGCTGCATTTCGAAGAGGATGCCGCAACGGATTTTCTGTACAACGTCATCCGCCGCGGCAAGGATGAAGCATTCGTAATGACGTTCGATAATGAGCCCGAAGTGATTCAGGATTACACCGGCGATCTCGACCAGCTGAGCTCCGTGATTCAAAAGCAAAATGCCGGCGGTGGAACTGCATTGAATGACGCCATCTACCTCGCCAGTCAAAAGCTGGCGGATGCGCCGTTGCCCAAAGGTCCAGACCACGACGTTCGGCGAATCCTGGTGGTCATCAGCGACGGAGATGACGATCTGAGTAACCATGCGTTGAGCGATGCAGTTGAGATGGCGGATCGCTCCGGTGTTTCCATTTACGCCGTGAGTACCAACAACGATTGGGTGAGCGACGATAATGGCTCTCCCCACAAATACGAATTCTCCGAGGGCGACAAAGTGCTGCGCGAACTCGCGGATGAAACGGGCGGGCGCGTCTTTTTTCCTCTTCGAATCGACGATCTCGCTGAGTCGTTTCTTGACATCGGCAATGAACTGCGCAGCCAGTATTTGATTGGCTATGCGCCGCCGTACAAGGTGGCGGATGGACAGTTTCACACAGTGGACGTGCGCGTCGAGCGCAAAGGCCTGACGGCACGCGCGCGCAAAGGCTACTTTGCGACCGCGCCGGTTACTTCACCTGCAACGCCAACGGCTATAGCGAGTCACCCGTAGAACAAACAGGTAAATTAGAGGATTAAGGACGTGGATTATTCGCCTGCGTGGGTCGGGGCGTAGTATCCCGCCCTGGTTAGAACCTTGAGGTCTTTTTCGGCCATTTCCACTTTAACCTTGCGAAAGCCGCCATTTGCGCTTGTGTCGGTGGGATAGTACGCCACGATGTACTGGCTGCGCAGCTCTTGGGAAATCTCATCGAAGGCTTTATCCAGATCGTTGTCATTGCGAATTGAAATTACCCGCCCGCCCGTTTGGTAGGCCATGTCGTGCGCCACCTGGCCGCCGATATAAGCGAACCCACCAAAGAAGTACTCACTTGGTTCAGCAATCAGAAGCACATGTATGACAGCGTTCGCTTGTTGCGCGGCATAAATGGCGCTGTTCAGCGTACTGGAGCTGCCTTCGTCCTCCGCATCGGTGAGGATGATCAGCGCCTTACGACCAGTCTCTTCCGGCAATTTTTGAGCGCAAACCTGATTGATCGCATCGTAGAGTACCGTTCCGGGCTCATTGCCGCTGGTCGGAGCGTTAATCTCAGCCTTGTCGATAGCTCTGTGCAGCACATCTTGATCATCGGTGAAGTCTGCGAGCATATTGACCGAGGTGTCGAACGAAATCACCGTGGCGAGATCGTCCTTCTTTAAAATATCCCTCAGGAAACGCACTGCGGTGGCCTTTTCGGCATCGAGAAGATGCTCCTGGCTGCCACTGGTATCGATCATCATCGCCAAGGTGATCGGATCGGTCATGTCTTTCGAAAAAAATGCGATTTTCTGCTCTTTGCCGTCCTCGTAGACGTGGAAATCCTGTTTCGGAAGGTTGGGCACAATGGCGCCGTGCTTGTCACGCACGGTCACGTACAGGCGGACGAGATTGACGTTCACCTTTGTGGTGCCGCCGACCTCGGGGATTTCTTGTTTCTGGGCGGGTTTCTTCTTCACCGGAATCTGCACAGGGATTTGCAAAGGAGGCGCCGCGTGCGCAGCCAGCGCCAGCGGAAATTCATGCATCCTAAATTGAGGTGAAATCGCGGCAAGCGCCAAGCTAGCGACTAGGGCTGCGACGCAGCCGGAAATTGTCTTATATTTGTTGCGCTTCTTCATGGCCGATACTACGATGCTGCTTTCGGTGGAACGGATGCGTGAGAGGCAAGGATTTAGGCGTTGCCGCGGGCCATTTTGGGGGCCTGCGCGGGGAAAGCGGGTAGAGGGCAAATGAATCGTCCGATTGCGTGTGGCATATTTGTGTTGGCGCTCTGCGTCTTTGCGCAGACAGGCGCTGCGCAATCGACAAGCGGCCAAGCCAACATCCCACCGCTCCCCGCACCGCACCAGAATCAGCAAAAAACCACGACACCTCAATCAAATAAGAAGCCGATGATGGTTTTTAGAAGCACTCTTGTGCTCGTGCCGGTAACGGTGAAGGACGCCAGAGGGAACCTGGTCGCCGATTTGCAGCAGGCTGATTTTCGGGTCTTTCAGGATGGCGTCGAGCAGAAAATCAAAAATTTTTGGGACCAGGCGTTCCCCGTCTCCGCGGTAGTGCTTCTTGATGACGACCTGCCAGCCAGCGAATCAAAGAAAGTCATGCAAAGCCTGGATAGCATCGCTGCGGGCTTCTCCGCGTCCGACGAAGTTGCGCTGGTGCGCTTCGATGAATATCCCAAGACGATGTTGGACTTCACGGCGAACAATGACGCGCTTTTTGCCGAACTCAAGAAGATCCGCACCAATCCGAAGGATGGTCTCAGCTCGCGTTTTACAGCCACACCCTCCTTTACCATGACTGATCCTCCGCGCGTCAATGGCCACACGGAAGGCGGCGCCGCGGACATTCCTATTCTTGGCACGAACACCAATGGGGTAACCAAGCATCTTGACGATGCGGTGCATTACGCTGCGGAAATGCTGCGCAGCCGCGCGCGCGACAGGCGCAAAATCATCTTTATCATTTCTGACGGCGCAAATGACCGCAACAACAAATGGAGCTTCAGAAATACTCTGCAGCTTCTCCTTAGCTCGAATATCTCCGTTTATGCGGTCGACGTCGACTCGCGCCTCGACGCGATCACGTTTCAGGGCAAGGGCCGGCTGACGCAGTATAGCGTCCCAACCGGCGGCGACGTGATTGCCGCGAGCAGCTCGCAGCAGATTGAAAGACTGTACTCGCGGCTCACTGACGAAGCGCGCAACCAGTACACCATTGGATTCGAGCCCGGCAAAACCACTGGCCGCGGCAATTATCACACCCTTGAAGTGCGCGTCGAGCGGCCTGGCCTGTACGTCACCGCACGGGAAGGTTACTTCGCGGAATTTCCGCGCTGACCATCACGCATCCCGCCGAGATTTGTTCTTGACTTTGCGCGAACCCAAACGTAAAAAAGACAGAGCGAGTGAGATGCGCGGTATCTTTCCGCGGCTTGCTCCCAGGGAGAAGGCTCAGAGCAGTTGAATGCGCGCGACGGCCGGAATCATTCCGGCGGTCACAGATGAAAAACGAATCCGGGGCGGCGAAAATGCTGCCCCGTTTTTTTTTGGGGGGGGGCGTGCGTGCGTTTTATTTATTCCAATCCGCGTTTGCAATTGAAATGAGCTGCTCGTGCGCCGGGCAAATCGGTCCGTAATCGCAGTAGCGGCAACTGAATCCAGGGCGAGCGGGGAAGTCGCCGGCGCGAATCGAATCGGCGGCCTCCGCGACGATGGCCTTTGCTTTTTTCAGAGCTCTCGCATCTCTGGTTGTCGCAACAGCTTCGTTCGTTGTTAAGTTGTAGAACACCAGCCGCTCGGCTTCGAGTTCGAAGACTTCCTGCGCGGCCAGCGCGTACAAGCTCAATTGCAAACTTGAATCGGCCTGCTTGGCGCGTTTCGGGTTTCCCGTCTTGTAGTCTACGATCTCGATCTTTTTCGGCCCGAGCTCGACTAACCGGTTTACTTGATCCATGCGCCCTGTGACCACAACGCCAGAATCGAGCGGAAGCTCGAATGCTTTTTCCTGATACAGCACGTCAGCGGGCGCACTGGCATAACTTGCGCAAAACGCCTGAAGTTGCTCACGCCCTGCGTTGCGATATTCCTGCTCCTGATAATCGTCCTGAAATCCCGCCGCACGCCATTCACGGTCAAATGTTTCCGCGACCTCGTTGAACGTGACTTTGCGCTGTTTGCGCAGTTCGCGCACAAATTCGCGAATGGTCAGGTGCATCACGGTGCCGAAAGTCATCGCCGCCTGCGGCCCTCCGCGAATTCCCCACATTTGCTGCAACGAATATTTCATGGGACATGTCCGGTAAGTCTCGATAGCGGACGCGCTCAATTGCAGCGGCTCGACGGTCGGCGGATGATAAGCCTTCACCCAAAGAGCGATTCGCGAATAGGCGCGCGAGTCAGCGGGAATCGCCGGGAACAGTTGCGGCAAAAGCGGATCGGCCGGTAACGAGCCAACCGTTTCTTCTTCTTTCGGCACGCGCACTTTCGGCGTTAACTGTTCCGCATGTCCGCTTTTTAGCCGAGGATCTTCCAGAATATCTTCGAGAAATGGCGAAGGCTTCTTGCGGTTGTTGACCACCGTGGAGAGAGTGAGCAGGCGGCGCGCTCGCGTCAGCGCGACGTAAAAAAGCCGTCGTTCCTCTTGAATGCGGAATTCGCCTTTGGGCTGCTCTTCTTTCATCAGCGCCGCGGGAAATTCCAGTACCGGAGCCTGCGGGCGCGCCGGAAAATCGCCTTCCGAAAGGGTCAGCACGAAAACGTGATCGAACTCCATGCCCTTGGCATTGTGCACCGTGAGCAGTTGCACAGCATCGTCCGCGCTTTCTTCCCGCTGCGGGATTTCTCCCCCGGCTTGCAGAAAGAAATCGAAATACTCGATGAACGCGAAGAGCGATTTGTCTTCGCTCTTGCTCTCCCAATCGGCCAGAAATTTCGCGAAGCGCTCCAGGTTCATGCGGTCCGCGTCCGAGGGAAGCGGCGAAAGACCTAATTCGGCGACCAGCGCATCGAAAACCGTTCGTGCGCTTGCCCGCGAGGCCAACTGGCGCGAGGTTTTCAAAAACGCCAGAAGCTCCGCCGATTTCATCTCCGGGGCGAACGCGAATTCGCCCTGCGGCGATTCCAGCACATCCATCAGCGCTTGATTTTTCCTGGCGCGCTCCGCCAGCCGAACCAAATCGCGCGGCTCAAATCCCCAGTACGGCGCAGCCAGCACCCGCAAGCAGGCCACATTATCGGAGCGAACGGCAATCAGCCTCAGATATGCGATCAAGTCTCGCACCAGCGTGCTGGAAAGCAGGGAAAGTCCGCGAATAACGAATGGGATCTTCTTCCGCCGCAGCACGTCGACGATGCGCGTGCGATGCGCGTGCTTGCGATAGAGCACGGCGCAACTTCGCCACGGACGGCCCGCCGCGTGCAATCGCTCTATCTCGCTGACTACCCAGTGTGCCTCTTCGTCGGGCGAAGCGAATTCCGCGACGCGAATTTTTTCCCCGGCGGGATTCTCAGTGACCAGCGCCTTGTGCGGCAAAAAAGTCGGACGCTCGTTGTGCTGAATCACGCCGCTGGCCACATCCAGAATGTGTTTGGTCGAACGATAATTCCGCGTGAGCGACTTCAGCGGCAACCTGGCCGGATTCGCGGCGCTCGCGCCCTTCGCTGTTCTGCAGAAGCGCTCGAGGAAAATCGTGAAGCTGCCGAACGACGCGCCGCGGAAACGATAAATCGCCTGGCTGTCGTCTCCGACCGCCAGAATGTTGCGCCGCTCGGCCGAAAGCAGCCACAGCAATTCGAGCTGCGCGATATTCGTATCCTGAAATTCGTCCACCAGTATGTATTGATACTGCTCGCGCAATTTCGCCAGAAGTTCATCATTCGCGCGCAGGAGTTCCACCGAACGCAACAGTTGCCCGCCAAATGTGATCAGATTGCGTTCGCGTTGCAGCCGTTCGCTGATGCGATAGGCACGCGACACTTCCTCCAGCCGCGCAAGACTTTCTTCTTCTGCGGCACGCGCTTCTTCATTGAGCGAACTCTTCTGCGTTTCAAATGCCCGCCTTACACCGTCCACGTAGCATTGATATTGCTCCGGCGTGACCAGCTCGTCCTGGCAGCGCGAAAAGAATTTTTCGAAATCACTCAGGAATTCTCCCGGCTCGGCCAGTCGCGTGTAATGCTTCAGCGCCAGCTCACGCAGGTTTTTGCGCAGCAGAATCCAATGCTCCACCGGTTCGATAGTTTGCAATTCCGGATTCGCGTCGCGCAGGATTTTTTCGAGGGAGAACTTGTGGAACGTGCTGAGCCAAACGCCGTCGGCGCGCGCGCCTGCCAATTTCATCACGCGCGCCTTCATCTCGTCGGCAGCTTTGTCCGTGAAGGTCAGGCCCAGGATGTTTTCGGCGGAGAGCTCGGGATGAGTCTCCAGCAACTGGCAAATCCGCCGCGTGATGACGCGCGTTTTTCCTGTGCCGGCTCCGGCGACCACCAGCAGCGGACCTTCGCCGTGCTCGACCACGGCGCGCTGATCCGCATTCAATTCGGCGATTGCGTCTGAAGAAATCAATGGTGTCCTGTTGGTTTTTGCGGTTTCGTTTTTCTGACGGAATCCGCACTCGGATTCTAGCGCGGTTATCTGTTCGCGCCAAACCCACTCGTCGAACGGCCCTGGGGCTCGCCGGTCGAAAGAAGGCCCGCCAACCTTTGCATGGATAATCCCATCTCTGGTTTAGAATCGTAAAGCCCTGTGTTCATTTAGAATGCATGCGGCAAAGACCGTCATTAAGGTGAGCGGATGGATTTGCGGTTGAAAAGACGATGGTTTCTCGCGGCCATTTTACTGGCCATAAGTTGTCCGCCGGCATTTTCGCAACAGGTTCCTGTTTCCCCAAGCACCCCCACGTCGAGCAGCCCAGTCTCGAGCACGCCAGCGCAGCTAATCCAATTCTTGAATCAGACGATTGCGTGGTATCACCAGGTCATCCTCCAGTCGCAACTTGCGACCGAGCCTGAAGAGCAAATGACTGCGTACGATAACCGGCAAATCGCTAACCAGGTTGTTCGGCTGGCGTTCGACTTTGCGCGGGAACAAGCCCACACGGTCGGTGAAAAATCGGGTGCAAAACCAGGCGCCGGTGCGGGAGGCAGTTTGCCTCAATATGAGGCGCTACAGCAGATGCAATCAAAGCTCGACCAGGACTATCAGTCCACTCAGGCGGAATTGAATGGCGACCAGAAAAAGTTAGCCGCCGCCAGCGGCGCGCTGCGCCGAAAACTCGAGTCCACAATTTCGGAGCTGCAAGGCGAACTCGCGCTCATACAAGCACGCAGAGACGCTGTGAGCAGCATCGTTCAATTCGCGGGCAGCTCAGCCAGGAATACCGGCGGCGCTGCGGATTTGAGGGTGCAGATCGAAGCGCTGGCCGCTTCTGTGCCTAACGCAACGTCTAATTTGCCGGAATCCAGCGAGCAGACACGCCGGCCCTCGCCAGTTCCAACTCCGGTTTCAAACGCACCACAAACATCAGGCATTTGGGATCTCGCATCGGACCTCTTCACGCTTTCTTCGAAGAAGAGCGCCATCAACTCGTTGATTGAGCGGACAACGGCGCTCTCTGCTGCTTCTCAGCAACTTCGGGCGCCATTCGTAGGCCAGCTCAGAGAATTATCCACCAAAGGCGATCAGCTTGCAGCGCAGGCAGACACCGCCAATCAATCTATGCTCGGGCAGGAAAGGCAACAACTCGATTCTCTGGCGGCGCAGTTCAAACAGATCTCTGCCGCGGTCATCCCACTGAGTAAACAGTCCGTATTGCTCAATCTTTACGAACAGAACCTGGCGAATCAGAGAGACGCAATTCAAGCGAGGTACAAATCGGACCTCAAAGACCTGGGGCTGCGGCTTGGTTTTCTGGGAGTAATACTCGCGATCCTCATCGGACTCGGAGAACTGTGGCGGCGCGCAGTTTTTCGCTACGTGCATGAGCCTCGCCGCAGGCATCAATTCCTGCTACTGCGAAAATTCGCGCTCGGGTTCGTGGTTGTGATTATCATCGCGATGACCCTGGCGGGCAGGCTCAGTTCCGTCGCGACGTTTGCTGGTTTGCTAACCGCTGGGGTGGCCCTTGCTCTGCAAAACGTAATTGTTTCTATCGTCGGTTATTTCTTCCTTATTGGAAAATTCGGAATCAGAATTGGCGACCGCGTGCAAGCGGCCGGGACCGCCGGCGAAGTGATCGACGTGGGCCTTGTGCGTTTCCACCTGATAGAGCTGGGGAAGGGCGGAATGCCAACGGGCCGCATCGTCGCGTTCTCGAACTCCATCGTCTTTCAGCCAGGCGCAGGTTTATTCAAAGAGATTCCCGGTACCAGTTTCGCGTGGCACGAAGTCACCACCACCGTGCCCCGCCAGGCTGATTTCACTTTGGTTCGGGAAAAGCTGCTCGAGGCTGTCGAAAAAGTGCTTCGCGATTATCACGACGATATCGCTCGTCAGTATCAGCAGATGGCAAAGACGGGAATTCTCCTATCTGAAAACGGTCTACGCCCGAGGTTTGATCTCCACGTCACTTCCGCCGCGGTCGAAGTCACCATTCGTTATCCTGTCGACCTTCTGCACTCCGCCGAGATCGATGCGCGCGTGTCTCAGGAGCTGATTAGGACCATCGAAAGAGAATCGCAATTGAAGGCGACGGAAGCCCCAGAGGTACACGTGAAGACAGATGTTTCCCCCAGCGAACCTCGCTAGCGCAGCACCGAACAGCACGTTCATTGCAAGCTGAGCGTAAACTCGACTTGCTGGTCAAAATAATGCACTATGATCTTTTCGGCGGGACAGGTAAAAAGCTGCGACGGGAGGAAGTTGATGTTACGCAATCCGAAATCGATAGGGCTGGCTACAGGCGTTTTTCTGGCGCTCGTGTTCCTGCTAGCCCGGCCGGTCAGCGCTCCGGCCGCCGTGAAATCAGCCTCGGGCTCTGCGAACGTTCTGCGCGCGACCCTGCCCAATGGCTTACGGGTAGTCATCGTCCGCGACCCACTCGCGCGGGTGGTCACCGCCGTCATGAATTACAAAGTCGGCTCCGATGAGGCACCTCCGGGTTTCCCCGGCATGGCGCACGCGCAAGAGCATATGATGTTCCGCGGAAATCCTGGACTTTCCGCCGACCAGCTCGCTGAAATCTCTGCCGCGATGGGTGGTGATTTCGACGCGGATACGCAAGATACGGTGACGCAATATTTTTTCACCGTTCCGTCGGAGGATGTCGACGTTGCACTGCACGTTGCAGCGCAGCGCATGGCTGCCGTAGACGATTCAGCGGCGCAGTGGGCTAAAGAACGCGGCGCTATCGAGCAGGAGGTCGCTGCGGACCTGTCGAATCCATTCTATCAATTTTACTCAAAGTTGCTCGCGGCCATGTTTGCAGGCACTCCGTATGAACACGACGCTCTAGGCACGCGTCCGTCGTTTGACAAAACAACTGCCGAAATGTTGAAAAAGTTTCATGACACATGGTACGCGCCCAATAATGCTGTATACATCATCACCGGAGACGTGGATCCGCCTGCTGTGCTCGCGAAGGTGAAGACGTTATTCGGCGGCATTCCCGAGAAGAAGCTCCCTCCTCGTCCCGCGGTGAATCTCGGACCAGTCGCGCCAACGACGCTCAACCTGAATACGGATTTTCCATTCGGCGTGGCAGCGATTACTTTCCGCATGCCCGGCACGGACAGTCCCGATTACGCCGCCGCGCAGGTTTTGTCGGACGTGTTCAACAGTGAGCGAGGCAGCCTTTACGCGCTCGTTCCGGAAGGCAAAGCGCTGTTTACCCAATTCGGCAGCTTTGGCGATCTGCCGAAGGCAGGGCTGGGCGTCGCTTTGGCTGGATACCCGAAGGGCGGGGATGGCGCTGCCCTCGCGCAGCAGGTTCAGCAAATCCTCGCGGATGATGTGAAAAACGGACTGCCGGAAGATTTGGTGGCGGCGGCCAAAGCGCACGAGCTTGCCGACGCTGCGTTCCGCAGCAACTCCATTTCGGGCCTCGCGTTCGAGTGGTCGAACGCGGTTGCCGTCGAAGGAAGAAATTCGCCGGAAGACAATGTGGCCGCCATGCAGAAAGTCACCGTGGCGGACGTCGACCGCGTGGCTCGCGAGTATTTGCAGCCGGAGCACGCGATTGTCGCCGTGCTCACGCCGGAATCCTCCGGCAAGCCAATTTCGCGAAAATCGTATGGGGGGCAAGAATCGTTTGCCCCGTCGAACGTAAAGCCTGTCGCGCTTCCTGAATGGGCTGCAAAAGCCCTCTCGCGCCTCGCAGTGCCCTCGATGCCAATCCGTCCCGTCGTTTCCACTTTGTCCAATGGGATCAAGCTCATCGTCGTACCCGAGAATGTCAGCGATACCATCAGCGTTTTTGGGAGCATCAAGAACAATCCTGACATCGAGCAGCCCCAGGGGCAGGAAGGCGTGGACAGCGTGCTTGGCCAACTTTTCGACTATGGCTCGACGACGCTGGACCGCATCGCGTTCCAGAAAGCGCTCGATGATATTGCCGCGAATGAAACGGCGGGCACAAGCTTTTCGCTGCAAGTCCTGCCTGCGCATTTCGACCGTGGCATGCAGTTGCTCGCGGATAACGAGCTTCATCCGGCCATGCCCGCCAACGCCTTCAAGATTGTGCAGATGCAGACGGCGCGCAGCGTAGCTGGCACGCTCGAAAGCCCTGGTTTTTTGTCCGAGCTCGCTCTGGACAAGGCGCTCTATCCGGCAACTGACCCTGAATTGCGCCATTCCACTCCGCAAAGCGTGAGTTCGCTGACACTTTCGGACACGCAGAATTATTATGCGCATGTTTTTCGCCCGGATTTGACGAGCATTGTAGTTGTCGGCAAAATTTCGCCGGACGAAGCCAAAGCGGAAATCGAAAAATATTTCGGCGGTTGGAGCGCTACAGGGCGAAAACCACAAACGGATTATCCTTCAGTGCCGGAGAATACAGCTTCAACCGCGGTGGTGCCGGACAAGAGCCGGGTACAAGACCAGGTCACGCTGGCTGAGACGCTGGGTTTGAAGTTGAATCGCTTCAGCCCGGACTATTACGCGCTTGAGCTTGGCAACCACGTTCTCGGAGGCGGGTTCTACGCCACGCGGCTCTATCGCGACCTGCGCATGAATGGCGGGCTTGTGTATTTCGTCGGCTCAAATTTCGATTTTGGCCGAGCACGGACGACCTACAGCGTCACCTATTCTTGCGATCCGCCGAATGTTTCGAAAGCTCGCGCGATCGTGGTGCGTGATCTGAAGGAAATGCAGACCGCACCGGTCTCACCGCACGAATTGCGCCAGGCCCAGGCGCTTCTGCTGCGCGAGATTCCCCTTTCCGAAGCGAGCGTGCGCAGCATCGCGGAAGGGTTGCTGGGCCGTTCGCTGATGGGACTGCCGCTGGATGAGCCGGAAATCGCCGCGAAGCGCTACGTTAGTCTGACGGCCAAGGATGTTCAGGATGCGTTTGCAAAATGGATTAACACGGCGAGTCTGGTTCAGGTGACGCAAGGGCCGAATCCGCAGTAACACCCGCTACTCGACTCGCTCGCGGAGCTCAATTACAGCGGCGGATGAGGGCGTTTTGTTTGGGCCGGCTTCGCTGGCGCGGAGCGCGATTGCGCGAGCGCAGCGGCGGTTTCCTTTCGAATGTCCTCCAACTCCTGTCCCGCTTGCGCCAGTTTTCCCGCCGCGGTGAACTTTTCGTAATTGTCAATGTGATTTTCAATGCTTTTAAGAACGTCCGGTGGAACTCCGCGATTAGCGCCGCCGAAGGCTGACGCTTCTGCGGGCGCTGCAGCTGCTGCGCTTGCCTGGATTGGGGCCACTCCCGCTTGGGGCTGGGCCATTTCTGCAATCGCTTGAGCCAAATCGTCGCTGTAGACCAGCCGATTGCCTACTGCCAGCACCACTTTTTTTAATTCCGGCAGCCGCGCCTGCGTGGCCTGGATGTAGATGGGCTCGAGATACACGAAAGTATTGCCGACCGGCAACACGAGTGTCGTCCCGCGAATCACGCGGCTGCCTTGCTGATTCCAAAGGCTGAGGTCTTTGCTGATGTCGCGATTCTGGTCCACGCGGCTTTCGATTTGCAGCGGGCCGTAAATCAGTTGTTCTTTCGGCAGGCGGAAAAAGAGAATTTGGCCGTAGTACTGCGGATCGCAGCGCGCCGCAATCCACGCGATCATGTTATCCCGGTTATGGCTGGTGAAGGGAAGCATCAGAACGAACTCAGCCTTGTCAGAGCCGGGCAATTGCATCATCACGTAGTAGGGATTGGTGTACTCGGTTTCGCCCTGGACGACCACTTGCCTGGCAATATCCCACTGGTCTTCCTTGTTGTAGAACACTTGCGGGTCAACCATGTGATAGATGCGGTAAATTTGCGCCTGAGTGTTGAAGAGCAGCTCAGGATAGCGGATATGCGTGAGCAAATCGGCAGGCATCGCCGAGCGCGGCGAAAAAAGCTGCGGGAACACCCTGCGGTAGGCCGCCAACACGGGGTCGAGTTCGTCGAATACATAGAAGTGGACCGAGCCGTTATACGCGTCCACGGTGATCTTGACGCTGTTGCGGATATAGTTGACCTCGCGGTCGCCCAGCTCGACTGGCTCAGAGTAGGGATGCTGGTCGGAGAGTGTGTACGCGTCCATTATCCAGAACAGGCGTCCGGAGCGGTCCACCACGAGATAGGGGTCGGGATCGAGCAATAGAAAAGGTGCCAGTCGCTGGACGCGCTTCACGATCTGGCGATGGAGCAGCAGGCGCGAACGCGAATTGAGATAGTTGGTCAGCAGAATGTTGGTGTCATTTTCAGCGATCGCCGCCACCACGCGCATGCCCAGATTGGGGACGGGAATGCCAGCCGAGCCGTGATAGGTGTTGTATGCATTGTCCTCGCCGCGCGGATAATCGAACTCTTGCTGGTTGGTATCCACGAAAACCCAACTATCGGTTTGTTCGCCAAAATAAATTTCCGGGCGCGTCAATTGGAAACGAGACAGCCTGGTTTCCGGTGGGGCGTTTTCGAGGACCAGTTCCGGTTCGCCTTCCGCACTCGCTTCGTTCACCATTCCCGTAACGGCGCCGTAGCCGTGTGTGTATTGAAGATGGAGATTGACCCAGGTTTGCGCGGTGGACGGCAACAAATCGGTATTCAGGCTTCGCGCGGAGATCAGTACCTGCCGTTTCTCTCCATTGATGTTGTAGCGGTCTACATCCACGTCGGGGAAATCGTAATAGGGCCGCAGCGCCTGCAATTGCGTGATGTTGTCCTGGAACGGACGCCAGTCCCACAGGCGCATGTTATCGGCGGTATCCGGGTAGCGCGATAGATCGAAATTCTGTTCCTGCTGCGGGATGAACATTTCTTCTTTCGAATTTTGCTCGATTCCGTAGGCGGTACGCGTGGCCGAGATATGGTTCACGATATAAGGGCGCTCGAGGGTCAATTCGTTGGGACGCACGTAAATTTGGCGCACTGCAGCGGTGATAACCGGTGGGAGGACGACAATCGCGAGGAAGGCGATAAACATTTCCGGAGCAATCCCAATCGGGAAAGGAAACCTGCGAGAAAGCCGGGTGGGCCGGCGCTGGCGGCTAGCGAGCGCCATCCACAAAGCCAGCCCCAGAGCCGCTGCGATCTGCGCCCAGATTAGTGGCAGACCGATACGAGCGTCAACGTAATCGGCTCCATAGAGAAAACTGTGGCTGGAATAGAGAAGTTGATAGCGCGCGAAGAATCGGCCTACCGCGTAGAGAATCAGCAAAAGAATTCCACCGGTGCGAAGGATGCCGGTGAAATTTGGCAGCCACTCTCCGATAGTAATGGGAGGCATGCGATAACCGCGCATCTGCGACTCGAGCCGGTCGCGCAAAGCCCACAGGCGTTCGCCCGATGCGCCAACGCCCACAGTGACGCCGTAAAAAATCAGTGCCAGTGACAACAAGAAGGCGGCCCAGGCAAAGATCATCTCGTAGAAAGGCAGCCGGAAAAGGTAGAAGGTCAAACTGTGTCCAAAAATAGGATCGCGGTAGAGCCCCGTATCGCGGCTGCCTAGCCACAATGCGGTCTTCCAAGGATCGATCAAGTTCACTGCCAGGAAAAAACTGACCACCACGGCGGCGAGGTGCCCGATCCAGGTAAAAACTCGCGTGCGCACAAGGGCAGCGCGGCTATGGTTCCTGCCAAAGAGGAATGCCACCTCAAGAACAATCAGGCCCAAGATTACAGCGGCAGACTGCGGCTCCCAGCGGATGCGAACAAACTGCCAGAACGTCTGCGGCTGGCCAAGTTCCTTCCACCATGAATAGTTGAGAAGGAAATTTGATCCATTGACCACAAGAATGAGAATTGCCACGGCGATGACCACGTCGGCGATTATGATGGCGGAATCATGACCTTGCCTTTGAGTCCACCAGGCGTGCAAGGCGATGATGATTGCCGCCACAATAACCAGAACAAGGACCATGCTTTTGCGCCTCTCTTGCGCGCCAGTCAGAAACTGCAATCGGAATTTTGGTGATTCGCTCTAAACACGCGCCACAGTATGAAGCAGATGGTTCCTCTTGCACAGAAGGAATTGCTGCCAATCGAACGAGAGATTATACGAAGGTGTCGCAAGCCCGAAAGTCATAGAAGGCACAAGGAGCGCACAAAGGCCGATGGCGATAGCCGTTCGCATTGACATCGCGATCCAGATCGGCTAAAGAGCGACAGGCAGTTCGTGCGTCTCGAGCGGATGGAGCGAGCGAATTGAGGCCAGATGAAAAGGCAGGGCGGGACTTCTAGGATGATGAAAGCACAGGCGAACACTTATAACCGCTATTTGTTGGTGGTGGCCGGACTCGGCGGTCTGCTCTATGGCGTCGACGTAGGCATCATTGCCGGAGCGCTGCCCTATCTGGAGGCAACTTCCGGACTGAATGCCGGTCAATTGTCGTTCGTGGTCGCCGCTGTGCTGATGGGGACCGTAATTTCTACCCTGTTTGCCGGTTTTTTGTCAGACCGCCTGGGCCGAAAACCGGTGATGATCCTGAGCGGAGCGCTGTTTGCCGCCAGCATTCCAGTTATCGCGTTGTCGCACGGATATGAACCTCTGATCCTGGGACGATTGTGCCAGGGAATCAGCGCCGGATTGATTGGTGTTGTCGTGCCATTGTATTTGGCTGAATGCCTGACGCCCGAGCAGCGCGGGCAGGGAACGGCAATGTTTCAATGGCTGCTCACGATTGGCATCGTCGCCGCCGCGGCGGTGGGCATGTATTTCAGCCTGCGGGTCGATGAAGTGGCTAAGCTGGGAAACGCCCAACTGCTTTATGCCTTCAAGGATCGCGCCTGGCGCGGCATTTTCTGGGTTTCGCTGCCGCCCGGGCTGCTGTTTGTGATTGGCGGTTTTTGGGTAGCGGAGTCGCCGCGCTGGCTGTTCCGGCGTGGGAAAAGCCAGCAGGCGTTGGAAGCTTTGCTGCACTCGAGGTCGGCGGAACAGGCGCGGCTCGAGATGGAGGAGATGGAGCGCAATCGCGAAGCGGAAGTCACTGCGTCGCGCGGCCGAAAAGTAGGCGAGTCACTGCTGAAACGCAAATACGTGATTCCGTTTCTGCTGGCTTGTTTAATTCTCGCGCTGAATCAAACTACCGGAATCAACTCGATCATCGGCTACAACACGGCTATTTTGATCCAAAGTGGATTGTCGGACGTGCAAGCGCACTGGGGATACATCCTGTTTACGCTGGTCAATGCGCTGGCGACAGTGATTGGAGTGCTGTTGGTCGACCGCAAAGGCAGAAAATTCCTGTTGTCCATGGGCACGGCGGGCGTGGTGGCGTCGCTTGTGCTGACGGCGGTACTGTTCGGACGCAGCGAAAGGGAGCGTGTGGACGTGCCCCAGGCGGTGCAGGCATTGGCGAATGGCCGAACGAGCTTGCAATTCGGCTTCTCTCCTGCGCAGGAGCGGCAGTGGGTGACCGAAGCAGGGCATTCCGACCTGGCGGGCCATCCGGCGGCCTTGACTGTCATCTACTCCTACGGCGATTTCAGCGCTTCGACGCCGGTGGTGCGTTCCAACCAGCCGCAGACGGCCATGGTCAGCCTGAGCCGTTCGAATTGCGTTCCCGCCAATCGCGTGCTGGCATTTTTTTCGAATCCCGTTGGTAATTTGAGCCAGGCGCGCCAGGCTCCGCTGCGCATTCGACATGCGCTGATCACGCCACTACCCGGCCAGAAAAATGGCTGGCTGGTCGCCGTGTCCCTATTCCTATTCGTTGCCTTCTATGCGATGGGGCCTGGAATTTGCGTGTGGCTGGCATTGTCGGAACTGATGCCAACGCGTATTCGCTCGAACGGGATGAGTATTGCCCTGTTGATCAACGAGGCGATTGCCAGCTTTATCGCCGCGATTTTTCTGCCCACGGTGGGGCGTTACGGCTATGCCGTGATGTTTTTCGGGTTCGCCGGCTTCACCGTGCTGTATTTCATTACCGTTACGTTTTTCTTTCCGGAGACCAAGGGCAAAACGCTGGAAGAGATCGAGGGCTATTTCTCCGCTACGGGCAGCAAGGCCTGAGCGTCCTTGTTCTGCTTGTTCTCCCCGCATCCTGCACAATCCAGAGACGATCGCGAAACTTCAGCGTGTGGACTGGAAACATTCGCGACGGCCATTAAAGCCGCTTCGGCAATAAGGCGTTTTATTTTTGCACTATGTTGTCTTTGGTGAACTCCCATGGATGCGGATTCGGCACGACGGTAATGGTTATTTTCGAGGGATACTCTGCCGAATGATGCACCGCATTGTGAGCAACAACGAACTGAGTTTCGTCGTAATTGTTGCCGCCGGTGTTGAGGTTACGATCGAAGCGCGGAAAGTTGCTGCTGGAAATCTCCAGGCGCAGACGGTGGCCGGAGAAAAAGTAATTGCTGAAATCGATCGGCTGGAACGTCACTTTATATACTTTTCCCGGCTCCATCCAAACCGGAGGATTGTCGTAGCCATCGCGGTAGCGCATACGCTGGATGTTCTCAATCAGATTGAAGGCTCTGCCGTCGGGATAAACGTCGTCCACGCGGAATGTGAAATCGGTGTCTTTTGCGCTCGAAGAGACGTAGAGCGTCACGGTAATAGGCCCGCTCATTTCCGTGCCGCTGGTGAATGGCGGCGTGGAGTACACCAGAACGTCATTCCGCGCTTCCACGGGACGCTGGTCGAACGAACCGAAATGAACTGCGTCGCCCTCGCAGCATCCGCCTCCCCCGTAGGTTCCGACCGGGTTCCCAGGATCATAGACGAACCGATCAGCGTGATCAGAGGGCTGGGGGTTCTCGGCCAGTGCGCCATCGCCGTAAAGCGTATTCGCATGCCCTTCACTGCCCAGATAAAAGGTTTTTGCTTCCGCGCCTTCCGGTGGCCAGGTCGGAGAGGATTCCCAGCGGTTTTCTCCCACCACGTAATAAAGAACCTTGGGCATCTGCTGTAATACGTGATTGTCCTCGCCTTTGAGGAAGTGATCGAACCAACCATACATGATGTCGTCATAATCGAGGCGAGCATCGCCTACGCCGAGGTCGCCAATCATGGTGTCTTTTGTAGCGCGCGTGTAGGCGCAGTGGAGCACCGGCGCGATGATGGCATACTGCTCATTGCCGATTGCTGGCGGCGCGGCGTGACGGACGAAATTATAAGCCGCGAGGTTCGGCGATACCGAAACGTCGTACCAACTCATGAACCACAGCCCCGGCTTTTTGACTGGCATGCTGTCGTTCCACAATCCGCCCTTATACCAGGCCGGATCATTGGGCGTGCGTTCGATCATCGCTCCGCCCGTAGCCACTGGCATGTGGTCTGCGAAAATGCCGCGCGGACCGTCCACGGCTTTGATGATGTCCATCTCTGGCAAATGCCAGAGGGCTGCTGACCAGTCAACGAAAGGGAAGTGCGCTGCGAGGTCGAACGCCCGCGACGTGCGGATCAATTCGCGCTGTGTCGTGTCCGGAGGAAACATCGGCCTCACCTGATTCTGTTCACCGTACAGCCAATCGATGAAAAGCATCTGCACAGCACCGCCTCGATACCAGTTTCCTTGCTCGTAATACGGACCTACCCGCCCAACTCCAGCGCCGAATCCCTGCACGTTGAAGGTGGTGAGCCCCGGATCATTTTGGGCAACAACGCCCAATTGCCACTCGGCCGTCGAGGAGCAGCCGGTTGTGCCGATGTTGCCGTTCGACCACGGCTGCGAGGAGATCCAGTGGATTTCGTCGGAACCATCGGTGAGCGGCGGCCCGAGAATGTCGTAATTTCCCTGCGAGAAAAAGTGGCCGCGCTCTTGAATTTCCACGTAAGCGTAGCCCCGCTTCACCGCCTCGATTTGACGGCTCATGTCGGCAGGCGCGCTGTTAGCAATATCCCAGAAGTTGAAGTTGTATGGCGTGCGCACAAAAATCGCCGGATACTTCTTGGATTCATCCTTGGGGCGATAAATATCAGCGGCCATCTTTTTGCCGTCGCGCATAGGTATCATGACTTTACGGTCGATCACCGCGATCGATTCCAGCTCTTTCTCCATCGCATTTCTTTGCGCAACGAGTCGCGGGTCCGGCTGGTAACGCTGGCCGAACGCCGACGCAGCCAATCCGAAAACGCCAGCGAATACGGCAACGGTGGTAATAGCAACAGAACGAACGCGATGGATTCCCATTCGTAGTCCTCCTGGAATCTGTAATCCTTACACCTAACGGTCAGCGTCGACTCTGACTTTACCGAGCGGCGGCCAATCTTAGCAGAAAGCCGCTTTCAGGAATCGAGCAAAATTCGCGGAATCTCGCTACTGCCACATTCTTAAAGGGATTTTGCCTTGCCCACGCGGACCAGGCGCGGTATCAGAATGAGGACCGTGCCATAGATGAGGAGGGAGGCGGCCAGCGATTCTGCGCTTCCAATGCGCAGATCCTCGAAGACCAGCTTTAGACTCCCCAGAATGGCGGCGGCATAGGCCAGCCACACAAGCTCGAGCCGTTTCCACCATGCGCCAACAAAAGCTAGGACAAGCGCGGCCGCGCATGTCGCCATGGTGCGAATCACGGCCAACTGCGACAGCGCCGGCGGGGCTCCGTTAGCCACGAGCCATACGAGCGCAGCAACGGCGAGCGCAGCGAGGGCGTAAACGGCTAGGATTGCTGGTAGCAGCCGCAAAAGTCGTTCGCTTTGACGTTCGCCCGCATAGCGGGAAAGCATCGCAGCGCAGAGCAGGGTTGCGGCGGCGGCGACGATGGGCAAAGCTCCCGGCGTGGGAGGATAATGCCCGGCGAGGGCGCGGCCAGCGTACACCAGCAACCCTGATGCGTAGGCGGCGGCGGTCAAGTAAGCCACACCATGCAAATTTAACGCGGGACTCCGCTGGCGCCCACCCAGCGCGATGGCGATTACCGCCGCCAGGCAGAGCAAAATCACCAGTGGCTGAGACGGAAGAGCGAAGAAACCGCCTGCCATTACGAAGATAACCCCGCAAATCGAGTAGAAGCGGAAGTTGGAACGTTCGCGGCGCCGCGTGAGCAGGCCAAACGCTGCAAAGTAACACGCTGTTCCGGCTATGAGGCAGCCAATTCCCAGTGCGCGCTCGCCCGCGCCATCCATGATTCGCAGAACGCCCCAGCCCGCCAGCAGAGCGGTGGCGGCGAGTTGCGCGGTCTCAAAGCCGGTGACCGTCAGCCGCAAGATCAGCAAGCGGATGGCCAAGCTAAGAGCGTAAATAACGAAAAGAGCAGCAACGATGGAAATCATGACGCCTGCAGCGACCGGGTGGTATTCCTCAGGGACCGCTCGAGGATTGCCAAGGACGATGACCAGCACCAGCGTTGCCAGATCAGCGGAAGCGGCAACAATTGCTCGCAACGCAGGCCAGCGGTCACGCCCGCCGACGAGTTCGCTGGACACCGCCATAACCAAAAGCGCCAGCGTGAAAGGCACCAGTGCGCGCGTCGCGGTCATGAGCACCAATGCGGTGATGACTGCGGCCAGCATTCCAACCCAAATAATGCAAGAGATACTGCGGTACCAGGCCAACGAGATCGCCAGAAGGGCGAATGCCGCCAACAGTGCAGCTGCCACGGGCGGCGCGAGGATTTGGAAACGGACGGTGGACTCCCATAGCATGGGGGAGAGAATCAGCGCCGACGTGATAGCATAGGAATATCGCGCGAGCTGAGTTTCGTCGTGAGGCCATGACGCCCATACCAGCCATGAGGCGGCGTAAACTGCAGCGAATGCAACGACAATCCATGGAGGAAGGGCTCCCGCCTCCGCGAGCGCGCGCAGAACATAGGCGCCAGCAATTCCAAGAACCGACCTGCCAAAAATCGAGAAAAGGCCGGCCTGCGACTGAACCAACGGCAGTTGGGTTGAACTGAGATTGCCAGCGGAGGGAAACGCGAGTGGCTCTGCATGAGGAGACTGAACTTGGCTCGGATGTTCGAGGGCGGAAACCCGGCGCTCAAGCTCCTGCACTTGTGCGCTGACCTGTTCCAGAAGCGCCGAGACGTCTTCGGGAGCCATGAGCTTCCACCACCTCGACTGCGTTAACCATCAGCGGCCTAGTCGTCGCCGTGCGCCGTAGCGACGCTGCCTGGGGGAAGCGCTTCACGGTCGGGCCACGGAGGCAGCAATTTCACCAGAATCCACAATAGGGGGAATGGTAAGAGCATCAGCACAATGGCGGTCAACAAGCCTTCCCTGGTTACAAATGCAATCTTGTAGGTGGTGTATCCGAGAAAGCTCTTGGAAAACAGCTGGCCGCCAATCACTACGTTCCACCGCATGGCGAAAACTCCGACGAGTACCAGACTTCCAGCCACGGCGTAGATGCGCTTGCGAACCTTTTCGGTGAGCTTGAACAATTGCGTCAGGGCAAGCAGCGCGATCGGCAGCAGAGTGCCGATGTAGATTTGAATGACGATCTGGGAAAGGTACAGCCGCGTGTGAACCATGAAATCGAGGCTGCGAAAAGATTCATCCGCCTCGTAGATGCGATGAACGAGGTCGAGCATTTCCAGACTGAAGTCGATGATGAAGGTATAAAACATGTAGCGCGCCACGGTGTCTACGCAACGCATGTCAATCGTTCGTTTGCGATACCAGGTAGAGAACATGTAAATCAGCAGAACTGCGGCAATGCCCGACACCATCGCCGAAAAAATGAATACCACCGGCATCAACGGTGACGACCACCATGGATTGGCTTTGACCGACCCGAAGATGAACCCCACGTAGCCATGGAGAAGGAACGCGGAGGGAATGCCGATCACGGTGATGATGTAGCCGGCGCGCTCGTCAATGCGGAGAGCCCTTTCGCTG
Organism: Candidatus Acidiferrales bacterium; assembly: GCA_035933545.1. GTDB lineage: Bacteria > Acidobacteriota > Terriglobia > Acidiferrales > UBA7541 > DAHUXN01. Next base: position 18,575 of record DASYYQ010000151.1, on the reverse strand, counting down.
ATGTTCGTCGAGCCCAGCGTGAGCACGCGATAAACGAACCGCCGCAAACCGTGCGTGCGCTGCGACAGTAGAACGATGTCTCGCCGGAAGTCCAGCCAGATTTCAAGAACGAGCACCGCCATCAGGTACCACAGATAGACAAAGCCGAACATGGCCATCGCCGAGGTGCGATGCGGTGTTAAATACATTTCGAAAGAACGCTCGGGGTGGCCGAGGTGCAGCTGCAAAGGCAGTGGCGCGACGATCAGAAACGCGAGCGCGGTCAGAAGCGCGAGGCGATAGGTGGGCTTTACAGCTTCTACGTGGAAAACGCGTTCAAGCGACGCCAGGATGAATGCCCCCGCAACCAAACCGGTAATGTAAGGGTAGAGGACGATAAGGATGCTCCAAGCGAGTTCATATTCGTTGGGGTACATGTAGCCTTGTACCGGCATCGCCTTTTCGCGCCTCCTAGCGCACCGAACCATCCAGATCGTTGTAGAAAAGCTTGGCTCCCGTCGCCAAGTAGGGCTTCAGCACCTGCACATTATGGGTGCGCAGAAACTCATGAATAGGGTCTTTGGGATTCTTGAGGTCGGCAAGCTGCCGCGCCCCGGTTGGACAAGCCTCGCAACACGCAGTGGTCAGCCCTTTGGTGATGCGGTGGTAACAAAGCGTGCATTTCTCGGCGGTGTGCGTTTTGGGATTCAGAAAGCGGCAGCCATAAGGACAGGCCTGGATGCAGTACCGGCAGCCGATGCAGTATTTCTTGTCGACAAGCACAACACCATCCGGCGTGATGAAGGTCGCGCCGACCGGACATACTTGGGTGCAGGGCGAATCAGCGCAGTGATTGCACATTTTCGGAACGAAGAAATCCTTGCCGCCGGATTCGAGGCGCGGCGGAAAGCCATCCTTGCCGCCATTCGGCGAATCCACCACAGGGCTAACCAAGTTGTCATCGGAGACGTGGTAGCGCTCGATCCAGGTGCGGAAATAACCGTCCGGAACATTGTTTTCCGTGGCGCATGCACGCACGCAATTTCCACAGCCGATGCATTTTGAGATGTCGATCAGCATGCCCCACCAGTGATCGGTCATGGCGTAATTAGGCGCAGCTTCAGGCGTTCCCGCCATGACCGATTCCCAGGCAATCGCTGCGGCAGGCAGCAACATGAGCATTTGCCGGCGGGTAAAGTTCATGGCTTGGTTTCCAATCCCATCAGGGGACTATGAGGCTGGTGGCAAGTTTCACACGGCACTTCAGCAGGGTCGTGCTCCTTCGCGATGATCTGAGGGAAGTTTTTGGGCCTGGCGCCGTTCACTTCGTGGCAGCGCACGCACAGAAGGGCAGTATCCAGTTTTGGCGGCGGGACGGTGCCGGGATCGTCGGCATGCTTCGCCAGCGCGCCATGGCAGGCCTCGCAGTTCACCGTTACATGCTTGCCTTTGCTCTTCACCGCGGCGACATCAGAGTGGCAAGCCTCGCAAGTCCGGTGTCCAGCGAAAACAACCGGTTGCGCGGCTATTTCCGCGATGGCATTTCCGCGATAGTGGCCATATTCGCCGAAACTGCGGGGTACTAGAATCGCCCGCACAGCGACAAAAAGAGCAATTCCAACCGCGAAGACCACGGCGACGCGCAACAGATGCTCGACGTCTTTGAACCTGCTCATTGCTGCGCCCGTCCATAGGCTCTCTCACAATCAGCACAGAAATCAGCCGTGGCGGAAACGGGGGATGGGAAAAGTTGGCGCTGGCAAGAATCGTAGGGCGAGAACAAAAAGCTCACCGGGAAAAGTTCCCAGGCTTCAGCGTTGCTGAGGCGACGCCACGCCGCGCGAATCAGAGCTAAAGTTTTAGCCGTCGGATCGGAAGTGCGCGCCGTCACTTACCATCCCCTATCCTCCCGGCATAGTGCCGAGAAGTGATAGCATCACATGCGTTTGTGATGATGGCTGTAACGAGAATCACGGGCTAACGTGATGACGGTCACACGATCCTGGCTGCGCGGCCTGAGGCACACACTGTCGCTATACGAGGTCTATGCTGGTGAAGATGGTTTCGCCGCCGCAGGGCTGGCTCTAAGAGCAGTAGTTCCCCCACGCATTGTTTATTTTCCGTGGTGTGAGTCGGCTGGAGCGCCGCCCGTCTTCAATGTCCCAAACAGACCGAAGCGTACACCCGACCTAAAGCTGACGGGGCGGTTTTTCTGGAGGTCAGCGGGTCGGCGAGCGCCGTTCAATATGCAGGTCAGTGGAGCTGCTGGAGATACGCCACCAAGTCGCGCAATTGCGTTCCGTTGAATTCGGTGAGATCGGGCATTGCCACGCCTGGTTTGAGAGATTGGGCATGCGTTATCCACGCTTCGAGATTGGCGGTATCGTTGACCAGCGTATCCGCGCCGAGGCTTTTCCTGCTGGCGATGTGAGTTAAATCCGGGGCCACATCTCCGCCCGCGGGAGTGCCGCGTACGGCGTGACAGAGAGCGCAAGCGCCGGACAGGAAGACTTGCTCGCCTTCCTTTGCGTCGGGTGTGGTCGGCTCTGAAGCCGGCTGCCTTTCGTGCGCCAGCCAGGCATTGTAAGCAGCGGGTTCTTGAGCGATGACAAGCAAGCCCATGTGAGCGTGCTGCGCGCCGCAAAATTCGGCGCACTGGCCACGATACACGCCCGGGCGATCCGCGCGGATGCGAATCATGTTGGGCTGCCCAGGAATTAGATCTTCTTTTCCGTGCAGCCTTGGAACCCAAAATGAATGAATCACATCGGCTGAGAGCAGTTCGATGTCCACCATGTGATTGATGGGGATATGGATTTCGTCAGCCGTTGTGAAATGGGTGTCGACCGGGCCGGAAACATACCGAACTTCCCACCACCATTGGTGGCCGACAACGACAATGGCCGGCGGGGGATCCTTTCCGCGCATGGGGAAAGTTGAAAGAACATCGAGATTCAATATGAACAGGACGGTCAATACGGCGAGCGGAACAAGCAGTCCTCCGGCCAAAATCCAGTTCTGGCCGCCCTCGGATTCAAGCGAATCGTGCTTGTCCAGCGTGCCGCGCCTTCGAATGCCAATCCAGAAAATGATGATCCACATGATGAAGGTGATAATCAGGAACGTCAGGAACACAATCCATCCCAGGGTGGAGATGCGACGTGTCGCAGGCCCTGCGGGGTTCATCATCGACTGCGATCCGGTGACCTGAAGAAGCAGAAGCATCAACATTGATGTTTACCTCGGAGGCTCCGGTTCTTGCGGCGTGCGCATAGATTTGATGTAAGCGACAAGTTCCCAAATTTGGCTTTGCGGAATCTTCAGTCCCCAGGCGGGCATGCCTTTGCCTCTTCCCTCGGCAATGGAATGGAAAACTTGCGCGTCGCTGCTTCCGTAGATCCAAACGCGGTCGCGCAGGCTCGGACCCATTCCACCCCCGCCGTGGCCGCCGTGACAGCTATAGCAGTTGTACCAAACAAAAAGTTTGCGGCCTTGCGCCATGCCAAGCACGTCGTTTGCATAGGGATCTGCCTGCCCCTGCGGCGGACTGCCGATTCCGGGAACGGGACCCACCACCACCGACATAGGCGGCGCGGCGCCAGCGGATGCGTTGGGCTGCTGTTCGCAGCCGGCAAGAGCGAGCGCCAGGAGAACCGCAAACAGCGCAATGAGCCGGAGTTGCATTGAAGGGCCTCGCGCGATTACTTTGTGCATTTGCAAAATCAGGTCACTTTCTAAAAGCCAAAAATGAAAACGTTGTCTCCTGCTGCTGTGTACTGCTTGAGTTGTGCCATCGCTCCTACGGCACCCAGCGCGGCGTAGGGGTCGTCGGTCGAGATGTCCTGAAACGCGACGGAGCCCATCCACCCCCCAACTCCTGAATAAATTGCGACGTACTGCTTACCATCGGGGCCGAGGAATGTGATGGGGGCACCGACAATTCCAGAAGGTGTCTTGAATTGCCAGAGAATCTGGCCGCTGCGTGCATCGATGGCTCGGAACCAGCCCTCAAGCGTGCCGTAAAAGACCACGTCACCAGCTGTGGCCAGTACGCCGCTCTCCACAGGGAATTTGTCCCTTATGGTCCATGCCTTTTTTTGATTCTTAATGTCCCACGCTACGAGTTCTCCTTGAAAACCTCCAGGCCCCGGGTCCATTTTGACCAAAGCGCCGATGAACGGCGTTCCTGGGATGTAGTTAGCCGGAACCGCGTCAAAATCCATGCATGCGTTCTCAGCGGGGATATAAAGATAGCCGGTTTGGGGAGAAACAGCGGATGGCATGAGGCCTTTAGCGCCACTTGAAGCGGGACAAATGCCACTTACGACCGTTCCTTCATGCGTCGCTTTGGACGGGTCCGTGATGGGCTGTCCAGTTTTCAAGTTGTATCCACTAGCCCAGTTCGTGGAATCAACGAACTTCTGTGCGGAAAGAAGTTCGCCGGTTTGGCGATCTACGACCAGCATGAAACCATTTCTCGAGGGGTGCAGCAGTAGCTTGCGGGGCCGGCCATTCCAGTCCATATCGATGAGGATATTCTCCATGCTCTCGCTGTAGCCGTAATTGTCGTGCGGTTCAATCTGCAACGCCCATTTGGCATCGCCGGTGTCGGCGTCGCGCGCGAAAATGGTGGTGGACCATTTGTTGTCGCCGGGGCGAAGGTCGGCATCCCACACGCCGGGGCTCCCAGTTCCGTAATAGATCATGTTCAATTCCGGATCGTAGGAGATCCAGCCGGGAACGGTTCCGCCGCCGCGCTGCCATCTTTCCTGGTCCCAGCTATTGGCGCCGAGGTCAGAGCCTCGGTCACTTGCGTAAAACGACTTAAAGTCCGGGCCGATGCGGACATCGGAATCGGAGCCCTGGCTGTAAGCAGTCCACAAGATTTTTCCGGTGCTCAGATCGAGGCAATTAAGTTTGCCGCGAACGCCAAATTCGCCGCCGCTATTTCCCACGTACACTTTGTCTTTCACAATGAGCGGCGCGCCCGCTGCGGTTTCTCCGTCGTTCACATTGCCGGTTTGGGTGCGCCACGCTTCTTTGCCCGTACTGGCATCCACTGCAACGGTATTGTCGTCGAGTGTCTGGTAGACGATTTTTCCGCCGCCATAGGCCGCTCCGCGATTTACGACGTCACAGCACGATGCTCTAGCTTGGGATTGCGGATCGGGATTCGGCGCAAACTTCCATTTTAGGGCGCCATTCAAGTCCTTGAGATCAATGGCCATTAGATAATCGGGATATGGAGTCACCACATACATGGTGTTGTTGACAACGAGCGGCTGACCCTCGTGACCGTGGGGAATGCCCGTCGAGAGACTCGCAATCATCCTCAGGTTCTTTGCATTTTGTGCGTTGATCTGATTGAGAGGGCTGTATCGAGTGTTTGCCAAATCTCCGGCGGGAAGGCTCCATTCTCCATGGGGAGACGGACTGATCAAGTTGAACGCCGGATCGGCGCCGCCACGCGGGGGTTGAGTTGTGCGCGCCGTTCGTGAGGACACTTCAGCTGTTCGCGCCAAACGAGGCCATGCCCAATAGCCCACGACCACCGTCAGGGCGAGAGCGATTGCAATCTTACCGGTGCGACCAAGCATGGCAGCTCCTGATCTGGTGGAGTATCCTGATTTTCGAGCCAAAGTTCATGAAATCGCCGCGAGCGAGTCTCGCTAAAATGATGCGTATATCCAGATGCTCCCAGCTTCTATCGCAACGTGTACAGATACGCGGCAGCGTCGCGCGCCTGTTGTTCCGTGAGTCCAAGATCAGGCATCGCCGTTCGCGGTTCGACCGATGTCGGTACGCGAATCCACTGCACGAGGTTGTCCGGCGTGTTTGGCAGTTCGCCTGCTATGAATGTCCGCCGGCCAAATGAAGTGAGCGGTGGGCCCACCTGCCCGTTGGCATCTCGGACGCCAGGAATCACATGGCAGGCGCCGCAATTGTATTCTCGAATCACTGCTTTGCCTGCCTGCGGGCTGCCGCCAGTCAGCGTCGTGTACCCGGATACGCTTTGGCCGCCCTGGCAACCCGTTGCAAGGGTCAGCGCGAAGGAAGCTAAAGCAAGCAGGACCGCGGATATAACGGTTTTCAATGTGCCCTCATACAAACGTCAATGAGTATCAGCGGCAAGCTGATCCAAATAATTCCCACGGACATGATGACGCTGCACAAAACACCAAGCATGGAAACAAATTCTGCCGTACCAGCCGACTCCGCGTGCGCCAAATCTTTCGATCCGGAAATGGTTCGCCAGTGGCGATACGAAATCCTCCCTGCACTCACGGCCAAGATAAACAATCCTCCAGTGATAACCGCGAGGAGCCAGCGGACACCGTATTCCGAAAATGGCCCGAAGGTTCCATGACCAATGAAACAGGTGCGCCACGAGATCACGAAAGCTACAAAACCGTTGATGGCAAAGGCGGCGCATGAGGCGAAAAACCCGAACCACAGTTTTCGTCCTGAGATTACAGGTTCTGCCGAATTGTGATCTTCAGCGTTCATCTTCGTATGTTTGGAACAACGTAGTAAAACAGCACAACAAAGACCCAGACGGTATCGACAAAGTGCCAATAGAGGCTGGCATTGTGGTATGGCCGGTGCGGGGTTGACTGCCTCGGCTCAATAGATGGCAACAACAAAACGTAAGACAGAACGCATAGGCCTACTACGACGTGCGCAGCATGAAGGGTCACAGTCGTGTAAAAAATCGATGCGTATGCATCCCTGGTTGGCAACAGCTCAGCAAGATGTTCCTTGTATTCGAACACGGACATCACCAGGAAGCCAATGCCCATCAAAATCGTCACTGCCAGCGCTATCTTGCCTGTGCGAACTTTGTGTTTCTTGACCTGGAGTTCTCCCCAATGGAGAACAACACTGCTTGCAAGGAGAACGATGAGCATGGGAATTGCGTAGTGCAGCTTTGGCGGCTTGTCGGGAGGCCAGCGAAATTGCCCCTTTCCCATGTACCAGTAAGTCGCAAACAGCATGGCGAAAAGCGCCGCTTCAGTCGCTATAAAAAGCAAGATGGCCAGACTGCCCCGGCGATCATTTAAAGTGAAGGGTTCGCGGCGCAGAGAAAGCGGCAGGCTTCCTGAATAGCCGATGCTCATGCGGGCACCTTTTCCTCTTTTGGTTCAAGGAACACTTCTGGCTCGTGCTTTGGCCACAACCACGCTGCTGTGGCGGCCAGCGACAGCAACACTCCTGCCAGCGCTATCCACAAGTCGGTAACCAAAATTCCAATGAAGATTATCGAGAGCGTAAGCGACAACGCGAGAGGCGCAATCGAATCTTCTGGCATGAAAGTCACCGAATCAGGTTCGGCATCGACCCACGTGGTGCTTAATGTGAGCCGGTCCTGATCGAAGACGCGCTCGTTGTCGGGGTCGTAAAGTTCATCGTGATCGTCCCACAGTGGATGGCGCGAAACGACGGTTGGTATGTGAACGAAAGCATAAGGCGCAGGCGGTGAGTCGGTAAGCCATTCCAGTCCGTCGGCATTCCAGGGATTTTTCCCCGCCAGCCTCCCGCTGCGGCAACTCACGTAGAAATTGATGAAACTCAGAAGAATGCCAATGCCCAGGATGAAAGAGCCGATGGTGGCAGTCAGATTCATCGAGGTCCAACCCATGCCGGCGGGAAAAGTGTAAATGCGCCGCGGCATGCCCAGGATTCCGAGTAATTGCATGGGAAAAAATCCTACGTTCAAGCCGATGAACATCAGCCAGAAGCTCCATTTGCCGAGCCGTTCATCCATCATCCGGCCGGTCATTTTGGGCAGCCAGAAATAGAAAGCCGCAAATACAGGGAAGACATTCGCTCCGATTAACACGTAATGAATATGCGAAACGATCCAATACGTCTGCGTGAGCTGCCAATCGACGGGAATGACTGCGGTCGCGACACCATTGAGCCCTCCGATCACCAACAGAGCGATAAATCCCAGCGAGAACAGAAGTGGCGTGGCAAGTACCGGGCGTCCTTTCCATAGTGTGGCGATCCAGGCAAATACTTGAATGGCCGTGAAAACTGAGATCGTCATGCTCGCGGCGCTGAAGAAGCTCATCGACAGTTGCGGCGCCCCTACGGCGAACATATGGTGCATCCACACGCCGAAACCTACCAGTCCGGTCAGGATGGTTGAAACCGCGATATATGGGTAGCCCACGATCGGATGTCGCGCAAAAACCGGCAAGAGCATGGAAATCATTCCTGTCGCAGGCAGAAAGACGATGTAGACCCAGGGATGGGCGAAGAACCAGAACAACTGCTGCCACAGCAGAGGATGCCCTCCCCTGCTTACGTCATAGAAAGGGAATCCCCATTTCCGGTCCAATTCCAGGAATAAACAGGCGGCGGTGAGCGCCGGGAGAGCAAAGACAACTGAGAAATAAGTTGTAAGCGAGCTATACAAAAAGAGAGGCATGCGGCCGATGGTCATTCCGGGCGCGCGAAGCTGAAAAATAGTGACCAGAAAATTCACCGCTCCTGCTGTCGTTGAGATGGTCAGAAAGACGAGGGACAGCGCGAAGAAATCCATACCCAAGCCGGGCGAATAAGGAGGAACGGTAAAAGGAACGTATGCAAACCACCCAGCGTGAGGGGCTGAACCCAAAAATAAACTGGAATAGAGGAACATGCCGGAGAACAAGAATGTCCAATAACCAAAAGCGTTCAGGCGCGGCAGGGCCATGTCGCGAGCGCCGATCATAAGCGGCATCAAATAATTTCCGAAGCCCGCCAGAATCGGAAACGCATACCAATAGATCATGGTGGTGCCATGCATCGTGAAGAATTGGTTGTAAGTCTCAGGGCCAATCAGGTGCTCATTGGGCAGCGTGAGCTGAAGGCGCACGATGAGCGCTTCGATTCCTCCTGCAATCAGGAAGGCTATCGCCGTCCAGATGTACCGCAGACCGATTATCTTGTGGTCAACAGTGGAAAGCTTGCCCCACAAGGTCTCTGGGGTCTCCCAGAGATGCTGCAAGCGGAGTTCGATGGTACCGGTAGACAATTCGCTTCCTTTGCAAATCAGTAGAGTGGAGGCCGATACCTCTCCACAAAAAGCCCCAGAACGAATGCGTCACGAAAATAAGCAGATTCGCGGCGGGCCCGAAGCAGCGAGCCGCTCAGGATACTCAAGAGTTGACTTAACCCGAGCGCAACAGAATCACTCAAGAAGGCCAGCCAAGGGCTGGCGGCAGCTGTGATTGGAATAAGCGGCTTGTCCGCGCGCCTTTTCGGCGCGCAATAGTCGCGGGGTGCACCACGGACATTTTCGATTTCGTGATAGCTTGCGAGCGATGGGGCTGTTGTGGTTGCCGCCGCAAATTCATCAGTCATGAGTATCGTGAGCGTGGAAAACAAACCCCGGCTAAAAACTGCTATCTTCGGCGCGATCTACCGAGGGATTTATGGATTGCAGAAATCGCGCTCGAATCATAATTTCCTCGGATTACCAGCGCTAAGTAACCCGTTTCTAGAAGGTAGGGTCCGCACCCACGAATGTGAATCCAGTTTTTGGTGTATTTGAATTGGTCAAAAGCTGTAGCAATTCTCACGGCTTTTTAAGACTGTCGTACCATTGGAACGAATGCTATTCGGAGTGCCATCGCGACAACTTGGAACGCGCTGCGGCCAAAATCGCGATACCGGCCGCCGAACCGACGAGCAGAGCATACTGTAGAATCGTCCGCTTGGTATCTGCAGCCTGAGCGACAGGAACAGCGTGCTTCCGCTTTAACTTCACACATAAGAAATATACGAGCGCGGCAGTTACCGTCGGAGCGATGAAGAAAAGAACGCGTAGAATCGCCCGAATGGTGACCACAGATCCGCCCGCCACGACGGCAATCACGTCATCGCTGCCGGCGAAGAAAAGAACGAGAAGCATAGCGAAAACGGCGCATCCAAACGCGGTTTTTAGGGGAGTTTCGTAGGGTAAATGCAGAACGTGATGAGGTTCGTCGTCAAAAGTAATCCATCTCTCAAAAAACGGATAAAGATAGAGGCCGCCGAAAATCAATGCCGGAAAAAACACCCCAGCAAAAAAGAGTTCTGGAAAAAGCCAGCTTCCGATGCGCAGGTTGATTCCCGGGAAGAGCCGCATGGCGCCCTCAATCCAGCCAAGATACCAATCGGGCTGCGCTCCAGGAAGAGCAGCGGCAGGATTATCGGGCCCGTAGATCCACACAGGATTTATCTGCACCAGGCCGCCCAGCGCCGCAGTCAATGCAGCCACCAGAAAAAGTAATCCAAGCGACTTGCCTGTGTAACTTGGCCAAAGCCGAGAACCGACGATCGAATGGTTCGTGCGGCCTGGACCTGGATAATTTGTGTGGTATTGCCGCCAGATAATCGCCAAATGCAACAGGAGCAGCCCCGCGATGAGTGCGGGAACCAGGAAAATATGCAGGCCATACATGCGAGGAATTGCCGCGTCCGTTGGAACATTGCCGCCAAAAAAAATAAATGCCAGCCACGGCCCAATCAGTGGAACAGAAAGAAGAATTGCGTAGGCAATTCGCACGCCTGTACCGGAAAGGAGGTCGCCCCCGATCGAATATCCCAGATATCCATTAACAATTGCCAGCAACAAGAGCGTCAGGCCGATTATCCAGTTAATTTCGCGCGGCCGCCGGTAAGCTCCTGTGAAGAAAATGCGCGACAGATGCAAGACAATCGCGCCCACAAAAATCAAGGCCGCCCAGTGATGCATCTGGCGAATCAAAAGTCCTGCTGGAACTTCGAAGCTGATGCGAAGCACCGACTCATACGCCGCGGACATAGGAACGCCGTCGAGAGCGCGATAGGGGCCGTGATAAACCACTGTGGCGGCGCTGCCGTTAAAGAGCAAGGCGAGAAAAGTTCCCGTGGCTACGAGGAGCAGAAAAGAATACAAGGCGATCTCGCCGAGCAGGAAGGACCAATGGTCGGGAAACACATGGTTCATGAACTCGCGGGCCGGCTTGGACAAACGCAGGCGTGAGTCGATCCAGCGCGCGAGCCACGTGACGATCATGGAATACTCCAAAATGAGGGGCCGGGAGGCGCAGTGAAATCGCCTCCCGCGCGCAAATTTCCGTCACCATCCACATAAAGTGGCAATTGAGGGAGCGGCCTGGCCGCAGGGCCGCCCGTCGGTTGTGCGCCATCCATAACGTTGAACGTTGACTGATGGCACGGGCACAGCAAAAGGTCATTTTGCGCTTCGAATAAACCGACCGGGCAGCCGGCATGCGTGCAAACGCGGGAATAGGCGAGGTATCCCATCGGCGCCCAAGTGGCTCTTTGTTTTGGCAATTGCAAGTATTTTTCCTGAACCCGCAGCAGCACGGTCTGCGCGCTCACATATCCAAGGTGCTTTTCCGGATAAACAACCATGGAGCTACCCATCTGAAGGGAATGGATAGAAACGGGATCTCCTTTTTCCGTGACCAGCCGATCGCCGCGCCTCCAGATGCCGCTCATCAGCGTCGGTCCGTAGGGGGACTCTCCGAAAAACGAGCGCAGTACAGAAATTGCTGCTGCTGCCAGCGTTCCCATGACTGCCGCGCTCATCCATGTCAGCAGCTTGCGGCGTCGGATCACTTGCCTGCCGGGGTAAAAATCACGATATACCGATTCGCGCTCTTCCGCGCTTGACGTCAACGGCTCGCGAGGCGCGCTCACCTCCGTTTGGAGTATTAACCAATGCGCGGCGAGCACAAGGGCGACGCCGAATCCGCCAAACGCAACTGCGAGGCTGGTTCCGAGCAGCATGTTGTTGCCGCTGGTCCAGTAAACGAACAGAAAGCCGATTCCGCCGGCAATGGCGATCGAAAACGCGATGGTAGCTAACGCAGCCCCCAGCCGTTGAGCATCTTCAGAATCCTTTTCAGAGGGTTCAGAATCGACTCCCAATGGAGACGGCGGGGAATCCGGTGGTGGCTCATAGCTGCCGCCCGCCGAGGTAGCGGGAGATTGGGAATCGGACCTGGACCTTCCCGCGGAAATGGAATCCGAGGACTCGCCGTCGGACTTCCCAACTGCGAGGAGTTCCAAAGCATCAGTTGAAATTCGATGGCCAGCAACACGGTCTCCAGCGTGAGCCGCACGTTTCGCAAAAAAAACGTTGCTCATCTTCAAAGCGAAAGCTCGAAGGCTACGGTCAGAAGCCACTCTTTTCGCACCTCGGTTTCGGCTTCTCGCGGTCATCCTTTACCTCCTTTCTCAATCCACACCGACAGGCACACCAAAGCCAGAAGGATTACCCACGCCGCGAAGCCCTCGGCAACCGGCCCGTACCAATTCAGGGGACTTCCTCCAGGGCTTGGCGGATCCTGCACGAACTTTACGTAGGCAACGATCGAGTCGAGCTGTTTGTTGTCGATCTCCGAAGCAGGAAAAGCCGGCATGGGGCCGGGTCCCCAGCGTATCGCGCCGGCAATTATGGCTGCATCCTGTCCGGTCAACGCGGGCGCATTGACGCCCGTGAAGGCAAGGGCGCCTCCGCGCACCGCTGTCCGATGACATGCTGCGCAGTATTTCCGAAACAACATTCCGCCATCGCCAATATTGGCTTGGTTCAAGTCCAAGGGGATCGTGGCGAGTTGCTGAGTTACATAATCGGCCACCGCACGCATCTGTTTGACAGTGAGCACGCGAGCGAAGCTGGGCATGTGACTTGGGCCAACTTCTTCGGCTTCCAGAACGGTTCCAGGATTATGGACTGCCTGCAAGCAGGGACCGCCGATGGTGATGACTGCGCTGATGCCCTGGCCTTTCGCGCCATGGCACGTGGCGCATTTTTGCAAGAAGATTGTCTTACCGTCGGCCGATGCACCAGCTTCCGGCTGTTGCTGCGATTGTGCAAATTGGGGCGCAAGCCAAAGCAGAGGCAGAAGACAAAGCGGCAAGCGCAACAGCATGAACCTGAGCATTAAGTCTCCAGCACGGGACGGCGTTTCAGTTCACTAAGCAAAAGCCGGCGCGGTATCGATTACCGACGGGCGGGTGCGATGGTTCGAGCAACCAGGCCGTTGGATTGCGTGTTGCTGTGAACTGTCCATTTGACGCCGACGCCGCGAAGCATGAATTTGCGCGTGGTGCCCCAACTGCAGGCCTTTCGGAGGGAGTCGCACGGCGCTGCATATCCCGCGTAATGCTGTCGAATCGCGGCCCAGATTGTGCTGAATGATAGGCAAGATGCAGTTGACGAACTCGAACTCAGTTGCCAGCAGGTTGGCCATCGACATGAGATTTTTCTCAGCGCCGCTGCTCATGTAGCTCGGAAGGTTGTCGGTCAATTTCTTTCGTGCCTGCACTGAGTCCATGAGCGCTGTCGATTATTGAAACCTCACCTCAGAGGCCTTTCAGCAACCTAGCCGAGCGGGTGCCTGAGGTTCAATCCACTAAATACCCTAATTGTGGCGGGGTGGATGATTTCCGCAAGTTCGTGGGCCTTCGCCCGTGTTCCACGCTGGAATCGAGCCCGGGTTGAATAACGGATTGGCGCAAAGAGCGAAGTGTGCAATCGATTGGAGAAGAAGAAAATGGCGGGGACGACGGGGCTCGAACCCGCGACCTCTGCCGTGACAGTTAGCCGATAACAAGTACTTTCAACGACTTACGAGAGCACGGACGGCACTGCAAGTCCTTGGAAGTACACGGAAGACATCACCGTTGTGTACCTCGATGTGCACCACGGTCACATCGAGTGTGTCACCGGATTCGCTCAAACGAGGTACACGGCGGGTACACGGTCGGGTGAACCAAGGTCGGTATGGCGCACGCGGCTGGCTGTCGCAATTACTCCCTCCAGCGGACGCCAATCAGCACTGCCTCCTCGTGAACAATGCCGTAGCTCTTTTGCAAGAGCTTCACATTTATCTCACTGGCGGAAGCGAGTCCCACGATACCGGGAGTTTGGGTCGCCACGCCTTCGAGAAGCGAGGGGAACTCGACCTCGCATACCTCGATGTTCGATTGAGCGATGGGCGTAACGCGGTAGTACTTCCAGGTGTTAGTGAAATTCGAGTCGTTGTTCTTGTCAACGTAGAATCAAATCGCAATTCATCCGTCACCCCTGGCGGGCGCGGGTCGTCGTTCGCGCTCATCGCAAGCTATTCCAGACCTTCCGCTTCTAGCGACACGACAAAATCACCGACCTCTATGCTCTTAGTATCCCCGTGCTCAATCCGCGTTACCAGCGTTCCGCTACTTTTGTCCTTGCGAACTTGAATCACTCTCGTTCGCTGAAGAAGATCGAAGATTTCAGCTTTCTGTGCCTGGGTCATGGTTTTTCTCCGTGCGATTCGAGTTCTAGTTCCCGATTATCGGGGAGCTCATACGCTTCGCTGGCGTCCTTCCAAGCTAGAGGGTCACGTGCTCGTTCGTTCGCAGCGAATGGTGATAAGTGGTCCGAGCGACAGCGATTTTTTTCGACGTGCTTGCCATCGGATTTCCTGCGATTCGGGGCGCGCCAGCGGACGTGTCAAGGTAGGTTATTTAACCTCCCGCATTCGGGGCAGTAGGGGTTTTGTCCGGTTCCTTCCAGGCGCAGCACGACCTTCTTTCCTTCGGCGCACATTGCATTATCATGATACACGGCTGTTTCCTTTGAGTGCCAAGGCTTTCCCTTCGCTTTCTTGGACATCCTGTCACCTTTTGCCGAAATCCTAAACCTGTGTGAGGTAGTCAGCTCGCCGAGTCGTCCTCGCCTAGTGCACCGCTCTGTTTTTCGCTCTCGCCGGGTCCGAAACGCCTTCCCATCCGCTTGGCACGCCCCCAACCGGTGTTGGCTTCGGCCATCCCGCGGCCTGCACTCTCTTCAGGACGGGTTCCATTTCCGTGCCTTCAAACCTCATCGCCACAATCCACGCCTTTCCATCTTTCGTTGGCCACATATAGGTCATCGGTTCTCCCTCCATCTAAGGTGTGCGTGCTCCTCACCGAAAAACGCGCGAACTTCATTTCATTGCTTGGCCGGAATTTTTTCGCAAACGCCCTGCAGAATGGGTTTCGTTACGGAACTGGGAGGGGTCAAACCTGACTTATCGGCGACCGTCATACTCAGGGTCATCAGATATCGCATCGTGGTCGGCTCAATTGAGAGAGTGTAGATTGAAGTCTGTGGGCCTATCGGCGTCGCCTCCACAATCTGAAAGATCCAAGAGTTTCCGTTCCAGTGATATTCTTCACCGGGGCCATTCTTGACGCCTCTGCTGTACCAATCCATGCGCAAGATTCGTCCCCCTCCGCGAAGAAACTTTTGCACGTCAGCAGGGATTCCTGGCTGGAAGAAATCATCGCCGACGAAGCTGACATACGGCCATTGCTTCTGGATTTCCCCTTCTGCGTTTACCGCACTTTGGAACTCCTTAACCTTCTCTGGGTCTTCTCGCCAATCCTTTGTGAACATGATTTGCGTAGCTTTGTCAAACGCCTTCTCGTACGCTTCGTCATACGCAATGGCCTGGATAACCAGAAACCCCACTGACTGAGGGGCTTCGTCGAAGCAAACGTACCCATTTGAGACCCCGGAGAAACCGCCAGCGTCATAAAGCTGCTTATAATAATCGCGGGCGGTAGGATTCGTCTGCGAGGCCGGTGTTGAAGAATTTTCGTCTTGGGCTTGCGCTTCGGTCGGTTCAGACTCGTTGGGAAAAGCCTGGGGTTTGGCGGATCTGGCCAAGAAGAGCAGATGTTTCGCGTCATTGATGGGGATTGCGAAATTTAGATTTTCGCCGCCCTTGAGATACAGGGTCGTGATTCCAACTACCTTTCCACCCATGCTGAACAACGGGCCGCCGCTGCTACCGGGTGAAATCGGCGTCGTAACCTGCAAGAACTTGCCGCCCAGGTCCGCGTCTGTTCGAATTCCGCTGACGATGCCGTTTGAAACGGTCGATTCGAGAGAGAGCGGATTGCCAATAGCGACGACTTCCTGTCCCACTTCGACCCGGTCGGAGTTGCCGAGAGTGAGCGTGCGGAAGTCTTCGCCGTGTGCCTTGATAAGGGCAACGTCGCGGGCTTTGTCGAATGCAAGCACTCCATCGACGACAAAGAAAGCGCCGTCAGGAAGCTTAACGACGGCAGACGTACCTTGCGCGATGACGTGGTAATTGGTCAGGATGAGGCCGTCGCTGTTTACAAGGAACCCACTGCCTTGGGCGATAGGGTTGCCGTCCTTGTCCGACATAACGATGGACACGACCGCCCCGTTTGCCGTTTTCGCTATTGCAGGGATGCCCTTTCTGGATGGCGCGGACTGCGCCCCTGCCAGAGTCGCCGCGAGCATAATCAAAGCAGGGATTCTCATTTTTTGTTGCGGAGCTGGTCGTAAATGCGCCGGAATTCATCCATGTGTCCAACATCCTCTACGGGAAGATAAACCTTCCCATCTCGTACACAAAACTCAGTGCGGCTGGCAGGCATGTCGCGCTAGTTACCGGCTTTCCCGGCGCCTTCGAGCGACCCATCGTCACCGAAATCAAGCCCGGCCAGTTCTACCGCTGTGAGGAATACCACCAGCAATATCCGTGCCGCTGCGCCTCTTCATTCTAGGCTTCCGTTTTTCGAGTGGAAGGTCATTCGCCCAAGCATATAGCTCTCGCCAGTTGCCGACTCGATCATAGCGAGGGTCTCCGGTCATGGAGTCATGGTCAAGCCCTCGGCTATGTGCCGCTTCGTGAAAACAAACGATGGCCAAATCGACTTTATCGACAGTCTCTCTTGGAAGTTTGAACCACATCGAACCGACCTCGATATGAGTTTGCCCGGAACATGACGGGTCGTCAGCGGCATCGTGGTATTCAACATCACAACGCAAAGTATAGTCGGAACACTGTTTGGCAAATAACTCAGGCCGTTCAAACCGAAGGGCGCGCATGATAAACTGGCGGACATCCGAGGTTTTCCAGTGAGTGCGATTATCCACAATGAGTTTCATGCGTTCCGCGACTTCGTTACCAGAGAGGCTAAGGTTCTTTTTTTGCGTTCGCGCGATTTCGTTGCCTCTAGAAATTCCCCTTGGCAGCACATTGCCTACTCGCCGGATTTTTCGCGTCGCTCCAAGTTTGCAATTTCACGCACACACATTTTAATTCTGTTCTTGTGGTCCTTCACGGCCAGTTTCAGACTTGTTCGTCCGACCGAATCCGCCCGTGCGCCATGCAAAAGCCTATTGTCACGTTTGAAGTCTTTCTTCGCCTGCACCAGCATCTTTTTGTACCCGGCGATCACGCGTTGTCGAAACGACATGATCATCTCCTTTCCGAGGAGTTGTGGCGCGGCCTCCACCACGATTCTCTAACCTTGAATTGGCTCGGCAGGGGAAATTCCCGATTCAGGTTCTTCCATCAGGCTGCTTAATTCATTTTCGTCACGGCAGTGAAATCGCGACGGTTCTTTTCCATCCGTAAAACGCACTTGCCATTCGTAAGGAACTTGTTTCCCCGACGGCCCTTCACAAAGTATTTTGTCGATTTCGCCCGGTCGCCCCGTGGCGATTACCTCTACCTTGTCGCCCGCCTTGTACATTTTTAGTACGCTCTGGCGCGGATTCTATCAGATTGAGGCCTCAGCTCTTCTTCGAAATATGGGATGCCCAATCCGTCACTAACAATGCGGGTACAAGTAAATGACAAGGCATCCGGTGGGCGTCACACTGGAAGCTGGCACAGTACCCGATTTCTGACTTAAGAGGGGCGTACATGAAGAGGGAATTTGGAATCATTTTGAGCGTAGCCGTTCTGATAGCGACGTGCCAACTCGCCTTGCACGATTGGCGCGGAACACGTACTTTGGCAGACGCCACAGTTCATGTGGCTCCCAACCGAGCAAACGCCAGCGCCAGTGGGCTTTCGAAGCCCGATCCATTAACTCAGCGCAGAATTCTTAAGGCCTACGGAGAGCTCCCGCTTGCCTTCGAGAAAAATCAAGGCCAAACGAATTCGCCGGTGAAGTTCATCTCTCGGGGCCCGGGTTACACACTTTTTCTAACGGCGGATGAGGCGGTCCTCTCATTACCGACAACCAAAGCAAACGACGAACAGCCAAGGGCAGGTGGGGAGCATCAAGGGCAGCAGTCCCTTGTTGGCCGTCAGTTGCTTATCAATGATTCGGAAAAGCAAACGAGCGGCTCGATCCTGCGAATGGACCTAGTAGGCGCAAACCCGAATGTTGTAACCACTGGAATTGATGAATTGCCGAGCAAAAGTAACTATTTTCTTGGCAACGACTCGAACGGGTGGCAGAGGGACATTCCCATGTACGCCAAGGCGAAATACGAGGACGTGTATTCCGGCGTAGACCTAGTCTATTACGGCAACCAGAGACTACTGGAGTACGACTTCGTTGTGGCACCTGGGGCGGATGCGAAACTGATCCGGCTTCGCTTTGCAGGAGCGCAGAAGTTGAAGATCGATAAGCAAGGAGCGTTGGTGTTGGAAACGAGAAATGGCGGCGTGCGGCTTGAAGCGCCGAAAGTGTATCAGGACGTCGAAGGATCAAGACGGACGGTTGCCGGGCGATATTCCTTGCAGAGGAACAGAACTCTAGAATTTGAGGTTGGAAGTTACGACCGCACCAAACCGCTCTTCATAGAT
>DASYYQ010000119.1:0-6117 GCA_035933545.1 Candidatus Acidiferrales bacterium | reverse complement strand
CTGAATCCCACGAAGAGCGAACCCGGCTCCGCCGGCACAGTGACCTGCTTGTAATCGGCATGGTCGAAAAGGCCGACCACGGTGCCGCCCTGATCGAGCTTGCTGACCTGATTGCCGCGCACAAAAAATGGCGCGCAGTGTCCCGCGTTGGTGTAGCAGAGCGAGCGGGAACTCGCGTCGTATTCGGCGTAAAACAGGGTGGCGTAACGATCGTCCGAAGTGTTGATGAAAAGATGCCGGTTGAGGCTTTCGACCACCTGCGCGGTCGTGCGATGCCCGTTAAGAATGGCCTGCCCGCGCAGCGCAGCTTGCAGGCTGGCCATCAAAAGCGCGGCGGAAATTCCTTTGCCGCTGATGTCGGCGATGACCAGGCCGAGTTTCGAATCGCCGAGCTTCAGGAAATCATAATAGTCGCCGGAGACCACCCGCGCGGCGCGGCAAATGGCGGCGAGTTCCAGGCCGGGAAGCGAAGGAAGTTCTCGCGGGAAAAGCTGGCCTTGAACTTCGCGCGCAATGCTGATTTCGTTTTCGAGTTTCTGTCGCGCGCGCTGCTCTTCGATGAGCTCGGAGATGGAGCTGGTCATGGCGTTGAACGATTCGGCGAGCACGCCAAGCTGATCGCGCTGGCGCACGTGGATGCGATGGCGAAAATCGCCCTGGCGAACGTGCCGCGTGGCGGTGTAGAGATCATCCACGGCGATAGTGATGGTGCGCGTGAGGACGATTCCGGTCACCAGCGCGGCGGCCTCCAGCGCCAGGAAAAAAATGGTAATGAGAATCAGCGCCATCACCAGCGGATCGCCCACCGCGCCCAGCGACGCGAACAGCCGGTGATTTAATTCCCACGGACGCATGGAAAAAGCGGCAACCACGGGAACGGTTGCTGAGGTGGGCTGCCCTTTTTCAGCGAAGACCGCGTTGAGCGTGGAGCCGCCGTTGATTGCGACGTCGTACCACCCGCGCTTGGGCGAAAGCGGGCGCGCAGAGGCGACTTGGCCTGCGCGAACCAGGCGCTGCCCGCCAAAAGTGAAAACCGTTGCCGGAGGGTCGGAAGAAGTGGCGGGGCGGAAGGTGGTGAGTTGCACAGGTCCCAGATCGGGCGCAAGAGTTTGCAGCAGCGCAGTGGTCAGCGGGACGCGCACGAAAAGTTCCTCTTGCGCGGCGGCGGATTGCGGCGCGGCGCCGGCGGGAACAGCAGCTTCGATCCAAAGGCTGCCGTCCGATTGCACCAGGCCGGAGAATTTCTGGAGGGCGCGCGTTTTCGCCTCAATTTCGGCGGCGGTGGCGACCTGGACTTGCAGGTCAGGCAGATATTGTCGGGCGCTGGCGAGGAGCGAGCTGACCCCGGGCTGCGCGAGCAGGTCATTCGTGGTGACGCCAACGCCGTTTTTTCGGTGCGCTTCGAGCGTTCTTGTGAGCGTGTCGGCAACGTGTTCGGTGGCGTCGATGCGCTCGTTGAGATCGTCGCTCAACAAGTGCGCGCCAAGTTGGAAATAAAGCAAGTACGCGGAAACGACCACCATCGTGGCCAGAAGCACGATGGGCACTACGGCGATGAAAATATAAGCGACGATTAAACGATTGCGCAGGCCCCACAGCACGTGTCTGCGCACCCACTGCGCGAATCGCACGACGAGGTAGCCAGCGGCGAGCAGAAAAAGAACCACCAGCCATGCGCCGAGAAACGAAACGTAATCGCCCAGCGCGGTGCTCCACGCGAGAATCGCAAAAATGAGCACGGCGGTGGAAACGCGGTCGAGCGCCGAGGTGGTTCTCCAGAACGCGCGCAGGCGGTGAAGGGATGGCACGGATAGACAATATGATAGGGCAGTGACGAGTGACAAGTGACGAGTGGCTAGAGAAGGCAGTGACGAGTGGCAAGTGATGAGTGACGAGCAGACTTGACCTGTGACCCGTGTTCCGTGAACGGCGAGAGGAACTCGGGGCAGCAAATGGAGTGACGAGCAGACGTGAAGCAAGGTGGTCAGTAGACAGTGGTCCGCAAGTGGAAGCTGAGAAGTTGATTCAACCATTGAGGTAAAAAGCGAAGCTATGCTTGCGCTGTGAAATGTTCAGGACTTATTGCTGGAGAGGCCTAGTTCCACAAGGGCCGCAGGGTCAATTTCCTCGAAGCGCAATTCTTCTTCGTCCGACTTTGCCAGCGCATGTATGTGCCACCTGATTCCTATCGCGACGGTGCCGAGCAGCACGAGTACGACTGCCATGATTGCCGGCCTTTGAAGCGCTTGCTGCTCGAAAATGACGCTTTGCGCTACGAGCATCAGGAGCACAACAACAGCGATGATGACGATGTGTACTTGCGATTTGCCGGGCAAGTACGAACAAGTAAAAGGAATCTTGCGGAAGCCCCACAGACAGAGATCGGCGAGAATAATTCCGATGAGGGCGAGAACGGCCAAATGGGCCGCGGCCTGGCGCCATGGCCAGAGCCAAAAGCAGGCTGCCGCGGAAACCAACCAGACAGGCACAATGGAGATCAGCAGAAGCGCGCGGCGGCTGGCGATGAGGATCTTTCCGGCGTCATGCATTCCCACGGCGCGAAAAATCCAGTTGGCGCGCAGTTCCAGGGGAAGGGCGAAGACCACGCGCGCTCCGAGCACCGCGAGGACCGTCATCATGATGGTCGCTGTAAGCAAAGGCACGTTCGCCTGATGCCAAGCGTTGATGGCGACGCTGCCAGGAGGTTGCGGCGCGGACGCGAGAAATTGGAGAAGAGAAATGGTGAAGGCCAAGCCGATTCCCAAGTAGAACGCCAGAATCAGGCGATGCTGGCGGCTGCGAGCGAGAGTGCGGATGCAAAATTGCACGATGGCAGTTTGCAGGCTGTCGCCGAAGCGCGGGAGCCATCTGAGGCCGCGCGAACCGGGAGCGATGTCCGGTGCCTCGACAATCTGGCGCATCGTTCGCATGTAAGACAGCGCGTACGCGGCGGCTGCGGCGAGTCCGGCAATTGTCAAGCCTATCCAAGCGCGGCGAGCCAGCGGCGCCAAAACCGGATGCATCGAGCCATTGAGCTGATGAAAGAGTCCGAAGAACCAATAGGAAGGCAGGCAGGCGAGCAGATGGCGATTTTGCGGAGCGGTGAGCATCTTGAGGCCGTCAACGGGAGGCTCGAGGAAATACGCGCAGACGAATAGGCAGAAGGCGGCCATTTGCAAAAATCCTGAGGCGCGGAGGAACAGGTGGCGCGGGAGGAATTGCGCGGCGAGTCCTTGGAGGGCCAGCACAGCGCAATAAATGAAAATGCCGGCGGCGAACATGGTGAACCAATAAGCTGCAAGGGAGCGCAGGAAACCGAGCGGAGCGGTTACAGGCACAGCAAGGGCGAATGGCCAAGCGAGGCCGGTCGCGCAGTTCAGCAAAACGACAACCAGGCTCAGGGCTGTGCCGGTAGCCGCCACTTTGGCCAGAAACATAGTGCGTGGGCGCACCGGCAGAGGCGCCAGCACGAGAACGTCGCGACGATCGGGGAAAATGGAATCCCAACTGAGAACCGCGAATATGCCGACCACCAGCATGGTGGTGGCGACCAGGAAGTGCGTCATGAACAGGGTAAGGCTCGCGCGGGTTTCGGGAGGCATATTGTTCGCGCCAATGATGCCGAACGCGCCGAAGGACCAGATTATGCTGACCAGAATGAGGAGCGCCGCGAATTGTCCCAGCAGTTTGTTCGCGTCGCCGAGCGCATCGGCGGACAGAATTTCGAGATCCACCACGCGGAAAAGGAATTGGCGATAGAGCACTCGAAACTGCAGTTTCGCGTTTGCTGCGCTGTTCATGCGTGAATTAGATCTGCAATCTCGCGAGAAATTGCAGCGGTGTCCTGTTCGACGGCGAGTTGCGAGAAGATGCCTTCCAGCGTGGGGAGGGCCATGAGCGCGCGCAGACGCTCGATGGAGTCATCGGCTGCGATTTTGCCGCGGTTGAGAATCACCACGTGCGAGCAGAGGCGCTCGACGGTCTCTAGTTCATGAGAGCTGAAGAGCACGACTTTTCCGCGCGCGGCGAGTTCCTGAATCAAACTGCGCAGAACGAGCCCAGTGCCGACGTCGAGGCCGGAAAAAGGTTCGTCCAGGACCAGAAGATCGGGATTGTGCAGCAGGGCCGCGGAAAGCAGAATCTTCTGACGCATCCCTTTGGAGTAGGATGCAATTGCCACATGCCGGCTGGGGTGAAGGGAAAATAAGCGCAGCAATCCGTCTATGCGATCGACCGTAGACTTCACAGGCAGATTGCGCAATTGGCCGACCATGGTCAGATATTCGAGGCCGCTCAGGTGGGAGTAAAGATAGGGCTCCTCGGGGACATAGCCAAGGCGTTGCTTGTAAGCGATCAAGTCACGTTCAATTGGTTCGCCTTGGAAGAAAATTTTCCCAGACGTTGTCTGCATCAGCCCTGTGATCATTTTGATGGTCGTGGACTTGCCGGAGCCGTTTGGTCCAAGGTAACCAGTAATTTCGCCAGGGCGCGCGAAAAAGCTGACGTCATCTACGGCGGAAATGTTTTTGAATCGCTTGCAAACGCGGAGCAGTTCGAGCATAGCGGGCTCCCTTTGGTGGGGTACGTAGCATCGGACGCAGAATGCGTCAATTGGGGTTGTAAGTCGAGGATTTACGCAGCTTGGCAAGGGGCGAGGAATCCGGTAATGTTCATGGCGGGCACGGCATGGGGAATTTTTTCGGGTGAGAGCGACATTCAGACGGACCGTGGGGAGACCGTCGGATAGCGTTCAGGGGGCGGAAGTTAGCAGTTGAGAGTAGAAAGCGACAGCGAATACATCGCGCGCAGAACGGCGCGAGTAGGAACGGGACAAAATCGTGGTCTTTGTGGCGGAGCTGAAGCTCCGCCCTCCTGAAATGCATCGCGCCCTTCGCCAGAGCACTCAGGACAGGCGAATGAAGCGCGCGAAAGGAAATGACAATCAAGCGCCGTGTCAGGTGGAGGCGGGAATAAGAAGCGGATGCCTCACCGCCGTTCGCGGCATTTTCAGGTTGGGCTGCTGCGCAGCCGGGCGCGACCGGGTTCCCTTCGTTCCTCAGGGCAGGCGGGATGACATGGGGGTGTGGGGCGCGAGTGAAATTGAGTTCGTGGAGACGTGAATTGCGGGAGTTTTGAGGAGGGGGCGGGTGAGTCTTAGGCAGCGAGTGGCGGTGGTGACCGGCGGGAGCCGCGGGATCGGCAAAGGGATCGCGATGAGCATGGCGCGCGACGGAGCGCGGATTGCGATTTCGTATCGCACGAATAAAGCCGCGGCGCAAAATACTTTGCGGCAACTGCAGGCGATTGGTTGCGAATGTTTTGCGATGGAGGCGGACGCGACGGATGCGGCGCAATCGGAGAAGCTGGTGACTTCTGTGGCGGAGCGGTTCGGGCGGCTGGACGTGCTGGTGAATAATGTCGGGAACTTTAATTGGGCCACGGTGGCGGAAACGACGATTGAAGAGTGGCGGCGAGTGCTGGATTCGAATTTGCTGAGCGTTTTTTATACCAGCAAAGCGGCGATTGCGGTGATGCGGCGGCAGCGCTGGGGCCGGATCGTCAATTTGGGAGCAGTGGGAGCAGAGCGGGCGTTTGGACAGGCCACGATTTCGGCGTACGCGGCGGCTAAGGCGGCGGTGGTGGCGTTTTCGCGTTCGCTGGCGCTGGAAGAAGCGAAAAACGGAATCACTGTGAACGTGGTGAATCCGCCGAATATTGATGATAAGGAATTGTCGCTGGAAGAAGCGCGGCGGATGCGCGATGCGCGATTTCCGGTGGGGCGTCCTCCGTCGGCGGACGATGTGGCCGAAGCGGTGAAATTTCTCGCGTCGGATGTGGCGGATTACATCACGGGCCAGGTGCTGAGCATTTCGGGCGGCTGGATGATGTGAGTTCTGGATGCTGGAAGCTTGAGGCTGGAGGCTGGAATCGCGAACTGGATGAAGCCGAAAAATAAGCAGTTAGTCTGGTCCGTTGTACTGGGGGTTCTGCTTGCAGCCAAAGTGTGGAGTGCGCCAAGGCAAAACTCAGCCAGGGGCCGCCATCCCGAACAGACCGTGTTCGACCTGGCACCAGACATTTCGGACAAAGTCGTGAAACAGCCCGTGCGAATTCCTG
>DASYYQ010000091.1:0-38691 GCA_035933545.1 Candidatus Acidiferrales bacterium | reverse complement strand
CGCAGGCCGCGTCGTCGCGTTTCCGTTGCGCAACGAACTTTTCCATTTGCCTCCTCGCGAAACGGGAAACTGGCGCAGTTCTGGCAGCGGCGATTCTATGACTTCAACGTTTGGAGCCGGAAGAAGAAAATCGAAAAGCTCAGCTACATGCACGCGAATCCTGTGGAACGAGGGCTGGTGGACGATCCCAAGCACTGGTCGTGGAGCAGCTACGCCTTTTATCAGCAACGGGGAGAGGTGTTGATTTCAATCGACCCGGTTGAATGATTGCTGTCAGGCGAACCACGGACGTTTGCGAAGTCAAAAGCCCCACGCTCACCAACCGAGCATGGGGCACCCGCAAAACCGACTTTAGCATGGGCCACCCGCCCATTAGTTCGTGATTGTTAGGGTCAGGGTATTGGACCATTCGATTTTCCCTTTCATCGGAGGCCACCTTCGGCCGACGCGAACGGTATACGTGCCGGGCTTTGTTATGTTGAATAACTTCGTCAGCTCCGTCCTCTGCACTGTAGTTTCTGCAGGCGCCACCGGTGACAGTTCTCGGCTGACGATGATCACCTGTCTGTTGGCGGCGGCGTCTCCGTATTTGGTCTGCGGAACCGGATGCCCGGCGCTGTCCAGCAGAACAACCTCATAGTCAAGCTCCGCTTGCCCGTGGCTTGTAACTCTGCCAATTCTTACCTCACTGTTCGACGTGTTCTTCAAGTCGATTCGGATAGGGATTGGCTGCCCGACACGGACCGTTGTGTTGGGCGTGCTGATCGAGACCGATATGGATGGCCCCGATGAAGCCTGAGCTCGAAGCAACCAGAATACCGAAAGAACCCCGATTATCCTCCACTTGGTTTGCCACATTTCATAGCCTCCGTTTCTGATCTGGCGGGTGGAGCACTCTTTTGCGATTCGTAACGTTCCTCCATTGACATCAGGGCCGGGCTGATGATACCACACACGGCCTTGGCCCATGGCACCGCCAGAACAATAGCGGGTGCCGCATTCTTTGCGTCCTGCACAAAGAGTGCGCGGGTTGACTTGAAGACACGCTCAGCAGTACGTTAATCAACTCCCCCCGTTGGCAGGCTTGGGTGTAGCACTTTTCCCCACCCAATAGCCTTACCCACAATTACCTTGACATCTACCTGTCGTTGCGGTATATAGTTCTTCTCGGCTGGAGGGCCAGCCAGACAATTCGGCGCAGGAGAAGTGCACGGCCGCCTTGGGCGGCTTTTTTCGTTTAGGGGGCATATTGCCAAAATGGAACCGCTGGTCAGCGAAGCAAGCTCTCAAAAACAGAAGACCCCTTCCTGTTCGTGCCGCTTTGTGCGCGAACTTCTGGTTTCCAACTTCCAGCCTCTAGCCTCCAGCAAGTATCAGTACTCTAATCGCAAATCCTATGAAAAATTAGAACTCGACGTAAGTCACACAAAACAAATGACGGGGTGCATTTCTAATCGCAAAGAAACCCCACTTTGTCCAAGGTAAAAATGCACAATTTTGGTGCAACTCGACTGAGCAGAGACGAGGAAGTTAGCGTCCGGGACCCAAAAAGGAGGCCAACTTTAGGCCAAGTTAAATCACAATTCGACCAGCACGTTAGCGCGATCGCGGCGTGTCGTGTAATCTATACACGTGGAGAATGGAAATGGACATGGCGGCGCTCCCGCTCAGACGCCCGCGCAGATGCTTGAGCAGCGCCGCCGCGTGTTTTTCGAGCCGCGCGCGCTTCCGGAAATTCCGCAGAAGCGCCCGTTCATCCTTTCGGTGGTGCTTTTTGTACTTACGGTGATTTCGACGCTGGCGGTGGGCCGCGAATTTTCCGTGTCCTACGCGCAAAATCTCCCTCCATTCGCGGGACTTGAGAATCCCTTTGCCCCGACATGGCAGGCGCTGATTCATCCGCGATTGCTGCTCGGCGGCATTCCTTTTGCCTTTACGCTGCTCGGGATTTTGCTGGCGCATGAACTCGGGCACTACTTCGCGTGCCGCTATTACAAAATCAACGCCAGCTATCCGTATTTTTTGCCGGCGCCGACGCTGATCGGCACGTTTGGCGCGTTCATTCGCATTCGCTCGCCGATTTTCAATCGCAAAGCGCTCTTCGATGTGGGATTTTCCGGCCCCCTGGTCGGATTTGTCCTGGCGGTACCGATTTTGATCGCGGGAATTTACATGTCGAAGGTGGTGCCTAACGCGCAGGCGGACGCGCTGGTGATTTTCGGCAATCCGCCGTTGGTGAAATTCCTCCTCGCCATTTTTTATCCAGGCGTGCCCGCGCAAAATATTTTGCTCAGTCCCATCGCACTGGCCGCGTGGGTCGGGCTATTCGCGACCGCGCTGAATCTTTTGCCGGTGGGCCAGTTGGATGGAGGGCATATCATTTACAGCGTAGCGAGCGGCAGCCATCGCCGCATTTCGATGACGTTTGGTATCGGCCTCTTTGCCATCGGCATTCTCTTTTGGCGCAATGGCGGAAGCGAATGGCTAATCATCGCGCTGCTGCTGCTTGTTCTCGGCTTTCAGCATCCGCCGCTGATTGATTCGTGGACGCCTCTCGACACAAAGCGCCGCGCCTGGGCCTTGGTCGCGCTGATTATTTTCCTGCTGTGCTTTACACCGCTGCCGCTGACCGCGCCTGAAACCGTTAAATCGCCGCCGCGCTCACAGGAGGTTCATCGGATCCACATCTACGAGCACGGCGGTTTCAGGAATTTGTTTCGCCGCGCAAAAACTCAGGCAGCCCTCTAAGATTTTCCCGAGAAGTTTGCGGTTCGGCGATTTCAGTAAAATCTGAAAGCGAAAATCGCGGCGCAATTTGGACAATGCGGCGGCCGCTGGGCCGAGAACGCGAAGTTCGTCGTGCTTCCGCGAATCGAAATATGCTGCGATGGCGCGCGACCAGCGAATCGCATTTTCGATCTTGCGGTCGCGCACGAGAACGTTCGCCAGGGCGATGAACGGCGGATAATGCATCACCTGGCGGAAATAAATTTCGCGGTCGAAAAATGCGGAGTAATCCTGATCCACGGCGTGCTGGATGGCATAGTGCTCGGGGTAATAGGTTTCGATCAGCACCTCGCCGGGAAATCGGCCGCGGCCGGCGCGTCCTGCAACTTGAGTGAGCAACTGAAACGTGCGCTCCGCGGCGCGAAAATCAGGGCGTCCGAGGGCCAGATCGGCGGCGACCACGCCGACCAGAGTGACGCGCTCGAAATCGTGTCCCTTCGCAACCATTTGCGTGCCAACGAGCAAATCCAAGTCGCCGCGCGCAAACGCGCCGAGCACTTTTTGGTATTCGCGCTTGGTGCGCACGGTGTCGCGATCGAGGCGGCCGATGCGCGCCTTGGGAAATTGTTCGCGGAGAAATTCCTCGACGCGCTCCGCGCCGTCGCCGACAAAATAAAGATATTGCGACTTGCACTTCGGGCACAATTTTGGAACGGCGATTGAGTAGCCGCAGTAGTGGCATTCCAGCCGCGCGCGCCGCTTGTGGTACGAAAGCGCGATACTGCAGTTTGCGCATTCGACGCCCGCACCGCAACTGCGGCACAACACGTACCAAGAATATCCACGGCGATTAATCAGCACGAGAGCCTGGGTGCCTTCATCGAGGCGCTTTCGCATCTCTGCGACAAGCGGCGCTGAAACTGCTGCAGAACGATGGGTGCGCTTGAACTCTTCGCGCAAATCCACGAGTTTCACGGCTGCGAGCGGGCGGGCCTCGACGCGCGTTTTCAGTTCCAGGAGATTGTATTTTCCGGTGCGCGCGTTGTGAAAGCTTTCGAGCGAAGGCGTTGCGGAACCGAGCAACGCGACAGCATTGGCGAGACGCGCGCGAACGACCGCAGTGTCACGGCCGTGATAGCGCGGCGTTTCTTCCTGCTTATAACTTCCCTCCTGCTCTTCGTCTACGATTAGGAGGCCGAGATTTTCAAGCGGCGCAAAAACTGCCGAGCGGGTTCCGACAACAACGCGCGCTTCGTCGCGGCGCACGCGCCACCATTCGTGAGAACGCTCGTTATCGGCCAAGCCGCTATGCAAGACGGCTACCGTGGCGCCAAATCGCGCGCGGACCAGGCGGCTGAGCCACAGCGTCAGCGCGATTTCCGGCACCAGCACGATAGCCGTGCGTTGCTGCGCCAGAGCTGCTTCGATTGCGGCAAGGTAGACTTCCGTTTTCCCGCTTCCCGTGACGCCGTGCAAGAGCGCTGCCGTAAATTTGCGCGCGGCGAGCCATTCGCGAATCGAGGCCGTTGCGCAGTGTTGCTCCGCGTTCAAAGTATTTGCCGGCGAAATGAAGTTCGCTTCCCACGGATCTTCGTCGGCGGTGAATGGCTCTTCCCACACGATGATTTTCTCTTGTTTTTCCAGCCGCGCCAGCAGCGCGCGTGAAACTCCCTGTTGCGCCAGCGCGGTTGCGGGCAAGGGGCCGCGCGTAGCGGTCAGAATTTCGCGGACTTTCTTTTCGCGCGGGTCCGCCGGGGCAGCGACGGAATTCCACGAGACAATCTTCTGCACGCGCTCTTTCTTGCGCCGCATGCGTTCCCGTGCGGCGATCAATCCTCGACGCATCAGCCGTCGCGCCGCAGCTTCACCTCCAGCAATGCGCTTCAACTTCGCGGAAGAAACCGCTTCTTCATCAAGGCCGACAAGCTCCAGCGCCGCTAAATCTTCAGCTTCACTCGAATCCGCCGTCCCCCGCTCTTTTGCTTCGGCCAAAAACTCGCGGCCATGCTCGGTCAAGAAATATTCGCGGTGCTCGCGGAGTTCAGCGAGGGGCGGCAGCATGGAGCGCAGCGTTTCGCCGATCGGGGCGACGTAATAACGGCTGATCCATTGGCCGAGGTCGAGCAATTGCGGAGTGAGAGCCGGAATATCATCCACCAGCTCGACGATTTCTTTTGTAGTCTTATCGGCAGCGGGCCTGGCGGACAATTTTACGGCAACGCCAACTATGGCGCGGTTGCGAAAAGGAACGGCCACGCGACTGCCAATAATCTCCGACCCGGCAAAACGTTCAGGAATAGCGTAGGTAAAGGTCGAGCGCAGCGGGACTGGCAGTGCAATTTCGCAGAATTGCGGATCCATATTCGCGCTAGTGTAACAGCAAGGGGCGCCCGTCTATACGCTCACCAACGCGACTCCCACAAATATGAGCGCGATACCCAGCCATTGCCGACGGCCAAGCCTTTCGCGCAAAAACGCAGCGGCGAAAAACAGCGTGACTATTCCGTAAAGAGAGGCCAGCACCGTGGCGATAGCGATTTGTTCCTGTTTGAAGGCGAAATTATTCGCGACGAATCCGGCTGTGTCGGTCACACCGATGAAAAAAATGAGCCAGGCCGCCGAACCTCTTGGAACAGCCATAGATGCTCTCATCGGACGAAGCAGAGACGCGAGAACCACAAGCGTAACCAGGCGGATCACCCACACGGAAGCGAAACCGCCGAATACGGGCATCACGCGGAATCCAAGAACCCAATAATTCACGCCGAATCCGAGCGCGGCTGCGAGCGCCCATGGCACGCCGCGCAGCAAATGGCGGCGATGATGTTCCGGCGTGGCGTGTTGCGCCTCCGCAGCGGTCTGCGACGGGAGGGCGAGCGCCGCGACGATCACTCCGACTAAAGCGGACGCGATTCCCAGGGCGTGCGCGCGCGTCAGCCGCTCGCCGGATAAAATGGATAGCGCGACGGTCAGCGCCGGATAGCTTGCGGCAATAGGCGAAACCAGCGCGAGAACTCCTATTTCGAACGAACGATAGAGCGCCAGAGAACTCAGCGCGCTTAGAATTCCCGCGAGCACGATCCATAGCCAGATTCCGAGATGAAATGCGGGGAAGAATCTTGTCCAATGGCCGGTCGCGGCCATGCCGATGGTGAGCACAGAGATGCCCGCGAGCTGCATGAACAGCAACGCGCGCAGCGAACCAGTGCGCCGCGTGGCGAAGCGAGCCATGAAATCGGCAACGCCCCAGTTCAACGCCGCGGTCAAACCCAAAAGAATGCCCACTCATCGCTCCGCAGACAAAACAACTGCCATGACATCACACTTTCAATCGCAGCGGCCAGAATTGCCGTGCGGTACTGTAGCAGGAAATCTTGAAACACGCAGAGCAGCGCGAGTGAAAATCGGAGGATGCGTTATGTTTTCGAGGGGATTTTCAACCCGAGGTGGACCATCACTTTTTTCAAATCTTCCCACACGTCGCCTTTTGCGTTCGGATTGCGCAGCAAATAAGCAGGATGATATGTGGCCATCATGGGAATGCCGCGAAATTCAAGCCACTGGCCGCGCAGGCGCGAGATGGATTGCTTCGAACCGTAGAGAGCCTGAAACGCGATGGCGCCGAGGCAAACAATTGCTTTAGGATTGATCACTGCGAGCTGGCGGTACAAAAATGGCGAGCACGTTTCCATTTCGTCGGGCTCAGGCGCACGGTTTTCCGGCGGGCGGCACTTCACTACGTTGCAGATGTAAACATCATCGCGCTTCAGCCCCATGGCCTCGATCATCTGGGTCAGCAATTTCCCAGCGCGGCCGACGAACGGCAGACCCTGAATGTCTTCATCACGCCCTGGCCCTTCGCCGATAAAAACAAGCTCCGCGTGCGGACTGCCGCTGCCGAAAACAATTGTGTTGCGCTGCTGGCAGAGGCGACAGCGCTTGCAATCGCCGATGCGCTCGCGAATAAGTTCGAGCGAGTCATTCGTGACGCGCTCGCCCGCTTCGAAAAGCGACGCCGATTTTATGACTGGCAGGGGCGCAGAAGTTTCCGCCTTAGGCTGAGCGGCAAAAGGATTCCTGGACTTTGCGCGAATCGCAGGCGGCCCGGCAAGATTTTGCGGCGATTGCGAAATTTGAACGGCGTGAGAAACAGGCATCTCAGGCTCACCGAGATTGCTGGACGGTTTGGCGCGGTCAAGATAAAACGGGGAAATTTTAAGTTCGGCGAAATAGTCGAGCCATGCTTCGGCGCCGGCGCGAGTCTCGGGCTTCATTGCCGCCTCGCAGCGCGCCCGCTCACTTCACGCCCTTACGGATTTCA
The DNA here is from genome assembly GCA_035933545.1 of Candidatus Acidiferrales bacterium. Lineage (GTDB taxonomy): Bacteria > Acidobacteriota > Terriglobia > Acidiferrales > UBA7541 > DAHUXN01. The sequence goes on along the minus strand of DASYYQ010000091.1, from coordinate 31,643 downwards.
GCAACCTGGTCGAGAATGCGATTGGCGACGTCGAATTTGGACATTTTCGGCAGTTCGATTTCCCGGCCATCGCGCAAGAAAAAGCTGACGACATTTGTGTCAGTGTCGAAGCCCGCGCCCTCTTTCGTGACATCATTGGCGACGATCATGTCCGCGCCTTTTGCGGCCAGCTTGCGCCGCGCATTTTCCGCAAGGCGCTCCGTTTCCGCGGCGAATCCGACGAGAATCCTGGAGCCTTTGTCGCGGCCCAATTCGGCGAGAATGTCCGTAGTCGGCTCGAGCTCGAGAGTCAAACGCCCTTCGGCGCGCTTGATTTTCTGCGTTCCGGGCGACGCGGGCCGATAATCGGACACCGCCGCCGCCATAATCACGACATTCGCATCACGCGACCGCTCGGTCACCGCGCGATGCATTTCTTCCGTCGAGCGCACCGGAACCCAATCCACTTCATTTGGCGCGCGCAGCTCCGTGGGTCCGCTGACCAGCGACACGTGCGCGCCGCGACGCGAAGCCGCGTCCGCCAGCGCGTAACCCATTTTGCCGGAAGAGCGATTCGTCAGCACGCGGACGGAGTCCACATCTTCGACCGTCGGGCCTGCCGTAATTACGACGTTCATTCCATCGAAATCGTGCTTTAGCCCGAGCGCTTGGCATACGGCAGCAGAAATCGCTTCCGTTCCGGCAAGCCGTCCAGGGCCAGTCAGCCCGCACGCCAAGTAGCCTTCATCAGGCTGCACGATCCCTACACCGCGCTCGCGGAGCGTATCCAGATTTTTCTGTGTCGCAGGATGCTCCCACATGTTGACGTTCATCGCGGGCGCTACAATCACGGGAGCTTTGGTCGCCAAGTATAGAGTAGTGAGAAAATCGTCGGCGACGCCATTGGCCAGTTTCGCGAGAACGTCCGCTGTCGCTGGAGCGATTACCAACAGGTCGATTCGCTGCGCGACGGCGATGTGCTCGATGGCGCTTTCGAGATTCGCGTTCGCCTGCTTATCGCCGAAAAGCCCGGTAATCACTTTTTCGCCCGTCAGCGCGGCGAACGTCAGCGGCGTGACAAATTCCTGGGCGGCGCGCGTCATCACTACTTGAACGGCGAGTTTTTCCTTCTGCAGACGGCGCACCAGCTCTGCCGTCTTGTAGGCCGCTACACCGCCCGAAACTCCCAACACCACTCGCATTTGTTGATGCCTCACACCATCAGGCTGGTATCAAGCCATGCCGAGCGAAACTTAACCCTTCTTTCGCTTCCCGTCTTTGTCTTCATCCGCGTCCATTGCTTCGGGCAGCTCGAATTCCAGCATGCCTTTTCGCATTTCTTCTTCGGCAACACGCGTGAATTTGTGATTCTTGGGATTGTCGACCAGGGGCCGACCTCCCGCCATAAGCTGCCGGGCGCGGCGCGCAATGAGTACTACGTACGCAAATTTGCTTTCTGGTGGCTGGTTAGAAACCGCCATGAGTGCTCTATCCTCCAAAGGATTTGAGTATCTGATGAACGCGCTGGCGATTGCGTTTCGTCTCGCAACGCGCTGACTGCGCTATGGCCCGGACCGCTTCACCGGCGCGGTCCACATCTTCGTTGATCACTACATAATCGTAATCCAAATAACGAGCCATTTCCAAGCGCGCCTGATCGAGGCGGCGAGCAATTTCGTCCTCGCGGTCCTGATTACGCGCCCGAATGCGCTTTTCGAGTTCCTGGCGCGAGGGTGGCACGATGAAAATCGCCACGGACTCCGGCAGCTTTTGGCGCACCTGTTCGGCGCCCTGCACATCAATTTCGAGCACCAGGTCGAGCTGCCGCGCGCGCGCCTCTTCCAGCGATTTCTTCGGCGTGCCGTAACTGTGCTTCCCGAAAACGCAGGCGTGCTCAAGGAATTCGCCGCGCTCGATCATTTGGCGGAATTCCTTGTCCGATACAAAATGATACCATGTGCCGTCGCTTTCGTTTGCGCGAGGCGGCCGTGTCGTTGCGGAAATCGATAGCATTGTTCCCGGCAATTCCAACAGCTTTTTTACCAGCGTCGATTTTCCCGAGCCGGAAGGCCCGGAAACGATAAATATCAGCGGTTCGAAAGAATCGGCCATTTGCTATTCGACGTTTTGCACTTGCTCGCGCAATTTTTCAATCTCGGCTTTCAATTCGAGTCCCAATTGCGTGATCTGCAGGCCATCATCGTCCGCGCCGCTGGCCTTGGAGAGCAGCGTATTCGACTCGCGCTGCATTTCCTGCAGGAGAAAATCCAGCCGTTTGCCCACGTCGCCGCCGCCGTCGAGCAACCCGCGAAACTGCTTCACGTGACTGCGCAGCCGCGCGAGTTCTTCCGTAGTGTCACTGCGCTCGGCGATAAAAGCGGCCTCTTGCGCGATCCGCGCAGGATCCGCTTCATAATTTCCCAGCAATTCCTTGACGCGCGTTTCGAGCTTGCGCGCATAGGCCGGACGCACGCGTTCGGCCAGCAGTTCAACGCGCGCCGTGGCATGTTCGATGGCGCAGAGCCTCCGCGTCAACTCCTCGGATAGCGCCTGACCCTCGATGCACCGCATTTCGTCGAGCTGGTCTATCGCGCGTGTCAGGCCAGCGCGTACCAATTCAGCGAGGTTCTCCATTTCCGCTTGGGGAGGCGCGGAAGAGGTCACACCGGGCAAGCGCAAAATGGCGGCGATGTCTGGCTCCGATTTCATTTCAAATTCTTCACCGAGCGATTTCACCGCCTTCAAATAAGCTGCTGCGACCTCGCGATTGATCGTCACAGAATTGTTCCTGGCCGCCTGTATTTGCAAACTGACTTCGACATGACCGCGCCGGAACCGCTCCTGCATTTTCTTGCGTATTTCCGTTTCCAGCGCGTCCCAGCCTTCCGGCAAGCGCACGCGCATGTCCAAGAATCGGTGATTCACGCTGCGCAAGGACAACTGCACGGCCCATCCATCTTTCTCCGCGCGCGTCTGCGCATATCCGGTCATCGACTTGAGCGGAGGGGCGGCCATTTTACACGGGTCCGGCAGGCAAAGGAGGCTCAATTTCCTGGAATTGCAGATGGTACAGTCGCGCATAGACGCCATTGCGCGCAAGCAATTCTTCGTGTGTGCCGCGTTCGCGAATGGTGCCGTCTTCAAGTACCGCGATCAGGTCCGCGCGCCGCACCGTCGAGAGCCGGTGCGCAATCACGAACACAGTGCGACTCTCCATCAGATTATTGAGCGCGTGCTGCACCAGCATTTCGGATTCAGAATCAAGTTCGGAAGTAGCTTCGTCGAGAATCAGTATCGGCGCGTCCTTCAACAGGGCGCGCGCAATCGCCAGACGCTGCCGCTGGCCCCCGGAGAGACGCTGGCCGCGATCGCCGATCCTTGTCTGATAACCCTGCGGCAATTGGATGATGAAGTCGTGCGCGAGCGCCGCCTTCGCCGCGGCCAGCACGCGAGCCTCCGGCAAATCCGGCCGACCGTAGCACAAATTATTCCAAACCGTATCGTTGAAGAGAATCGTCTCCTGCGTGACGATGGCCATCTGCTCGCGCAGCGACTGCAGGCTCACCGCGCCTATGTCCTGGCCATCAATCAAAATTCTCCCGGCCACAGGTCTGTGGAACCGCGGCAGCAAGTTCACCAGCGTGGTTTTGCCCGCGCCGCTAGACCCAACAATCGCAACCACGCTTCCCGCCGGCACGCGCAAACTGATATTGTGCAGAATGGTCGGGCCGCTTTCGTAGGCGAAGCCGACTTCATTGAAATCAATTTCGCGAGAGAAGGAACGCAACACCGGTGCGCCCGGAGCTTCCGCTGCTTCTTCCTGCAATTGCAAAAATCCTTGCACTTCCACTGAGGCTCCTGCGGCCAGTTGGAACTGGTGGTAGAGGCTGCCGATACGCTTCACGGGCGTGTAGGAATTAAACAGCGCGTAGATGAAGCTCACCACCATGCCGCTAGTCATCACGTTCCGCAGAATTTCTTCGCGCGCGTACCACAGCAGCACCACGAACACTACCGCGCCCAGCAAATCCATCATCGGTGAGGTCACGACGTACGCCTTCACCCAACGCATGTTTTCGCGCAACAGGCGCTGCGCCGTTTCGCGGAATTTGCGAATTTCGAAATTCTCCATGCCGAAGGCTTTCACCACGCGGTTGCCGCTCACCGTCTCCTGCAAAATCTGGCTCAAGTCGGCGACGCGCACGCGCGTGTTCTGCACGGATTTTCGTATTCTCTTGCCCAATTTGCCGACGGGATACACCACCAGCGGAATGACAATGGCGGAGCCAATTGCCAGCCGCCAATTCACCACAAGCATCACGCACACAAACGCCGCGAGGGCGAAAATCTGCTGAAAAAAATCCGCCAGATGCTCGGAAAGTGCGCTGCGCACCTGGTCCACGTCGCTGATCGCAGCGGACATCACGCGTCCTGTGGGATTGTGCTGAAAAAATCCGATCGGCTGCCGCACCAGTTTTTCGTAGACGCGATTTCGCAGGTCGGTCACGCCGGCGTGTCCCGCATATTGAATCATCGTGCTGCCGAAAAATTCCGCCAGCGCCTTGGAAAGAAAAATCACTACGAGGCAGATCGCGAAAACGGTCCAAACGTAGTGAATGCTCGATGGCAGGAACGAATTGAGGTAAATCACGTAATGACTGTGCGGCAAAGTGATGAGCTTCACTTTCGTCGCAGTACTGTGTGGATTCAAAATCACGTCCCATGCCGGAATAATCATCAGCGCGATCAATCCCTGGCACAGTCCCACCACTCCGAGCAACACCACACCCGCAATCAGCCGCAGCCGGTACGGCCGCACAAATTTGAGCAGCGCGCGCAGCTCTGACGAAATTTTCACGATACCGAGCGCTCCAGGTCCCTGTGTTCGAGCTTTGTAGTATAGCCGCGCTTAGCCAGAGCTTTGGCTACCGCTTCCGCCATGGTCACCGAGCGGTGCCGTCCGCCCGTGCAACCGAAGGCGATAGTCAAATAGCTTTTCCCTTCGCGAATGTAGTGCGGAATCAAATAGCCGAGCAGGCCGTCAATGCGCCGCAGGAATTCGCCAGTCTGCTTGAACGAGCGGATGTATTTCGCCACGCGCGCATTTTTCCCGCTGTACGGACGGAGCTTGGCCACGAAATGCGGGTTCGGCAGGAAGCGCACATCGAACACCAGGTCGGCATCGGCGGGGAGCCCGAATCGATACCCAAAGCTCACCAGCGAAACGAGCAACGGCCTGCGACCCGCCTTTTGAAACTGATCGGTGATGAACTGGCGCAGTTCATGCACCGTGAACTTCGTGGTGTCAATCACCACGTCGGCAATTTCACGAATGCGACTCATGCGTTTCCGTTCTGCTCGAATTCCTTCCAGAACTGAAAGATCCGCGCCCATGGGATGCGGCCTGCGCGTTTCGCTGAAGCGCCGCGCCAGCGCTTCATCGCTCGCTTCGATGAATACCAGTGTGGCCGGATAATTTCGGCGCAGCTTGCGGTAGACTTCCGGCAATCTTTTCAGTTGCTCGCCCTCGCGCGCATCCACCAGCAGCGCGGCACGAGAGATTTCGCCGTCGTCCATAGATTGTTCAGCGAATGATGGGATGAAGGAAACAGGAAGATTGTCCACGCAGTAGAAACCAAGGTCTTCAAAAGTGCGCAGAACGGAGCCTTTGCCCGAACCGGAGAGTCCGGTCAGGATGACCAACTGCCGGTTCTGATCATTATGGCGCGACGCCACTAGTGCGGTTCCAACTCTTTACTCCGAGTTTCGGAATCCAATTAGCGCTCTGCGCTGTTCGTGCCGAAAAGTTAGAACGGCACTGAGGCGCTCGTCAATCCTTCTGCCGGCGCTGATGAGTGCTGGGAATGCGCAAATCTTCCCGGTATTTCGCCACCGTGCGGCGCGTGACGTGAATGCCCTCTTCGTCCAGCCGTTTCGCGATCTGCTCGTCGGTCAGCGGATGGGTGGCGTCCTCTTCTTCGATCATTTTTTTGACACGCCGCTTCAGGGACAGCAACGACATTTCCGCGCCCTGCGGCCCGTTCACAGACTCGGAGAAAAAGTAGCGCAGCTCGAAAACGCCCTGCGGCGTGTGCGCGTATTTATTGGCCACCGCGCGGCTTACCGTCGAGGGATGCACGCCCACTTCTTCCGCCACTTCCTTGATCATCATCGGCTTCAGATGATCCACGCCGTATTCCAGGAAATCCTTTTGCCGCCGCAGGATCGACTGGCACACGCGCACAATTGTATGCTTGCGCTGTTCGATATTTTTCATTAACTGAACGGCCGCGGTGAAGCGTTCCTTCACGTAATTACGCACATCGCGGTCCGCGGCGTCGCGCGAAAGCAAGCGGCGGTAAACCGGGCTGAGGCGAAGTTGCGGCAGATCGTCATCGTTCAAAAACGCTTCCCATTCGCCATCCACCTTGCGGAACTGGACGTCCGGCTCGACCAGCCGCGGCTCGGTTTTGTTGTAGCGCAATCCCGGACGCGGGTCCAACTTTTTCACCGCGTCCACTGCGCGCTTCACCGCTTCAATGGGCCGGTTGAGCGCTCGCGCGATTTCCTTCAGCTGATTGTTCTGCAGCAATTTCAGGTGCTCGGAAATCACCTGCTGCGCCAGCGTATTCTGCGGATCAACCAATTTCAGTTGCAGCAGCAGACATTCCTTCAGATCCCGCGCGCCCACTCCCGGAGGGTCGAATTCCTGCACCACAGCGAGCGCTTCGTCCACATCCTCCATGGTGAAACCATTATTCTGAGCGATATCTTCGAGGCTCTCCGTCAAGTATCCGTTTTCGTCGAGATTGCCGATAATCAATTCGGCCGCTTTCTGCACTTGTTCGCTGCAGATGCTGACGCTCAGTTGCCAGAGAAGATGGTCGGCGAGGCTTTGCGGCGAGGAGAGGAACTTATCAAAGCTTGGCCTTTCCGTTTCTTCCCGCTCACTGCCCACGCCGCTGGCCGCAGCTGTATCCAGATATTTCGTAAAAAATGAGGCAACGTCGAACTCGTCAAACGGATTCGCTCCTTCGGTCTCCGGAACTTTCTCGGTTTCCTCCTTCAAGAACGTCTCGTCCGTGTAATTTTCGCTGACTACGCCATCGTCCCCGAGAACTTCCAGCATGGGATTCTCGGTAATCTCCTGATTGATCATCTCGCGCAACTCCAGACGGTTCAGCGCCAGCACGCTCACCATTTGCACGAGGCCCGGCGTCAACACCTGTTTCTGGGAGAGCCGGAGATTCAGTTTTGGTTGCAGCCAGTTCATCGCATTCTTTTCGCTTCAAGCTTTCAATTCAAACGGAAATTTTCTCCCAGATACAGCCGGCGCACATCCGCGTCGTTGCTCAATTCCTCGGGCGTGCCCGCGCTCAAAATTTTCCCCGCATGAATGATATAGGCGCGATGCGTCACTGCCAGCGTCTCGCGCACGTTGTGGTCGGTGACCAGCACGCCGATTCCTGCGGCGCTCAGCTCGTCGATAATCTTCTGCAGATCCATCACCGTCAGCGGATCGATTCCCGAAAATGGCTCGTCCAGCAGAATAAACAGCGGCTGCAGCACCAGCGAACGCGCGATTTCCAGGCGTCTTCGTTCGCCGCCGGAAAGAACATAACCCTTGCTGTTGCGTACGCCTTCAAGCCCTACCTGCGCAAGCATTTCTTCCACGCGGTCGCGACGCTGCTCCGCGGTTATCGGCAGCGTTTCCAGCACCGCCAGCAAATTTTCTTCGACGGTCAGCTTGCGAAAAACTGAAGGTTCTTGGGGAAGATAGCTGATGCCGCTGCGGGCCCGCAGAAACATAGGCAGGTCGCTGATATCCTCGGCATCGAGCAGCACGCGCCCAAAATCCGCACGCGCCAACCCCACCAGAATGTAGAACGTCGTGGTCTTGCCTGCGCCGTTCGGGCCTAACAGCCCAACCACTTCACCCTGCTGAATTTCCAAGCTGACGTTATCGACGACGGTGCGTCCTCGATAGGTTTTGCTTAATTCCGCGGCTTGGAGCTTCGACATCCCAGTTCATTTCTCAACCCGGCGATTGGGGGCTCGCGACCCGTTTTGCGACTCAACCAGAATCGTATCACTCGCTAAAAAGAAGGTCAATTCGCGGCCTGTTGTGCGGTTTCCAGAACTGTCCGCGAGCGCAGGCCGTCCCCCGGAAAGGACGAATTTTCCTTCGCTGGCCACATATTCGCCGCGTTCGGCCGTGCCGGTGCGGCCATTTTGTTCGATGCGAACGCCACCTGTGGCGATAGCCCGTTGCAATATTTGCCGATTGTCCGGCCCTGGCGAGAATGAAAGATCGAGGGTCTGGCTGGAAATGCGTGCTTCCGAAGAATGCGCGCGGACGCCGCCACTCCACTCCATTTTTTCGGCGTCGTCCCAGTAATCCGCTCGCGAGGCGTTTACCTTCCACAGAACAGGCGCTGCTTCCTTAGTTCCCTGGATTTTCGCTGCGCTCTTGTGCGACGCCTCGACAAACTCTCCGATGACGTGTCCGCGCCCTTCCGCACGTTTCTCGTTCTGCCAGAGTTCAATCGTGTCCGCTTGCAGCACGTTGCTGCCTTGCCACATCCGCGCGTGCCCAGAGAAAACTGCATGAGCATTCGCGTTCTGCGATTTGGCGAGCCCGCTTCCGTCCATTTCGTCTGCGGAAATATTCGCCGCACCGGCCATTGAATTCGTGGTCGCGGCGCGATCATTTTGCTTTCCAAAATAACTCGCTAACACTGCTCCGGTCGCATGCACTTCGCCGGACGCTTGATTGATTTGAATTTTCGCCGCCTTTAAACGCAAAGCGGGATCTTCCACCGAAGCGGCCCCTGTAAGGGTCATCTCGTTTGCCGCGCGCGAGAATTTCACTTCGTTTGCCGCGCCCTGATGGTCTCCTTCGCGAAATTTCACGTCGCCCTTTTCCTCAACGGCCTGCCAGTTCCCGCCGCGATTGAAATCGGCGGCGAAAGCTCGCGCTGTACTGCTCTGCAGAGACTTTGCAAGCAGCGCCCGGGTGATTTGCACGCCTGCGCTTCCGCGCAATGCCGTGAGTTCGCTTCGCGCGCCGAATGTAGCCTGCAACTTGCCGGCACGTATGCGGGACGATTCTTTCGGGTCGGTAGTTACAATTTCGCCGGGCTCAAGAGTCTCCACGCTGGCAATCCTCTGACCGCGCCCGATGGCATTCGGCGCGAAATTCATCCTCACGCTTTCTGTTGCAATGCTGCGTTTCACCTCGCCCTGACTCATGTCTATTTGTACGTTTCCGTCAGCAAACAATTCGCGCGGCTCGTCTGCGCCGTTTTCGTCATTCATCAGCAGTTCTGCATGCTGCGACGAAAAACGACTATTAGCATCGCCCCTGGTGCGCTCCACGGTCGACTCGCCATGCACATCCTGATCGGCGATAATTTTTGCCAGCGTTCCATCCGGCGCAAACTCTGCCTCCAAATGATTCGCCGAAAATGACGCGTTGCCGCGCGCGCTGCTATCATGAATCGCTGGATTCCCTGTAGCCACGGCTTGGGCAGGCCGCATTGCAGCATCGAGCTGTAACTCGAGCATGCCTGTTGTGAGCGTCGCGGCATTCTGCTGCACGCGAACCGGCCCGAAGATTCTCAGGGCGTTTTCTTTGCGCTGGAATTCGAGCGAACTGCCGCTCAAATTCACGGGAAGCTCGCGCGATTTCGTCGACGGCGTGATTTCCAGCTGCACGCTCTTTTCGAGCGTGACGTCCTCGCTCTGGGGATCATAAAGAATGCCGTCAGCCTGGCCCCGACCGTCGGTAAACTGCAAAGCAACGGGCTTTTCTGTGGTTACTTTACCGCTGTCGCGGTCAAACAGGATGTCGCTGGTCTGCAAATGCATTCCGCTGCCAGGCTTCGCTTTCGCATTGCGCAAATCGATCTGCACCACGCCGTGGCAGCGGATGCTCCCCGTCTCAGGCACGTAACGGCATTCGTCCGCGCGCACCGAATCGTTGCGCTCGCCGTGAGCTCCATAGATAGCGATGGCGACATTTTCGAGCAGGCTGCGGTTCTGATCTTTAAATTGCGTGGCTTTCGATGCACGGATGGTAAAAAGTTTGTGCGTGCCAATAACTTTAGAAAAAGTAAATCCGGCCGATTGCTGTGCGACGCTGGCAGGCACGGGGTGTAGATTTTTGTCGCGCGCGCCGCTGCGCATACGCCGTTGCACGTAGACGCCAATTACCAGCAAACAAATTGCGACGGCAATGCCAGCGGACAAGCGGGCGTAGCGCGCTGCTTGGCGATTCTGCATGTCAATCGATCCTGCAAGAAATCAAGGCCGCGATGTTCACTATGGTTAGAAGCCAAGTATAGGAGAGGAGATGGACGGCGGCAACTTGCAAAAGCAACTTCAGGCCCGCGCGGCTGCAAGCTGGTCAGTGTTCGGGCAGCACGCCGCTCGAGGCAGCGGCAACACGGTCGCGCGTGGTATTTTTGACAAGGTACATAGCCTCGTCAGCAAGGTGAAGGAGGCCGGCTTTGTCAGCGGAGTCGACCGGAAAAGAAGCGACGCCAACGCTGGCGGTGATGTGCACGTCGAGCCCTTCGTCCTTCAACCAAGGTGTGGTTCTGATGAGCGCGTGAAGCCTGCGGGCAACGCGGCAGGCATTCTCTTTGGAGGTTTGCGGCAGCAGGAGTACGAATTCGTCTCCGCCGTAGCGAAAGGCAAAGTCAATCAGCCTGCAATTATTCTTGATGACGGTGCCGATTTCCCCGAGAAGTTTCGAACCGCTCAGATGGCCGTGAGTGTCGTTGACAGCCTTAAAATGGTCGAGGTCGATGAAAATAATCGAGAATTCATAGCTGTAGCGATGCGAGCGGTAGATCTCCGTGTCCAGCATGAAGTTCAGGTGGCGAGCGTTGTAGAGGGTGGTGCAATCGTCGGTGATCGTAAGCTCATGAATGCGCTGGACGTGGCGCGCATTTTCGATGGCGATAGCGGCGTAATCAGCCAGCGCTTCCAGAAGGGCCAGCTCGCGAGGGCTGAAGCCCTCTTCCCCAAAGCAGTTGATGAGCTCGATAACGCCGAGGCATTGTTCGCGAAAGCGGACCGGCACGGCAACGATGGAACGTGTTTCCGTCTTGGTCTTGTCGTCAAGTTTGGCGAAGAAGCGCGAATCTTTGCTCGTGTCAGGAACCACTACCACTTCGCCAGTTTGCGCGACCCAGCCGGCAATTCCCTGGCCGAGCTTGATGCGGACGTCCTTCAGCGCTTCCGCGCCCTCGCCGGTGGCAATTTCGAAGTATAGCTCCTGCTTTTCGGTGTCCATCAACAGCAGTGACCAAGTATCTGGATGGAGAACCTCATTGATTTTCTCCATGATGGTGCGCAGTACCTGGTCAAGCTGTAACGAGGAAGTGAGCGCCTTGCCCAGCTCGTGAAAGACGGCGACTTCACCACCGTCGTTAGCCTCGCGGCGCACCACCGGGTTGCGGCGGCGTTCGGTTCCGGAAAAGGGCTTCGATTCAGACACTTTGGGTTTCAAGGTGCCGAGAGCCCGGCCAGTATCGAGAGATTCACCCTCGGACATTCTGGCATTATAGGTTTGTGAATGGGTTACTGCAACCGGCGAGCAAGGAAGGCGTGCGCAAAGGCAAAATCACGAGGAGGGTAGAGTTCCGGCGTTATGGGTGATGATATGGCGCATGGTACAGGGCGCAATAGCCGTGATTGACACCCGTCAAACGCCCGCCTATATTTTTCAGTGAACCTTTTCAGAGAATCCTGAAATGAGCGCAACCACTTTGTTTGGCGAGCACTTAAAACGTGAGCGCGAGATGCGCGGCGTGTCGCTGGAGGAAATTTCGGCGGCCACTCGCATCAGTGTGCGCTTTCTCGAAGCGCTGGAGAATGAGCAGTGGGAACGATTGCCGGGCGGGATTTTCAACCGAGGATTCATTCGGTCTGTGGCACGCTTTCTGGGACTTGATGAGGATGGCCTAGTGGCGGAGTACGCGCTGGAGACGCACGAGCGCCCCGAAATTGCGATTTGGACGAAAGAACCGGTACGGAAACGGCGGAACTGGTTCGCCATTTTCGGGACCATTGCCACGCTAATCTTGCTGGGTGCGGGAGGATGGTACGTTCACCGCGCCTATGGGGCGCAGATCAGCGCATGGCACGCAAGGCATCCAATTATCAGCACGGTGATGGCGAAATTGCGGCATAAGACCAATCTGCCTGATGTCGCTGCTCCGGCGCCGGAGACGACTTCTCAGCAGCAAGCGCAGAGCTATCCAGCGGCAGTGGCGGCAGCGAATCCGAATGCCTCCGATGGAACACCAGCAACGGGAGGGCAGACGCCACACACAACCGGCCAAAATGCAAGCGTCGCGGCAGCAGCGTCGGCCGCGCGCGGTACGGTTCCCAGTGCGACGGAAGCGCCGAATACTTCTGACGCGCTAGTGCTCAAGGTCGAGGCTGGCGAAACCTCGAACGTGACGGTGGCGGCGGACGGAAAAGTTGTGTTCTCGGGGCAGCTTGATGCGCTCAAAACGCTGACGCTGCGCGCGCAGAGAAGTTTTACTGTGTCGGCGAGCAAATCGAATGCCGTCCTGCTCGAACTTAACGGCCGCACCGTGCCGCCACTGGGTCCGCCGAACGAGCCCGGAAAAATCACCCTGACGCGCGACAATCTAAAGCCGAATCCAGGAGACGGATATTAACGAACCGGCACGCAGCGATGCTCGCGCGGAATTTGTGTTTGGCCACGCGACGCCGGAGCGGAAACTCGCCGTGTGCACCGGCGGAGTGGCGCTCACGAGCGTGGAACGCGCGGAAATTCTGACCGTGCTGGCCATGGATGACATAGAAGGAGTGGCGCAGCGCGCGGCTGTCGCGCTGCCAAAAGTTGCGATGGAGGACTTCATCGCTGCGGCCCAACTACCCGATGCGGCTTCGGTGCTCTTGCATTATTGCGCCGCGAATCTGGCAAACGCTCCGGGTATGGCGGACGTTCTCGCGAAAAATCCCTCGTGCCCGGCTGTCGTTCTGGAAAAAGTTGCTTCGCATCTGTCGGCGGCGGGAATTCAGGCGCTGCTGGACAATCTCGAGCGGCTTACTACATCCGCGTCGCTGATCGACGCTCTCGCAGCTTCGCCGAACGCCAGCGCGGAACAGCGCAGCTTACTCGCGGAACTGCGCAAGGGCGCCCTCGGAGCGGAAGAGCTGAAAGACGCGGTCGAGAGCGCGGAGCCGGATCCCGTAAGACGCAAAACTCTGCTGCAACGCCTGGCAAAAATGAACGTGCTCGAACGTGTGAAGCTGGCGCTCACCAGCGGCCGCGAAGAGCGCATCATCCTGATCCGCGACTCCAACAAAGTGGTGCAGCGCTCAGTGTTGCAATCACCACGCTTGACCGAAGCTGAGGTGGAAAGCTTCGCTTCGATGACCATATTGACCATGGAGATTCTGCGCATCATCGCCAACAATCGCCGCTGGATGAAAAACTATACCATTGTGAGAAACCTGATCTTCAATTCCAAAACGCCCCTGGACATCACCATGCATCAGTTGACCCGCCTCACGCCGCAGGACCTGAAAATTCTGAGCAAGAGCAAAAGCGTTCCGGAGACGCTGCGGTCCACCGCGGCAAAGATGATCATCAAGCGCGGCGAGCGGGAATAAAGGCTGCCGCCGGGCAGATTTGCGCGGAGGATTTATTGGGGCTTGGCCGCAAGGGACGCGGTGACCTGTTTGGCGTATTCGCGGGCTTTCGCGAGAGTCGCTGGCGCGTCGAGCGTCAGCATGCGGCGATGCTCCATGATTAAGCGGCCGCCGATGATCACCGTGTCCACGTCGCTCGCTTTCAGCGCGTAGACGAGCTCGGAATACACACTGTCCGTCATCGCGTACATCGGCGTAGCGTGCGGGGCGTCGGTACGAATCAAAATCACATCGGCTTTTTTCCCGGCTTCGAGAGAACCGATTTCCTTTTGCATGTGCAGAGCGCGCGCGCCATTGATGGTGGCCATGGCGACGACTTGCTCGGCGGGCAGAACGCTTGGGTCCATGTGAGCCAGCTTTTGCAGCTTGGCGGCGAGGTCCATTTCCTCGAACAGGTCGAGACTGTTATTGCTGGCCGCGCCGTCCGTGCCCAGGCCCACCGGAACGCCCGAGGCGATTAATTCAACAACGGGACTCGTTCCGTCGGCCAATTTCATGTTGCTCGAAGGATTGTTGACGCAGCCCACATCATGGCTGGCAAGCAGTTTCATGTCGCCCGCGTCGACCCAAACGCAATGAGCAGCGGTGACGTCGGGGCCCAGAAAACCGATACTCTCCAGATAGGCGGTCGGTGACAGGCCGTGCTTTTTGTAGCTCTGATCGGTTTCGAAGGGCGCCTCGGCAAGATGAATCAGAATCGGCACGTGATATTTGCGCGCCAGCGCCGCGGCAGTCCGCAGCGTTTTTGTGGAGCAAGTGTAAATCGAATGCGGCGCCACCGCGGGAGTGATGAGCGGATCGCCTTGCCAGTGCTGAATATATTTTTCCGTATAGGCGACCATTTGCGGCAGGTTTTTGTTGTCTGGCACGGGAAAATCGATAAAAGTCTCGCCGAGCACGCCGCGCATGCCCGCTTCTTTGGTCACGCGGGCAACGTCATCTTCGAAATAATACATGTCGGCGTACGTGGTGATGCCGCCGCGCAGCATTTCCAGCATACCGAGGCGTGTGCCCCATTCGACGAAGCCGGGCGTGACGTTGTGAGCTTCGGCGGGGAAAATGTACTTCTGCAGCCATTCGTTTAGCGAAGAATCGCCGCCAAGCCCCCGGAAAAGCGTCATCGTAGCGTGCGTATGGCCATTGATGAGCCCGGGCATCACGATTTCGCCGTGGGCGTCGATGGTACGCGAAGCGTCATATCGCGAAGTGATTTCGCTTGCTGGCCCGACAGCAACAATCGAGTCGCCGCGGACGGCCACGGCGCCATTGCTGTAAACGTGTCGCGCGGAATCCATAGTGACGACAATTCCGTCGGTGATGACCAGGCTGACGCGAGTCTTTGTTTGTGTCGCAGCTTGCGCCTGCGAGCCAGAAGCCGCGAAAATTATAAATAACAATAACGAAAAGGAAATCGAGCAGTGGCGTTTCAAATTAGTGGCCTCGAGACCGCGATTATCGCAGAAAATCACGCCCCGTGCGCGCCGGAATGCGGCAATTCACAGCGCTTGTGCGTTACAAGTGAGATGAGTCGAATGGCCGCGGAAGCAGATTGAGCGAGCGCTCGCGTTCTGTCTTGCCCTTGAGGTTCGCAAGAATTACCGGCACGTCGCCGCAAAATTCCCAAATGATTTGCCGGCAGGCGCCGCAAGGCGGCGTCAGCGCGTCCGCATCGGTGACCACGGCGATGGCGTCGAATTCGTGCTCGCCCTCAGAAATAGCCTTGAAAATGGCGACGCGCTCGGCGCATATCGTTAACCCGTAGCTGGCGTTTTCGACGTTGCACCCGGCGAAAATACGGCCAGACTTGCCGTGTACCGCGGCTCCCACAAGGAATTTGGAGAAAGGCGCATGGGCATTTTCCCGCGCAGTTCGGGCCGCGGCGATCAGTTGGTCTTCGTTATGCATGGCCAGAATTATGCATTCAAATCGGCGGCAATGCGAGGAATCACTGCGCGCAGCAGCGCGATGAATTGCCCGCTAACGCGCTTGCCGGTTTCGAGCACTTCTTTGTGGCTAAGCGGCGTGTCCAAAATCCCTGCGGCCATGTTGGTCACGCAGGAAATTCCGAGCACGCGAATGCCCATATGCCGCGCCACAATCACTTCGGGAATCGTGGACATGCCAACGAGGTCTGCGCCGATCGTGCGAAGATATCGAATTTCCGCCGGCGTTTCATAGCTCGGCCCCGGCACAGCCGCATAGACACCTTCGCGAACTTCCATGCCGAGGCGGCGCGCCTCTTCCAGAGCCGCATCGCGATACGATTTGCAATATGCCTCGCTCATGTCGGGAAACCTCGGGCCGAAACGCTTATCGTTTGCGCCAGCCAGCGGATTTGCGCCTAACAAATTGATGTGATCCCGCAGAATCACCAGAGCGCCCTGTTTGAAGCCGAGGTTGATACCGCCCGCCGCGTTGGTGAAAATGGCCGCGCGAATTCCCAAACGCCCCAGCGCGCGCATCGGGAAGACCACTTTGGCCGCCGAGTATCCTTCGTACAAATGCACGCGACCCTGCATTGCCGCCAAGGCGATGCCAGCGCTCTTGCCGATTACCAACTGCCCCGCATGGCCGACGGCCGTCGAACGCGGAAAATTTGGTATGCGCGCGTAAGGGATGCGCGTTGGGCTGTCGAGTTCGTCGGCAAAGGCGCCCAGGCCGGAGCCGAGCACGACGGCAATTTGCGGGCGAAGTTTTGTGCGAGCGCGAATGAATGTCGCAGCGGCGTCGGCGCGCGCAAATTCATCGACGCTCCTCAGTTTCGCGTTCGCCCGGATTTTCATTTAAGCATGATGCCCACAATGGAGGCAGACATCAGATTGGCGGCGGTACCGGCGAGCATAGCGCGAATTCCGAGCCGCGCGAGTTCGTCTTTTTTATTTGGCGCCAGCGCGCCGATGCCGCCGATTTGGATTCCAATGGAACTGAAATTCGCGAAGCCACACAAGGCATAAGTGGCAATGGTAAACGAGCGCGGACTGAGCACTGCTTTCATGAGCCCCAAACGGCCATAGGCAATCAGTTCGTTCAAAACCATCCGCGTACCCAGCAGGCTCCCAACTTTTCCAGCATCGTGCCACGGAACGCCGATCAGCCATGCCACCGGCGCGAGCACCCAGCCAAAAATTTGCTCAAGGCTCGAGGGAAATTCAGTGAAGCCGTGATGCGCGAGAAAGTTATGGGCGCCGCCCAAGATGCCGTCGCACAGGTAAATCAAAGCGATGAACGAAATCAGCATCGCGGCCACATTGAGCGCAAGGTGCAAGCCATCAATCGTGCCGCGCGAAAGCGCGCCTAGCGCGTTGGGATCTTTTTCCAGATTGGCCATCTCCACGCGGCCAGCGGTGACCGGCGTTTCCGTTTCCGGGACCAGCATTTTCGCAAGCAGCAGCGTCCCCGGCGCAGTCATGATCACTGCGGTGATTAGATGCTTGGCATCTACGCCGAACGCGATGTAAGCGGCCATGATGCCGCCGGAAACGTGTGCCATGCCGCTGGTCATAATGGTCATCAGCTCCGAGCGCGTGGCCTCGGGAAGAAATGGCCGAATCGTGAGCGGCGCCTCCGTCTGCCCCATGAAAACGCTGGCGGCGATGTTGAGAGACTCGGCGCCGCTGGCCCCCATGACGCGGGTCATGATTTTAGCGGCTTGCTTCACGATGAAGGGCATCACGCGGTAGTAATACAGCACCGCGAAGAGCGCTGCGATAAAGATGATGGCCGGCAAGACTTGAAAAGCAAAGAGCAAACCAAGTTTTGAATTTTTTGCGCCGAGGTCACCGAACACAAAAGTCGAGCCGTAATAGGAGTAGTCCAGAAGCTTGGTTACCGCAGCGCCTATGACGGAGAAAACCTCGCGGCCAATGTTGGTGTCGAGAACGATGAAGGCGAAAACGATCTGCAGGCCAAGGCCCCAGGCAACGGTTTTAATGCGAATGGCGCGCCGGTTGGTGGAAAAAAGATAGGCGAGGCCAAGAATCGTGGCCATGCCCAGCAGGCCGATCCAGCGATGCATTTTCCTCCCCTTGAAAATGCGAACACCGTGATGCCTTACGAAAACACAACGACAATTTTATGACCCGATTATTTTGTGCACTAAAGGCCGCGGCTGCGGCGGCCGTTCCGCAATGACGAAACTCCGTTCGAGCAAATCGAGCGCTTCGCGTAGACGCGACTCGGCATTGTAATGCACCGTGCAAAGCGTTTCGCCGGCGCGCACCGCTTCTCCCACTTTTTTCCTCAGGATAATACCCACAGCCGGATCGATAGCTTCATCTTGTTTTTCCCGACCAGCGCCGAGAATCACGCAGGCTTTGCCCACCTGTTCGCACGCGATGCGCGAGATGAATCCACCCCGAGCGCCGCGAATTGTTTCCGTTTTCTGCGCACCCGGTAAGCGCAAAGGCTCGCTCACCACGTGCGCGTCGCCGCCCTGCCGCTCAATGACCTGCTGGAATTTATCACGAGCGCGCCCTGTGGCAATCATTTCTTCAGCAATTTGTTTCCCGGCGTCAAGGCTTGCGGCGCAACCGGCGAGAAAGAGCATCCACGCCGACAGTTCAATCGACAGGTGGCGCAAATCAGCGGGACCTCGACCATTCAAAATTTCCAGGCATTCGGCGACCTCCAGCGCATTGCCCACGCTAGTGCCGAGCGGCTGGTCCATGTCGGTGATGAGCGCAACGACGCGCTTGCCCATGCGCGTTCCCGTTTCAACAAGCAGTTCGGCCAGCGAGACCGCGTCCTTTTCATTTTTCATGAACGCGCCATCGCCGGTTTTCACGTCGAGCACCAGCGCATTGATTCCTTCCGCCAGTTTTTTGCTCATGATAGAGGCGCAGATGAGCCCGAGATTTTCGACCGTAGCAGTAACGTCGCGTAGCGCGTACAAACGCTTGTCCGCAGGTGCAATTTCAGGAGTTGCGGCGCCTAGAGCGCAGCCGCAGGCAGCAAGCGCTTCGCGAAACTGCTGCTTTGACAGGTTGACGCGAAAGCCCGGAATAGATTCGAGTTTATCCAGCGTGCCGCCGGTGTGCCCCAGCCCGCGTCCGCTAATCATCGGAACGTAAACCGGCGAGCGGAATCCCGCTGCGGCCACAATGGGCGCGACGATCAGTGACGTTTTGTCGCCGACGCCTCCTGTAGAATGTTTATCCACTTTAGGGCCGGCCAAATCGGAGAAGTCCATCACTTCGCCGGAGTGCAGCATTGCGTCGGTAAGAAATGCGGTTTCCGTGCGCGAAATGCCTCGGCAGACGGACGCCATGAGCCATGCGGCTAATTGATAATCGGGGACAGTTCCATGCGCAGCGCCAGCGACGAGATAAGCAATTTCTTCGCGGCTCAGTTCCTGGCCGTCGCGTTTTTTGCGGATCAGATCAACGGCGCGCATGAGGCCGGGCGGGCTGCCAGCCATCAGTGAGGGAAGAGCGAGTGGCTCCATTAGAGCGCTCGCGAGGTTCGAGGACAAAATGAGGGATTTCCGGAGGGCATCCGTAGCGCACCGGCAAAACCACCGTGCCGAGCCCGCGGCTCACGTAAATTTGCGTTCCGCGAAGCATATCGCGCCCTTTTTTGAAGCGCATGTCCTTATCAGAGCGCCCGTAAAGGCAGCCGATAAAAGGCAGCCGGATCTGGCCTCCGTGTGTGTGCCCCGAAAGCACCAGGTCAATGCCCATTCGGGCGGCATCTTCGATAATGTCAGGATTATGCGAGAGCAACACTGTCGGAGTGCGCTCCGAAATTCCACGCATGGCGCGAGGCAGATCCGCGCGATACAGAAAATCGTCAATTCCGGCCACGCAGAGTTTCTGACCTCGGCGGCGAAGCGTCACGTGCCGATTGCGCAGCACCTCGATGTCCGCGCGTCCGAGCGCTGAGGCTATTTGATCAGCGCCGACGCGAAAATCGTGATTTCCGAGCACGGCATACACGCCATCCCCGGCGCGCAGCCCGGACAGAATTTCCGCCGCAGGCTCGATGTAATTACGGGAGCGCGTCACGAAATCCCCGGTAAGCGCCACGATGTCGGGACTGAGTTGGTTCGCCATATCGACCGCCATGCTCAGAGCGGCGGCTGGAAAATACAGCCCGTGGTGAATGTCGGTGAGCTGAACGATGCGAAGCCCGCGAAAGGCTTCCGGCAAACTGCCAAGGCCAATGCGATGCTCGGTGAGTTCAATACGAGCATGTAGACCGAGCCGCTTTAGCTGGCTGATGCCGCTCGATTGACCCAGCGAATAGGTTTCCACGCCTCCATTGCGCCAGCGGCCCTTCATGCGATCAAGCGGCTCCGCCAACGTGCGTCGGCGTTTAGGTTGTGGCAATACGTAAGTGTAAGACATTCGTGTGGATCCGTGTGTACCTTAGGATCCGTTAGGATCGATGGCCCGAGAGCAGGCTAACATTCGAAGTGACTGGAGTAAAGCGGTAATGACTGTAGAATGTGTGCGGCCAATTACCTGTACTTAAGTCTTGGCGACGCTTAAGACCGTTTTCCGGAATCCGGCGCTCGCTCCCTACTTAGTTAGCTGCGGCAAGGCCAATAATGGTTGCACGCGGCAATCACCACTGCCATGGCTTCTTTTCTCAAGATACAGCTTTCTGCGCGCCCGCACGTTCGCGAACCGAAAGCGCAAGTTCGCGCATTTCATCGTGAATGCGGCCATTTGACGCTATGCATTCGAAATCGCCTGGGCGATAATTCGCGCCGGAAAAATTGGTGACTTTTCCTCCCGCCTCGCGAACCAGCAAAATTCCTGCGGCAGTGTCCCAGGATTTCAGGCCAAACTCCCAAAATCCGTCAAACTGCCCACACGCTACCGAGCAAAGGTCGAGCGCGGCGGCGCCAGCCCGGCGCACCCCGTGCGAACGCAAAGTAAATTCCCAATAAAATTGAATGTTGGGATTCTGAACGCGCTTGTGGCTGGGAAAACCGGTGGCCAGCAGGCTGCGCGCCAGCGTATCGACCACCGAGACGTGAATTGCGCTTCCGTTGCGATATGCTCCCTGCCCGTGAATGGCCGTAAACATCTCAGCTGTCACTGGATTATAAATCGCAGCAACCAGCGGTTCGCCGCGCTCCAACAAACCCAGCGAGACCGCGAATACCGGATAGCCATGAGCGAAATTTGTGGTGCCATCCAAAGGATCGACGTGCCACTGATACTCAGCCGACGCTCCGGGGCCCGATGCGCCACCCTCTTCGGCGATTACCTCGTGCGCGGGAAACTCACGGTGCAGCCGCGCGAGAATGGCGGCTTCGGATTTTTTGTCGGTTTCGGTGACCAAATCTACTTCGCCTTTGTAAGAAATATTCTTTGGACGGTCAATGGCTGCCGCAACGATGCCACCGGCTTCGCGCGCCGCGGCGACAGCAACGTCCAGAAAGTGCGCAGGATTATTCTCGGAACCGGTCATTGATTTAATTGATCTAATTGCAGATCGATTTGCACAGAACGATTCGGATGCAAAGAGGCACTTGGATGCGAGATCTCGTCGGGCTGCGCCTCATTAAGGGAGCCGGTGTCCAATGGCCCGGATTCGAAATAGCCTTTGCGGTAATGCAAAGTATATTGGCCGCCAGAAATGGTCAATTCAATCCGGCAGTAAGCTCCCGCCTTTTCTTTGGGCTGCGGATAGTAGCTCAGCAGATATTGTGCGCGCAGCTCGCGATTGATTTGCGCGAACATGGCGCTAAGCTGCGATTCGCCGCTGGGATAATAAACCGCACCGCCGGTCGAGTCGATAATCGTCTCGATGGCGTGCTCTCCGCCCGTATTGCGGCCGTTTTCGTTCCTTACGGCGCGAATCAAAATTGTGTATACCAAAGCTTGCGATGCAATCGCCGCGTGCTGGGCGGCTTCAAAGCTGGACTTGCTGGTCGTTTCTCCCGCGTCGGTGACTAGAACGATGACCCGCCGGCGTTCCGGCGGCAGTCTTTCCAACGCTTGCGACCCGAGGACAATCGCGTCGTACAGAGAAGTTCCCGCGCCCGGCGATATTCTCTCCGCTGCGGCTTCCAGCTTGGGAACATTCGACGAAAAATCGCACAGCTGGTAAACGTCGTCGGCAAACGCAAAAACGGAAAGCAAGTCCTGCGGGTGGACGACCAAACGTATGAATCGCGCGGCAGCTTCGTCCTGAAATCTTGTGTCTTTCAGCGTGCTGAGGCTCGCATCAACCATCAGCGCCAGCTCCAGTGGCCGATCGGTTAGCGCTTCGAACTTCGCGATTTTCTGCGGCACGCCATTTTCTGAGAGATGGAACGCCGATTCAGGCAAGTCAGCGATGGGTTTTCCATTGGCGTCCAACACTGTCGCCGGAACGGTAACCAAATCGGTTTGCACGCGGATGCGCGGCTCTTGCGCGCTGTTTTGCATCGCGGCATTCATTGGAAATAGAAATGCCGCGCAAATACTCACAGACATCAACGCGATCGAGGCTCTTCGCCGCGGGCAAAACCAATTCGCCTTCCCATTGACTTGAATGCTCATCCTACGGAGTAGATGTGCTGCGCGGAGAAAAGGCTTCCACGCCGATTTTTTCGCCTTCCGACCATACCGCGCCATCGGCAAAATATTCCTTTTTCCAGATTGGCACAATGCGCTTCAGCGTATCGATGCCATGGCGGCATGCGTTGAAAGCCGAGGCGCGATGCGCGGAACTCGCCGCGATCAGCACGCTGGTCTGGCCGATTTCCAGCCTGCCCAGCCGGTGCACGATGGCCACGCGATTGATCTCGAAATTTCTCTCCATCTCGTCGCTGATTTCGCGCATCTTGGCCATCGCCATCGCGTCATACGCCTCATATTCCAGATACAAAGTCTGTTTGCCGCGCGAATGATTGCGCACAATCCCCTCGAACACGACAACCGCTCCATCTTCAGGGGCTTTCAACGATGCGACGATCTCTTCGGTAGGAATTTTTTCGCGCACGATCTGCACGATATTTTCGAACGCCTGCGCCGCGCCTCCGCTCACTGGAGGCAGAAAGGCCACTTCATCGCCAGCCTTGAGCGGCTGTTCCCACAGGGAATATTCCTGATTGATCGCGGGCGCAACAGAGTCGCGGAATTCGGCGAGGCGCGGAAATTTTTCGGCGTAGCTCGCGAACACATCCTGCAAGCTCCATCCTTCGGGCGCAAGCAACGAATCTTCCGCAGCTCCCGTGATCTCCTTCAATTGCCCAAAGAACAGCACCCGCAAAATCATGCTGCCATTCTATCGCGGCCGTACTCATTGTTGCTATTTCACAAGAGTGGCGGTGCCTAGAAGAAACATCTTAGCGGCGCCCGGGATGCTTGACGCCATTCAGTAATGCTCGTAACGTGAATGCATCGGTTGCCGGATGGTGGGCATTCACCGACTTTTTCAAAGGACGCGCGTGAAAATCATTGTTTCAGGATCGTCAGGTCTGGTGGGCGCTGCGCTAATCAATTCCTTGCGGCCCGGAGGATACCAGATTGGCCGGCTAGTGCGGTCGGGCTCGGCCTCCGTTGCCGACGGGTCGAAGATGATTCGCTGGGAGCCGCCCAACGGTTCGATCGACCTTGCCGCAATGGAGGGAGCCGATGCAGTGGTGCATCTGGCTGGCGCGTCCATCGCTGGAGGACGCTGGACGGCCGCGCGAAAACAATTGCTGCGGCGAAGCCGCGTGGATGCGACGCGCCACCTGGTCGCAGGCCTCGCGCAACTGAAAAATAAGCCGCGACTGCTGGTTTCAGCCTCGGCGATTGGCTATTACGGCGCGCGCGGCGATGAAATCCTGACCGAAGCGAGCTCGCCCGGAAATGATTTTCTGGCGCAGCTTTGCCGAGACTGGGAGGCGGAAGTGGCCAAGGCCGAAGCACAGGACATTCGCGCGGTGATGTTGCGTTTTGGCATTATTCTCGCGGCGCAAGGAGGCGCACTGCAAAAGATGCTCCCGCCATTTCGTTTCGGTGTAGGCGGAAGGCTGGGAAACGGCCGCCAATGGATGAGCTGGATTGCGCTCGAAGATGTGGTGGCGCTGATTCGCTACGCAATCGATAACGATTCAGTGCGCGGACCGGTAAACGCCGTGGCGCCAGATCCGGTGCGAAATTTCGAATTTACCAGCGTCCTTGCGGGAGTATTGCGCAGGCCAGCGCTCTTTCCCGTGCCTCGATTTGCTTTGCACCTGATTCTCGGCGAGATGGCCGATGCGCTGCTCGCCAGTCAGCGCGTGGTGCCTGCAAGCCTCGCTGAAAAGGAATTCGCCTTCCGCCGCCCGGAACTCAAATCCGCCCTCGAATCCATCCTGGCGTAGGTTTCCCCACGAAAGTTTCCTGCTTTACGGGCCCGCCGCTCTGTTCGCGTTTCCGGGTCCGCGCTTAGAAATCGCTGCTATTTCAAGACGTGCAGCGTGACGGTGATTTTTAGTATGTTTCCGTTCAGCGGGTCGGTAGCCGAAGTCCCCTCTCTCGTTTCTCCGTCGCGCAACGAGATATCGAAACGACTGTTAAAATTCCGAGTGACCGGTGTGTCAGGAAGTGGACGAATTTGCTCACTACCAGCCTGCTCTTTGCTAGCGGTGTAAATGGATGACCGATTCACGCCAATGCTAAGCTCGTAAGAACCATTATCGAGGGTCGAAGCGCGGCAATCGATATCCGTGCCAACGTCCAAATAGCGAGTGTTCTCAGGAACCGGGACGCGAACGCCCATACGCAGATTAGCAGGCATCTCGCCGCCGCGTGGCCGCGACGCGACATAGAGGGTGTAGGGAAGGCTGCTGACCTTTTTGTCGCCGTTGTATTCAGTCAAAAGAATATCCACGCGAAGGTGACTGATCGGGTTTTCATTTTTCTGCGTCTGATCTTGCGCGCGGGAACTGATGGGAAACATCAGCAGGCAAATCAACATTCCTAGCATTACGGGACGCAGTTTCATGGTCATACTCCTTTCGAACTCGCATACTGGAATCTTTCTCATTGGGACCGGCCGTTGGCAGAACCCGGTTCATGATTGCTTGCAGTGGGCGCTTGATTTTCGTCGGACGAGTCCAGCGGCGTAAATTCGAGGGGCTTGATTTGAAGCGGCTTCTGTGACGCTTGTATTCCCTTCACAATTGCCGCGCCATTGATTGTGCCTTTTCTCTCCTCCGCGACGAATTGCATCACGGCTTGCATCTGCCCCGGCTCGACGATAACTTCCGGCTCTTTAGCGTGCCGGCGCATTCTGCGCGACGCTTTTCGCCGCGCAGCCACAAGCGCGGGTTTGCGCAACGGAATGGACTCGGCCGGCTCGACACCCGCGCTTCGCTTGGAAGGCGCGACGGCAAGGTTGGGCTGGGACGCAGCAGGAATCGGCCTACGAGCATAGTCGCGGGTCGGCCTCTGCAGCGTTACAACGGCAAAAACAAAGATGGCTAATGCGGCGCAAGCGCCCGCCGCAGCGAACCATGCCTTTCGCCGCGACCAAATCGGCGCATGCTGCTCCTGCGCAGCAATCCTTTGGCGGACGTTCACAAGTAGCTCAGGCCGCGGCGCAGCAGCGACGTTTGCGCGCACGCCTTCATCGATGGCTTGCAGCAACGTTTGCGCGCGCTGAAATTCCTCGCGGCAGGCCGCGCATTCGCTCAAATGCCTTTCAAACTCGACGCGCCGCAGCTTCGCAAGTGAGCTGGTCGTAGCGTCAATCATCCAATTGCGAACACGCCCGCAGCTCTCTCTCATTTTCGTTAACCTAATCCGTCCTCCCAGCCAATTCCCCTATCGCAACTTCTCCGCGAGCCGTTTGCGCGCCAATCGCAACCGCGATTTCACGGTGCCCTCGGGCAATTGCAGCAGTTGCGCCACCTCGCGCGTGTCATAACCCTCAATGCCCGCCATAATCATCACTATTCGCAACTTTTCCGGCAATGAATCCAATTCTTCGTTCAGCCGGCGCTCGAATTCGCGCGACGCGGCCAATTTTTCAGTATCCTGCCCGCCAGCGCTGGCCATTTCGCGGACTGCGTAAATCGCGGCTTCGTCTTCACGTCTCTCGCGGCGCTTGCGTGAACGGCAATGGTCAATGGCCATGCGCCACGCGATGCGAACCAGCCAGCTTCGAAACGTGCTGCGGTCGCGCAACCGATGAAAATTGCGGTAGGCGCGCAGCAGCGACTCCTGTGCCACGTCTTCCGCTTCGGCGCGGTCGCGCAAGACCGCCAATGCCACGCGAAACGCCAAGGTCGCGCATTCCGCAAGCCGTTCCTGAAATTCGCGCTCGAGCGAAACGCCTTCGCCCGTCACGGTTCCAGCGCGGCTCGCCGCGAACGCATCCATCGCCTTTCCAATTGGCCAGACGCCGCTCATTCGCTTTTGGTTCACTCAATTCATAGAAAAAGGCCGATTCGTCCCGCTTGCACCTTCACAGCCTGCCACAGAGGGGCCAATTCCAAAAGGGAATGTGTTTTCGGGAACAGCGTTCCATTGTGAAACATAACTCGCGGGCCTACAGCTGTGGTATCTCCCCAAGAAATCGCCTCATCGCGCCTACGTGTCATTTAATTGGCGTGATTTCAATAACTTCCAGCCGAACTCCAGCGAGCGTTTCTACCAATCTCGCCACTGCGCCGCATTGGAACAGTTCTTGCCATGGACTGTTCGCCGCTGCAGCAAAAGAAAAACTAAAGCCGGATAGATGATCTCCTCATTCACAAGAACGGTGCATGGGCAAAAATCGCCAAAACGCCGGCACGCATGCCGGCAAGCGCCGCGCGCACTTGCCACAGTCGCCGTGCTGGCGTGGCTCATTCCCTTGCTCGCCATCTCCGGATGCGGATTCTCCTCCGGCTCATCGAAGCTCGTGCAAACCATTACCGTGGTCGTCGCTCCGCAAAATGCTTCCGTTCTGCTCGCGCAGACGGCCCAGTTCACGGCCACAGTGACGGGCACCAGCTTCAGTGCGGTGAACTGGAGCGTCGACAGCATCGCCGGCGGAAATCCTTCAATCGGCACCATTTCCGTCGCAGGGCTCTACACCGCGCCAAAGAGTCTGCCTCCGACGCCGGCCGTAACTATCACCGCGACCGTGCAATCAGCGCCGCAGGTTAGCGATTCCGCCACCGTTCAAATCCAGAGCGGCATCGCGGTGAACATCGCGCCAAATTCGGCAAACGTTGCTCCGGGCGGGTCGGCAAATTTCACCGCGACGGTCAGTGGCACAGCGCCCGCCAATTCCGGAGTGAGCTGGAGCGTGAACGGCGTCAGCGGTGGCAACGCGACAGTAGGCCTATTGAGCGCCACGGGTACGAATTCCGCGACGTACACGGCACCCGCGATTCCCCCCGCCGCGGCTGTGTCGGTGACCGCGACGAGCACAGCGGATCCATCAAAGTCAGCTGCGGCCAGCGTGTCCATTTCGTGCGCTGCGGCAAATTCGATTTCACCTGCATCCGCGAGCGTTGCCGCAGGCGCGACGCAAACTTTTGCTGCTTCTCTGTGCATCGCGCCTGGGACACCAATGTCATGGGACGTAAACGGTGTCCCGGCGGGAAGCGCCGCAACTGGCCTCATCGTTACGAGCAGCGCGAATACTGCCGCGTACACCGCGCCCTCGAGCGCGCCCTCGCCAAATCCGGTGACGATTCACGCGGTCGCGGGAACGCAAAACGCATCCGCAACCGTCACCATTGTCAGCACGACCGCGATTGCCATGTCGGTATCGCCCGCCTCTGCGAGCGTTGCCGCAGGGCAGCGTGCCAGCTTCACGGCGTCCGTTATGGGGACAGCAAACACGATGGTCACCTGGGCGGTAAATGGCGTTGCCAACGGGAACGCCACCGTTGGGCAAGCGTGCGCGCCTACTTCGAATCCGTGCGCTGCGCCATCCGGAGCGGAGACAATGATCGATTATTTAGCGCCGCAAATTCCGCCTCAGCCGGATAGCGTGGTGCTCACGGCAACGAGCCAAGCGGACCCGGCGCGCAGCGCCAGCGCGCAAATCACTATTGTCGCTCCGGCACAACCTGGCGTGAGCCTCGTGCCGTTTTACGCGTTCTTGGCGCCTTCGCAGCAGTTCCGGTTCATCGCCGCCGTCACCGGCTCAGCGAGCACTGCCCTCACGTGGTCGGTGTCGAGTGCCGTACCGGGGCAGGGTTGCTCCGGCGCTTCATGCGGCTCGATTGATAACGCCGGAAATTACATCGCGCCCGCCGCCGCGCCTTCGCCAAACGCAATTCTCATCACTGCGACGAATACGGCGAATCCGTCGCTTGCAGCCACAGCTACCGTAGCAGTCGCATCAGGGCCAACTATCGAAGCCCTTTTACCTTCGAGCGTCGTGACGGGCGCACAGCAAAATTTTCTGCTCGCGGTTGAAGGATTGAATTTTGTCGCGACTACCGGCAGCGGCACCTCGCAGCTCCTCATCAATAATTCTCCGCGCACTACGAATTGCGCCACGCCGAACCGCTGCACCATCACGTTGCAACCCTCCGACGTCGCCGCTGCCGGCTCGCTGGCTGTGCAAATTCAAAATCCGGGCACGCCCGCTCCACTATCGAATCCTGTTTCGCTGATTGTGCTTCCCGCTCCCGCGCCGTCGAACGCCATTTCTCTGACCAGCGCAGTGCCCATCGCTGCCGCCACCGACGTCACCGTGCCGGAGCCAACCACCGCAGGCGCGACTACTTCTCCCGTCAGCGTGAACTTCGTGGGAATGGTTTCTCCGGACGGCTCAACGTGCACCATTCAAGCCTCGCCAATTGCCGTCACGCGCCCCGCCTCCGGCACAATGACAGTAAATATGTGCGTGCAGGGGAATTTCCTGGATCCTACATTTACCTATGCGTTCAGCGCGCCGCAGTCGGGCGGCGACGTTGGTATTTCCACGGCGTCGATGGCCAGCCTGTTTCCCAACTTGGTCGAACTGACGCTCACCATTTCCACACAAACCACCGCCGGAGTGCGCACGCTTTTCATCACCACGCCGAATGGCGATGTCGCTGCGGCGACGGGAGTCCTCGAGGTGAAATGATGCTCAAAACTCTGGATGCAAACGCGCTCTCTTTCGTGTTTTTAGCCGCGTTGATGCTTTTGACGGCCCCCCTGGCACAATCCACCACGCTGGCACAGCTCTCTCTGGCGCAACTCGTGGGTTCCGCGCACACCATCGTTCACGCGGAGGCCGTTTCCAATGTGACCGTGTGGCACGATCGCGAAATTTGGACTATCACCACGTTCCGCATCCTCGACAATTGGAAGGGCCACGCATCCCCCAAAATCGAAGTGTGGATGATTGGCGGCCACGCCGGCCGAATCACCAGTTATGTCCCTGGAGTGCCGCGATTTCGCCCCGGCGAAGAAGCAGTTTTGTTCCTCGAACCCACGCGCGACGGAGAAATCTCGATTACTGCGTGGGGCGAGGGGACGTTTCGCGTTCACCGCGATGCGCGCAGTGGCGAATCTCGGGTCACGCAGGATACCGCCATCGTTCCCGAATTCGCCGGCCCAGACCATCTCCAACCCCGAAGCGCCATCTGCAATTGGCCGCTCGAAAAATTCAAAGCGCGGGTACTGCAAGCGGAAGCAGCGCGCCGAGGCATAAAATGACGCGCGCTATCAGGCCTGTTCTCGCGTGGCTCACGGTCGGCGCGCTATTGCTGCAAGCTTTATCGTCCGCCCCAGCATGGGCTTATATACGCGACTACACCGTGCCCTCGACCGGTGGCTGCCCTGTGCCGCAGAGGCAAAACATCGCGCCAGGCGCGCCACCCTTGCAGCGCCAATGGAGCATCTCCCTGCCCAACTTTAATCCGCCGGTGATCGTCACCGCAGCGCTCCAAGACACCGCCGCGCAATTGGACGAAATCGAAAACACCATCGCGCAAGCCTACGGAATCTGGAGCGGCGTCTCTGGAACGCTCGTGAATGCGAACGCATTTCCAAGCGCGCTTGGCCCGCTCGGGCGCACCGCGGTGCAAAATGCTTGTTCGCCGGATCCGGCGAACGGCACGCAAAGCGGAGTCGACGGCGTCAACACGATTTGCTTCAACCAATCATCCGGGGCGTTTACAACCGGCGTGCTTTCGTTTACGCGCATAATGGTCGCAGACGCTCCGGGCCAGACTTTCGGCGCCGCACCGCCCTCCGTTTTCGCCGGGCAAATCATCGACGCGGATATTTATTTTCGCAACGACGGCCAGGCCACTTTCGCCACTCCCGATGCCCTCGCATCCACGCCGGACGCCTACGATTTGGAATCGCTCCTCGCCCACGAACTCGGCCACGTCTTCGGCCTCGACCATTCCGGCGTGTGGCGCGCGATGATGTTCCCCTACGCGCCTTCGCCCGGAACTTTTACAGGCGATCGCCCCACTGCTTCTTCGCCCGATGCGCCGCTTGCAGATGATGACCGCGCCGGCCTGCGCTCGCTATATCCCGATCCTGCGGATGCGGTCGACGTGGGCTACATCACCGGGCGCGTGCTGCCCGCGAATCCCTTCGCTCTGGCAGATTTTCCCGCCACTTCACCGGGAGAATACCTCAGCGGAATTTTTGGCGCACAAGTTGTGGCTGTGGATGCGCGCAGCGGTGCGGTGATCGCGGCAACGCTCGGCGGATGGTCCTGCGATCCGAGTGCGGCCACGCCACTGGTGAAATTCGACGGCTCTTACACGCTCGGCCCGCTGCCGATTGGCCGCAGCTACGTGATTTACGCCGAGCCTTTCGTCGGCATCGTAACGCCGAGCGATATTGGCGGCGCGTTCGCAGACGTGTGCGGCAGCGGCGCTTCGCCGTCGTGCACTCTGCCCGCCATGAACACCAATTTCGCCCCCCGCTTCCGGCCATGAGTACTCCAGCTCGTATGAGCATAGGAAAAGATGTAAATTAGGAGCACCATGCGCTGCGGAATTATCGGATTCCTGTTTCTGCTGAATGCGGCCCCAGCCTTTGCCCAGTCGCAGTATTTTCCCAAAGGAATATTCGAAGATAAGGTCCGGGCAAGCTGGTATTCGAATCAGTTGAAAGCTTTGGAGGAGCCTTCTCTTTGGGGGCTCTCGCAGAGCGGCAAACAAGCCGTCGTCTATCGATTCCTCTGGCTGCGCACCTTTCATCACCCGGTCGCTATTCGCGTAGTGATTGCGCCTGATGGCACAGCAGACCTCATTACCAAAGTAAGTGGTGGTGCAGGCGGATATGGTCCTGGCCCGCTCATCGAAAACCAAACGAAAAGACTCTCCGCCATCGAGGTTAGGGAACTGGCCGAGCAAGTAAACAATGCGAATTTCTGGAAACTTCCGACTGAAGAAAAGCAGACATCCTTCGGAATGGACGGCGCTCAATGGATTCTCGAGGGTGTTAAGGACGGGAATTATCACCTCGTTGACAGGTGGTCGCCCAAAAGCGGCACATATCGCGCTGTCTGCTTATTTTTCGTTCGCCAGCTCGCACGCTTGCGAATTCCGCGAGATCAAGTTTATTAGCTGCAAAAATCGAGGATGATTGCGCGTAGCGCGACGGTGCACTTGTGCACCGATTCGATTTCGACGTACTCCTCGGCGCCATGAAGGCCGCGGCCGCTCGGGCCGAAGACAATTCCGGGAATTCCCGCGGCCGCAAGCAGCGCCGTGTCCGTCCACGCGGCCATGCCCGCCAATTCGCATTGGCCGCAGGCGCGACGCACTGCCGCACTGGCGCGTTTCACCAGTGGAGAATCTCCTGCAATTTCGTAAGCCGGCCGCGAGCCTAATCCACGGTGCAGCGTGGCGCGAAACGGCGCGCCATTTTTCTGCCCAGCATTTTCGCCTGTATTAGCGGCGGCGTTTTCCAAAGCGCGCAGCATTTCGCGCAGCTCCGCTTCGACGCTTGCTTCCGTCTCGCCCGGCAGCATGCGGCGTTCGAGCTGCAAACGGCACTCGGCAGGATAGCTGGAAAGCTCCTGCCCGCCCTCAATCAGCGAAGCGTGCAGCGACGCATTCCCCAGGCGCAGATGCGGCGCGCGAGCCGCCATCTTCT
>DASYYQ010000020.1:0-32732 GCA_035933545.1 Candidatus Acidiferrales bacterium | reverse complement strand
AGGTGCGGCCCGGATTCGCGAGTATCCATGCCAATCAGAACGCGCAGAGATTTGGCGGCGTCGTGATGCTTGGCCAGGTATTCGCCCAGTGCCGCGCCTGCGCGAAAAAGTGTCGCGTCATCGAGCGGATACTCGCCGGGGATACCGCGGATTCCGTCAGTTCCGAATAGTTCCTTGGGCATGCGGTCCTAAAAACATTTGATTAAAAGTCGGATTGTCAATTTAACACGCCGCCAGCGCATGATTCATGCGGATTCTTCACCGGCGTACGAAATATCGACCGCGACTACTAAGTTAAACGGCCGCTGGTAATCCGCGCAGCCGCGAGACAATGGCTGCGAGCGCCTGCGTTTCTCGTTCTTCTTGAAACATGCGAATTGCCGCGATTCCCGCAGCTCCCGCGCGCACGCAGGAAGGCGCATTTCCTCCCGTGATCCCGCCGATGGCCAGCACAGGGATGTGAACGCGCCTGCAAATTTCCGCGAGCTTCGCAGTTCCTTGCGGCGGCCCGAAGGCTTTCTTGGATGGCGTCTCGAAAATTGGCCCAAAAAAAATGTAATTTGCTCCGGCTTTCTCGGCAGCGATGGCTTCGCCCAACTCATGGCAAGAAACGCCGGCCAGAAAATCGGCTGGCGAATTGCCCGCGCGCAGCCAGCGAATCACTTCTGTCGCGGGCGCTGACGTTGCTCCTAGATGAACGCCCGCTGCGCCGCCCGCCAGCGCCACATCAACGCGATCATTAACGATAATATGGGCGGCGGCTCGCGTCACTCCAACCTTCGCTCCACTTTTTTCTTTTGCCTTCGTCACGTTGAGACCAGCATGCTTAGCTGCTGCAACCGCGCCCCGCGTAAGCGCAACCAGTTTGCGCGCATTCAAGTCTTTCTCGCGAATCTGTATCCAGTCCGCTCCCGCAGCGGCAGCTCGTTCAATATGGCGCAGCAATTCATCACGCAGAGCACCATTGTCCGCACTTTGAGGCAAAAGATGGCGATCGGTGACGTAGCAGAGGATCATCAGGCGAGTGGCGCGTTATCCGGGCGGCGCGGTCACAGGATTCTTGCGGCGGAACGAATCCACCGCCATCACCGCATTTATCACTCCAAGTCCGGAAATCGCCCCGCGTACGTAGGGATTCAGGAGGATAGGGATCAGCACCGGATAGCGGTTCAGAAAATAATTCGCGTCCCAGTACACCGACCACGGAATCAGAATAATCAGCAGCCCCATTTCCAGCCACAACAACAGCAGGAGCACGCGAAGCAGCCGATTTGTCAGTGTGGGTTTCAGTGTTTTTGCAACGCGGAAATGCGCTCCGAGACGTCGCGGTAATCAATGTTCATGGCATATACCTGCCGGAAGCTATTGAGCGCCGCGTCAACGTCGCCTGCCTGCTCTTCAGCCACGCCTAAATCATACCGCAAAGCAATCACCGTTTCCTGTTCGAGGCCCGGTAATTCCAGAGCGCGGTGATACCACAGCGCGGCAATTTTCGGTTCGCTTTTATCGGTGAACGTCAGGCCTAGCAGCGTGCAGCACTGCATGGCATAGCGGAAACTTCGTCCGTCCTGCACCGCCTTCGCCACTTTTTGGAATTCGCCGATGGCCTCGTCGAGCAATCCCATTTCGCGATAGGCGATGCCCAGATTGTAATGCGTCTCCAAATCTTCGTCGTGCTCCTGCTCGCCCATTTCGCCAAGCTCGGCGCGAAATTCCTGGAATACCTCGCTCAGGTCGTTCGTGCCCCCCGCTGCTTTGCGCGATTTATCATTCGCAGGTGTGTGCGCTTGCGGCGCCGTTGAAACCGCCTCCGGAGTCTCGCGCGCAGTTTCAATTGGCGCCTTCGTCTCCGCGTGACTTTGCGCTGCGACTGGAGGAGCGGCCATTGCCGGCTCGGCCGGCGCTGCTCCAAGACCTTCCACTTCTGCGACAAGCTGATCGAGCAATCCCTCGGTGCTGGAAGCTTCGTTATTTCCGGACTCCGTCTGGGCGACCAGCTCCAAATCGAACTCCGGCATTTCCGTTTCCGCTTCGGGTGCCGAAACGTTCTCAGCAGGCCCGGAAGCAGAAGCACTCGCGGACGGTTGCTCTTCGGTCTGCGATGCAAGGCTTTCCCACTCGTCGGAAAGGTCAATTTCTGGTTCCTTCGGGGGCGCGGCGCTGGCAGCTTCCGGCGTCTTCTGCGTCTCTGCCCCTTCCGTCGCAGGAATAGAAAATTCAGGCGGCGCGTTTGCCGCTGATGGCGCGGCATGGCTTGCCTCCGGCGCCGCAGCTGGCTTTTGCGCCTCCACTGGGGGAGGAGGAGCGGACCCTGCCGCAATTTCCGCGTCCGTGGCACCCGAAGCTCGCTGAAATCTCCGCCGTAGTTCAGTGAACCGCTCCGCATTTTGTGCGTCGCCACGTTGCGTGTAGATCTGCTCGAGCTGCGCCGCAAGCTCCGCGGTTCGCCGGTCATCTCCAGTGCCCAGCGTCAGGTCCAGCAGGCGCTCAATTGTCGGGGCATGTTGCGGGACGCGCTGCAATATCGTTTCCAGCAGCTGCACCGCCTTTTGCGACAATCCGTAGCTCGAGAACAGGTCCACATCGGTGAGCGCCTGCGAGACAAATTGCTGGGTCTCTTCATCCAGTCCCGCTTCGTTTTCCGAAGCTGCACCCGCTGCAGTCAGCGTCCCGCGGCTGGGTTGTTGGAACGCTGTTTCGTCCAGAACCGTCGGAGTTTCGCTCACCTCTCCCGCTTGCTTCTTCAATTGCGACAGGCGATGGCGCGCAAATTCGTTATCCGGCTCGCGCTCGAGCATCTCGGCGAGGGTCGCTTCCGCGCGCTGCAATTGTCCGGAGCTGATCAACGCATCCGCCAGTTGCGACTGCGCTTCTGAGAGGTTGTTGTCGGCAGTTCGCCGGTACAAATCCACCAGCCATTCCCGCGGCTCCAGCCGGTCATGTATCCGCTCCGCGGCGCTAACCAGCAACTTCGCCAGAAACTCCTGATTTCCCGCGGCAATCGCCGATTCACGAATCCCGCCAATCAGCTCAAGCGCCTGCTCCTCCTGCCGCGCTTCAATCAATGCACTGACTACCTTCGAAATCAGCGCGTACTTTTCCGGACCTTTCAGGTCTGCGCCCTGCAACAGCTCGATGGCCGTCTCGTTCTTCCCGCTTTTCAAGCATAGGTCGATTTGCAGGCCAAGCGTCTCGGAATTGCGGTCGGCTTCGGGCAGTTTCACGAGTGCATCGAGCGCGCCGTCGGAGTTACCCGCAGCGCCCAGAATCCGCGCTTTGAGCAGCAGTGCCGCCGAATCCCCCGGCTGCGCGACGATCGCTGCATCCGCCATTTTCTGCGCTTCCGCCATGTCTCCATGCTCGTGAAGGTAACGCGCAAAATGCACATAAGTCTGCGCCGCTTCCTTTTTCTGGCCCATGGCCATGTAGAGTTCCGCCAGCCGGCGCTGCACGCGCGGATTATCCGGTTCCACTTCGAGCAGCCGCCGCAAAACTTCCACCGCCTTTGCGGTGTGGTTTGCTTTCAAGTGCGCTTCGGCAAGCTGCAAAAAGATAGGCCGCGCTTCGCTCAGAATTCCCTGCTGCACGTAGAGATTGGCCAGTTTTTCGAGCGGCTGCGTTTCATTGGGGGCGAGCTTGGAGATTTTCTTGTAAATGGCAATCGCTTTGCTGTTGAAGCCGTCGCTGAGATAGAGCTGCGCCAGCCGCTCGAAATATTCCACCGCCTGCGCCATATTCGATTGCCGCACGAACAGGTCGCCGACGGTCATCAGCACGACCTGATCCTTCGGATCGCTTCGCAGAATGGTTTGATATTCTTGAATGGCTTGCGCCACTTTGCCCTGGTTCAGCGACTTCAGCGCTGACTCCATGACTTTGGCTTTATTCAATGCCATGCGCTTCTCTCGGCCCCTTGCCCACGTGCTTTGACGCGCAGCATCCCCTTCAGGGTTGGCGCGGACTGCAATTTCCAGCGCGGTCCCCTCGCGTCGCGCCACGCTAAACCGAATGAAATGCCTCTTCCCTTCGGCGGGAACAGCTCGTTCGGTAACTTAGCACACGCCAAAAACAGGGGTCAACGAAACGCGCTGAGGCCGTATATGAAGTGGATAACACCCGGGAAGGCCTCCCGGGCGCAATTTGGTCGACAAATAGAGATTTGTTGGCTATTGGGTCAGATTGGAGCGCAGTTTGCCGAGGCCGCGCATTTTACCGCGCATGGTGTTCCCGTACATTTTGATCATACGCCGCATCTCGACATACTGCTTGAGCACTTCGTTCACTTCCTGCACGCTGGTGCCGCTGCCGCGTGCGATGCGCTTGCGGCGCTTGCCGTCGATTAAGTGATGGTCGCCGCGCTCCGCGGCGGTCATCGAATTGATCACCGCCTCAGCCACTTTCAGCCGGCTCTCATCGAGTTCCGTATTTTTCGGCAATTTCGCGAACGGCCCGATCTTTGGAAGCATGCCCACCAACTGCTCGATCGAACCCATTTTGCGAATCTGCTTCAGTTGGTCGCGAAAATCCTCGAGCGAAAACTCATCGTGCGTGAGTTTGCGCTGCAGCTCGCGCGCCTGCTTTTCGTCAATGCTCTTTTCCGCTTTTTCGATGAGCGTCAGCACATCGCCCATGCCCAGAATGCGCGAAATGATGCGGTCGGGATGGAATTGCTCGAGCGCGTCGTATTTTTCGCCGATGCCCGCGAATTTCACGGGCGCGCCGGTAACTTTGCGAATGGAAAGCGCCGCGCCGCCGCGCGCGTCGCCATCGAGTTTCGTCAGCACCACGCCGGTGACACCAAGCCGCTTGTGAAATTCTCCCGCCGAGCGCACCGCGTCCTGCCCAATCATCGCATCCGCAACAAACAGAATTTCCGCGGGCGAAAGCTCCTTTTTCAGCGCGGACAATTCGTTCATCAATTCATCGTCAATGTGCAAACGGCCCGCCGTATCCACGAGCACTACGTCGTAAGCCGAAAGTTTCGCCTCGCGCATCGCGCCCCGAACCAACTCCAGCGGCTTGTCGTTCTCTTTTCCCGGCCAATTCGGCGTCTGCGTTGCCCTGGCTACCTGCGCCAGTTGCTCGCGCGCCGCCGGACGGTAAACGTCCGTCGAAACAACGATCGGCCGGTGCCCGTGCTCGCCCAGCCATTTGCCAAGTTTTCCAGTGGTTGTGGTTTTGCCCGAGCCTTGCAGCCCAACGATGAGCCACACTGACGGCGGCCGCGACGCGAATTGCATGCGCACTTCTTTGCCCAAAAGTTCCGCAAGCTCGTCGCGAACGATCTTCACCACCTGCTGGTCCGGTGAAAGTTGCAGCAAGACTTCAGAGCCAAGCGCCTTCTCGCGAATGTGCGCGATGATTTCATCCACTACGCCCAGGTTGACGTCTGCGTCCAGCAGCGCCTCGCGAATCTGCGCCAGGCCGGCGTCCAGATGCTCTTCGGTTAGCTTGCCCTGCCCGCGAAGGTTTTTGAATGCACGCTGCAGTTTGTCAGTGAGGTTTTCAAACATTTCTATATGTGACCTGTAGCCCTTCGAAGCCTTGAATTACAAGAATAACGTGGCCCATCAGGTGCGTCAATCAGCCCCGTTTCGTGCGCCCACAAACGCGATTTCGCAGTGGCTAATTCCGTGGTGACGCACGCCACGCCTTCGGCCGCATTTGACTGATTATCGCCCAGAACGCTACACTGGAATTCCCCGCCGAAAACAAAAGCCGATACCTTCGTGGCCCACAACATCCTTACTCGCCGCCAAATTTTGAAAATGGGCGCTTCCGCCGCCGCTGCTGGAATTGGCGGCCTATTGCTGGACGGCTGTGGAATTCATGGCCGCGCGGCCCCAGGGCCCCATCCTGCGAGTTGCGCCAAGCTTACCGACATCGATCATGTGATCATTGTTATTCAGGAAAATCGCTCGTTCGACCACTATTTCGGAAGCTACCGCGGAGTCCGCGGCTTCTCGGAATCCAGCATGGCCTTCCAACAGCCCGATCCGGCGAACACGGTAGATTCGCCCATTGGCGCGCTGTTGCCATTCCATTTGGACACAACCAAGACAAACGCCGCCTGCACCCACGACATCACTCACGACTGGGTGCCGCAGCATCAGAGCTGGAACAACGGCGCAATGAACGGCTTCGTTACTTCGCGCCTTCCTATCAATGCCGATGACGCGGTCTTGACCATGGGTTACTACACGCGCGCAGACCTGCCGTTTTATTATGCTGTGGCGGACGCTTTCACCCTCTGTGACAACTATTTTTGCTCGGTGATTGGACCAACAGACCCTAACCGCCTGTACACCATGGCAGCTTCCCTCGATCCAGCAGGCCAGAATGGAGGACCAATTCTTCAAACCATGACGCTGAACCGTTCCGCATTGTTTGGCCGCTTGACCTATACCACCATGCCGGAGCAGCTTGAACAGCGCGGCATCTCGTGGAAGGTCTACGCTTCGCCAGATCAGAACATCCTCAGCGGCATTTTTTCAGATAACGTGCTCTCGTACTTCAAGAATTTTCAAGATCCCGCGTCGTCACTTTATCAGAAAGCCTTCGTTCCGCAGTTCCCGGTTGATTTTGTCGCCGATGCGCTCGGCGGAAATTTGCCGCAGGTCTCCTGGATTATTACCTCATTGGTTGATTCCGAACACCCGCCCGCTCCCTCGCTTTTCGGCGAAGCCGTACTCTCGGCGATTATCTCAGCGCTGACTGCAAATCCGGCGCAGTGGGCTAAAACCGCGCTGTTTGCCACCTATGACGAAAATGGCGGCTTCTTTGACCATGTCCCGCCACTAACCGCCCCGCCCGGCACGCCGGATGAGTATGTGACGGCGCCAGCCGTGCCGAATCCAACCGTCATCGGAAATCCCCCTATCGCTGGTCCCATCGGACTCGGCTTTCGCGTACCGATGCTCATAATTTCGCCGTTCAGTCGAGGTGGGTTTGTTGCCTCTGACACGTTCGATCACACTTCCGTGCTGCGTTTTCTCGAGACCCGTTTCGGCGCCGAAGTTCCAAATCTTAGCTCATGGCGGCGCGCCACAGTCGGCGATATGACCACTGCGTTTAACTTCGCCAAGCCAGATCAATCTATTCCGTCTCTGCCGCCTACCGTTCCTCCCATCCAGCAGGTGCTCTCGGAATGTTCCGCGAACCTCGCAGGCTTTGCTCCTTATGCGTTGCCCAATCCTCAGACCCAGCCGACGCAGGAAGCCGGCCAGCCGGTTCCCCCCAGCGGTCCCTGCTAGATCTTGCCGCCCGCGGCGCCACGATCGTTTTTTGGTCTCAAACGCCTTTGTCATCGACACCCTCTTAGCTTAGGATTGCTTTGCCTCACAACATTCGCCGAGGAGCATTTCTACCGCATGCTTTTGCCATACTGTCTGGTTTGGCTTCGAAAAATTCTCTCGCGCGCCTTCATAATAATAATCATCGCTGTGGCCTTGGCTCCCGCACTTTTCGCTCAGACCGACGAGATCCAGGTTTACGACGGCTCCATTGCCGCGCCGGGCGTGCTCAATCTCACGTGGCACAATAATTTCACTCCCGACGGCCAGAAGACGCCCGCATTTCCCGGCGGCCTTATCCCGGACAAATCCTTCAACGGCGTCACCGAATGGGCCTATGGCGTAACCGACTGGCTCGAAGCTGGTCTCTACTTGCCGCTCTACAGCATTTCCAAAGACCGCGGCCCCAGCATCAACGGCGGCAAGCTGCGCATCTTGTTCACCTCGCCGCATGCTGCGGACCGCACTTTCTTTTACGCTGCCAATTTCGAGTTCAGTTATAACGCCAAACACTGGGATCCGCGCCGCTTCACCTCCGAAATACGCCCCATTATTGGCTTGCATTTGCATCCCTGGGACATCATCGTCAATCCCATTCTGGACAACTCCTACGTGGGCGGCTTCAAAAACCTCGACTTCGCGCCATGCGCGCGTATCGCTTACAATCTCAATCCCAAATGGGCCGTGGCCGTCGAGGAATACTCCGATGTCGGCCCGCTGGACAATTTCCGGCCAACCAGCGAAGAAACGCACGAAGTCTGGGGAGTCTTCGATCATGAAACCAAGTTCGCGGATATCGAGGCGGGCATCGGCTTTGGCGTGACCAGCGCCTCGGATCCCGTCACTTTGAAATTGATGCTTTCGCGTGACCTCTACACGCCGCACAAGCACTGAATATTTTTACTGACGATAATTCGCTGGCCGTGTCTTGCGAATCTTCCCAGCGCCTTATCCCAGTGCCCGCCGTTTGACCATCATGGAAAGACTCGGCTAGCATCGATTCTGTTCTTGCATCGTTCGTTCGCTACGGCTCGGAAACCGCATGTCTAAACACGCCATCATCGGCACTGCCGGCCACATTGACCACGGCAAGTCGGCGCTCGTCGAGGCGCTCACCGGCACGCATCCTGACCGCCTCGAAGAGGAAAAGCGCCGCGGCATCACCATTGACCTCGGCTACGCTTTCCTCGAGATGGACGGCGTGCAAATTGGCTTCGTCGACGTTCCCGGCCACGAAAAGTTCGTTCGCAATATGCTGGCCGGCGCGGGCGGAATCGACATGGTCCTGCTCGTCGTCGCCGCGGATGAATCCATTAAGCCGCAAACGCGCGAGCACTTCGAGATTTGCCGCCTCCTCGGAGTTCAGCGCGGCATTATCGCCATCACCAAAAGCGATTTGGTGGATGCGGAAGTGCTCGGCCTCGTAAAACTCGAAATCGAGGAGTTCGTGCGCGCTTCGTTCCTTGAAAGCGCTCCGGTTGTCGCCGTAAGCGCTCGCACCGGCGCGGGCCTCGGCGATTTGAAACGCGAAATGCTGCGCCTGGCAGCTTCCGCTCCCCAACGCGACGCTTCGCGCTACGCGCGCCTTCCCATCGATCGCGCTTTTTCGATGCAAGGATTTGGCACGGTCGCCACCGGCACTCTGATTTCAGGAACGCTGCGACCCGAGCAGGAGGTCGAGCTTCTTCCCGCCGGAAAGCGCTCGCGCATTCGTGGTCTGCATTCCGGAGGCCGCGCCGTGCAACAGGCAATCGCCGGCCAACGCACGGCTGTGAATCTTGCGGACATCAACGTCGCCGAAATCGAGCGCGGCATGGTGCTCGCCACCAAAGGCGTTCTTCGTCCGACCAGCCGCCTGGACGCTCGTGTGTCGCTTTTGGCTTCCGCGCGTCCATTGAAATCGCGCTCGCGCGTCCATTTTCACTGCGGCGCGGCCGAGCGCGTCGCAATGATGACCTTGCTCGATCAGGACCATCTGGCTCCGAAGTCCTCCGCTCTCGCGCAGTTCCATCTCGACGCCCCAATCGTCGCGCTTCCCGGCGATCGCTTCATCATTCGCCAGTTTTCGCCGGTAATCACCGTCGGCGGTGGCGTCATTCTCGATGCCCTTGCTCCGCGGCACAAGAAACATAGCCCGTCCGCAATGGAATTTCTCGCAACTTTGGAACATGGAACTCGCGAGCAAATTCTGACGGCACTGGTCGCCGAAGACCCGCGCGGCGTGGATCTCCCGCGGATCGTCGCGCGCACCGGCTGCCTCGACGCCGAAGTGCGCCAAATCGCGCGCACGCCCGAGTGTGCCAAATCCATCGAGGTTGTCTCCGAGCAGCCATGGCTCGCCGTTTCCTCGCAGGCCATGCAAACTTTGACGGGCCGCATCGAAAAGGAAATTGAACATTTTCACGCGAAAAATCCGCTCATTACTGGAATGGCAAAACAGGATCTGCGCGGCCGCGTCGCCCCGCGCGTTCATCCAGAGGTTTTCCGCGCGGCTGTCGATGAACTTGTGCGCCTCGGGAAAATTGCCATCGTGGGCGATACGGTGCAACGCGCCAGGCGCGAGATCGCGCTATCGCCCGAGGAACTCAAAGCCAAAGAGCAAATCGCCCGCGAATTCGAGCGCGCCGGCCTCTCGGCCCCCGCAGTGGATGAAGCGCTGAAACGCGCGCCCGTTGACCTCCAGCGCGCCAGAAAATTGCTGCAATTGCTGATCCGCGAAAAAATCCTCGTCAAAGTGACCGAAGAGCTCATTTTCCACAAAGCAGCCCTCGAAAAACTCCGCGCGCTTCTCGCCGCGTATAAACGCGCCCACGGCGATCGCCTGCCGATTGCCGCCTTCAAGGAACTCGCCGGAATTAGCCGCAAACACGCCATACCTCTTCTCGAATACATGGACAGAATCCAGTTGACGCGGCGCGCAGGCGATGAGCGTGTTATACTGTAAGAGATTTCATATCCGACAGGGCGGCGGTAGCGTATAATTACGCCCAAAGTCGGAAAGGCGGCGAAATTATGTGGCTATATATGGGACAGCACGCGGTAAACCTCGTGGCGATTTTGGATTCGCCCATGGATATCGCCATTGTCGTTTTGGTTGTGCTGGTTTTGTTTGGTGGCAAGAAGATTCCTGAAATGATGCGTGGAATAGGAACCGGCATCAAAGAGTTCAAGCAAGGCATGCGTGACGAACCCGCGCCTACGCCATCGGCATCAACGACTACGACGCCTCCGCCTGTAGAACCAAAGAAGTAATTGGCCTGACGGCTTCAGGGAAATTTGCGTCGCGCAACTTTGCGGTGGAACAACGCTTCTACATGGGTACCGGATTCAATCTCCTTTAGCATTGCGTAAAGCCGCGCCAGCGGCAGCCCCATCACATTGAAGTAACAACCCTCGATGCGTGGAATGAATTTCCCTCCGCGCCCCTGAATCGCATACGCGCCCGCTTTGTCAAAAGGCTCTCTGGTCTTGATGTAATCCTCAATCTCGCGCTCTGACAACATCGCAAATTCGACGCGCGTCTTTTCCACAGCAACCCGCTGCTGTTCATTCGGCTGACGCATCGCCACGACTGCCAATCCGGTAAGCACTTCATGCCACCTGCCGCTCAACCGCCGCAGCATCCTTCCGGCATGTTCCTCTGATTCCGGCTTGCCCAGAATTTCTCCTTCAATCGCCACAGTCGTGTCTGCGCCGACGATAACGCTATCAAGATTCGGCGATTTTGTTCTCAACTGGCTTGCTACTGCTTGCGCCTTCGCTTCGGCGAGACGTTCAACATAAGTCGCGGCACCTTCGCCGGCTAGCCAGGATTCATCAATCTCCGCAGACATAACGCTGAATTCGAAGCCTGCATTGCGCAGAATTTCCGCGCGCCGCGGCGATGACGAAGCCAGAATGATTTTGGAATGGATGGGCACTGGGAATGTCTTAGATGACCACGGATTCCTGATATTCGCCAAAT
This sequence comes from Candidatus Acidiferrales bacterium, assembly GCA_035933545.1. Classification (GTDB taxonomy): domain Bacteria; phylum Acidobacteriota; class Terriglobia; order Acidiferrales; family UBA7541; genus DAHUXN01. Next base: position 21,476 of record DASYYQ010000020.1, on the reverse strand, counting down.
GCGCGGCGCAGCGTGTCGGAAATTTCTCCCACCGTTGCGTAAGCTTCGACCGCGCCAAGAATCGCAGGCATCAAATTTTCGCACGACCGCGCCCTTCGCTCTACTTCTTCCAGTGCGGACTTTGCTTTGGTCCCATCGCGCCGTGCTCGCAGCGTCTTTAGGCGTGCGATTTGCGACCGTTCGACTTCCGGGTCAATTCGCAGCGTCGGTATCGGCTTCCCTTCATCTTCCTTGAAACGGTTCACGCCAACCACCACCACATCGCCGCGTTCCACGGCTTGCTGATATTCGTACGCCGCCTGCTGCACCTCCGCCTGCACGAATCCTGTTTCGATGGCCCGCAGCATTCCGCCCAGCGAATCAATCTTCGCAATGTAATCCGCCGCTCCGCGTTCAATTTCATTCGTCAAATACTCGATTGCGTACGAGCCTCCAGCCGGATCGACGGTGTTGGTCACGCCTGTTTCCGCCGCGATGATTTGCTGCGTCCGCAGTGCCAGCAGCGCCGATTCTTCTGTGGGCAGCGCCAGCGCTTCGTCCAGGCTGTTTGTGTGCAATGATTGGCACCCGCCCAGCACCGCGGCCAGCGCCTGCAACGCCACACGCGCTAAATTATTCTCCGGCTGCTGCGCGGTGAGCGTCGAGCCTCCCGTTTGCGCGTGAAATCGCAGCAGCATGGACCGCTCATCCTCCCCCTGAAAACGCTCGCGCACGATTCGCGCCCACAACCGCCGCGCCGCTCGAAACTTCGCGACCTCATCCAGCAGCCCATTGTGCGAATTGAAGAAAAACGAAAGTTGCGGCGCAATCTCGTCCACTTTCAGCCCTGCCGCCACAGCCGCTTCCAGGTAGGCAATCGCATTCGCCAGCGTGAACGCCACTTCCTGCACCGCCGTCGAGCCTGCCTCGCGAATGTGATATCCGGAAATCGAAATCGCGTTCCAGTTGGGAATCTCCGCGCGGCACCACCCGAAAATATCCGTCACGATGCGCATCGCCGGCCGGATCGGATAAATGTACGTTCCGCGCGCGATGTATTCCTTCAGAATGTCGTTCTGCACCGTCCCCGAAAGCCGCCGCAAGTTCGCATTCTGTTTTTTTGCCACGGCCACATATAACGCCAGCAAAATCGCCGCCGTCGAATTAATGGTCATCGAAGTGGAAACGCGATCCAGCGGAATTCCATCGAACAGCGTTTCCATATCTTCCAGCGAATCGATGGCCACGCCCACTTTGCCCACTTCGCCGAGCGCCAGCTCGTGGTCTGAGTCCATCCCGATTTGCGTGGGCAGGTCGAACGCTACCGAGAGCCCCGTTTGTCCCCGCGAAAGCAGATAGCGATAGCGCTCGTTCGATTCCACGGCGCTGCCAAAGCCCGCATACTGCCGCATCGTCCACAAACGCCCACGGTACATCGTCGGATAAATCCCGCGCGTGAAAGGAAAACTTCCCGGAAATCCAATATCGCGCTCCGCGTCGGACCCGCGCAACGCTTCGGCGTCTGCCACCGTGTCTATTGCTAAAGCGCCTGGTGCCTTATCTGTTGCTTTTCCGTTCTCGATTTTCGTGGAGTTTTTGCTCATCGCCGCATCAACAATTCATCTTCTACAGTACGCGTCTGCGTATGCTGCATCCCACTAACGAACGCGTCGCGCGCTGCGAAATGACAAAACCGAAAAGAACGCCATCAGCACCGCGTAGCCCAGCGCCATCCCCGCTATCCACTGCCCTCCCGGCTCGCGCGATTGCTTCCACCACGCCACGCCTCCATAAATCGCAAAAAGCCCGAAAAGCGCGCCGATTGCCTCATGGAAAAGCTGCCGCCCGAGCTTCCAAAAGACGCGCAACGTCGTCCTGCCCGCCCGCCACGCGGCAACAATCCAGTGTGAACTACCGTGCGCGCCCATCGAACTCCATTCTAGTACAACTCTTTACGTTCACGCGGCAGTTGCGCTCAGCGCACATCCTCTTGTATCTTGCACTCCAGCGACCTAGAATTAATAGCAGGGAACTAGGAGGCCGACCTTGCGTCTCGATGATCATCTCAAAGCTTTGCTTCGCGAACTGGGACACGCCATTAACGATTCGGTGGCGGATTCGGAAAGGATCGCCGAGGCCATCAGCAATGTTCGCGCTGCCGGCTACGATATTGTGCTGAAACTTGACGCCACCATCGGCCTGGCGCAGCGTCCATCGTCGGACGAGCGCATGACCACGCAGGACCGCCGCTTCCTCGAATCGTTGCACATTCGCGTCGATGAGGAAGTGCTCGACGAGCAGGTGGAGAACGCAAAAGTCGAAATCACTCCGCAGGATATTAAATTTCTGAAGTCGCTGAAGATCTCACTCGACAATGAAGCCTAAACACGTCGCATTTGCAGCTTTTCTGCTCGCTGGCTTCGCATTTTCCGGAGCGCTCGCGCCTCCTGCCTGCGCCCAAGTCACTACCGGCAAAACCATCACCGTGAAAGTTAAAGCCCCGAAGCCCACCAAGCCCAAGATGGAAACATTCAAGGGCCAAGTCGTCCGCATGAACACCGTTTCCATCATCGTCCGCGATAACAAAAACTCTTACATCGTTCGCACATTTACGTTTTCACCGGCGCTCGCAAAAAAATTGCAAAGCCTGATCGACCGCGGCGGCTACCAGCCCGGAGATAATGTCACCATCTCATACCCAGCGGGCTCGACCGTGGCCCAATCCATCAAAGGCAAAGCTTCCAAGGCCTTCTGAGCCGCGCTGCTGCCGTTCCCTGGCGGAACTTTCTATGATTCGCCTCCCTGCCGTCGCTGGCCGTTTTTATCCCGCCGATTCTCTTCAATTGCAGCGCCAAATCGATGAATTGACTCCCTCGCAGCAGCACCCAATTCGCGCCCGCGCTTGTATTGTTCCGCACGCCGGATACGTTTATTCCGGCCGTGTAGCGGCCGCGGTTTACGCCCGCTTGAAACTGCCTTCGCGCTTCATTTTGTTGGGCCCGCGCCACTATCCACAAGGTGAGCGCCTGGCCATTCTCTCGGAGGGCTTTTGGCAAACGCCGCTCGGCGAAGCCCGCATCGACGACGCGCTCGCCGCGCAAATCAAAAACGCTTTTCCGCTCCTTCGCGAAGACGCCGTAGCTCACGCCTCCGAGCACTCGCTCGAAGTGCAATTGCCATTTCTGCAGCGGCTCGTTCCCGATTTCTCGTTCGTGCCCATTGTGCTCGGCACCGATCGCTTCGACGCGCTCGAAGCCCTCGGCCACGCTATCGCCCAAATCATTCGCGCGCATGGCGAAGAAATCATGCTGCTCACCAGCTCGGACATGAATCATTATGAAAGCGACGCCATCACGCGCGTAAAGGACCGCCAGGCAATCGACGCGGTCCTCGCTATCAACGCGCGCCGCCTCTACGACGCGGTTCGCCGCGAAAGCATCTCCATGTGCGGATACGCTGCGGCGGTTGCTATGCTCATCGCCATGCGCGATTTGCAGGCGACCAAGGCGGAACTCATAGCCTACGCAACTTCAGCGGAAGTGAACGGCGACTTTAATAGTGTGGTGGGTTATGCAGGAATGATACTCCAGTGAATGGTATTCCGACAAAGTGCTGCAATTCCCGTGGAAGTCACGCCAGACGGATAGACTCGGCAAGAAGAATCGCTAGCATGGAAAGAACGGTAAAAAGCAAAAGCGGGAAAGGACTGAGGGCAAGTCCTTCCCCGTTCGCTCATTACTCGTAAAACGTGACGCCTGCGCCGATCGCTGTCGCGCCTTGCTTGATTAAACGGAGGCGGAAGCCAATTTGCGCCGCATCAAGAAGCCCAGCATCAAAAGCCCAGTTCCCATCAGCAGGTACGTGCTGGGTTCCGGGGTGGCGACGTTGTCGAGCAGAACGTTTCCCTTGCTCGCGGTTAAATCGAGATACGTGTTGGAGCCCATGTTGAAGGTCGCGGTGCACGTCCCGCAGCCACTGCCTGATCCAAGCAAATCAGTGCCGAGAACGCCGTTGGTGTCGGATCCGAAAAGCTCAAAGCCTTCACCGCTCTGAACACTCTCGATCACCGTGATAGTAGCTCCGGTAAGTCCGGCCACCTGGACAAAATCTCCAACACCAATTTCGCCGTCGTGTGTCGGGTCCGCGAAAATCCCGAGGCCGAATTCAGCCGCCCCTTCGTCCTTGCACGACAGATCCGTCGGTGTGTTCTGCGTGGTCGTACTCGTGCCCATCCAGCCCGTGGCGGTGAGCCCGCCGGACATCACGCTCGTACCAACATCGGTAGGCCCGTATGATCCGCTGGCGCAGAAGCTAATGGGCCCAGCAAAGGCTGGCACTGTGAGAAACAAAAAAGCACCTGCCAAAAGCACAGCAAATTTGAAACGCATCTAGGTCCTCCCAAACCTTCTAATTTGCGAAGCGGCGCGAACAGCCACATCACACAGACGTACCGAGCACGTGAACTTCCAAACTGGGTACGACAACCTGGCTCTGTAGAAGATTATCTGTCAGCAACTTACAATATTATTGCTGAAATGGCTTACAGGGAAAGTGCAAAAGTTCGCAGATATATGGCACTGCACTGGCTTGACGGCTGGGACCTTATGTTCCATTAGGATAGGGCTTTAGCACGTATAGAACTCCTTCGATTTTGGCCACGATGCCGCTGGGCGCGAGGCTCGTCGCATACAATGGGTCGTCAGATCGCCTAACGCCGAGGAGGAACGGGTCGGAAATCGGGGGTGAAGAAGGTGAAATGGGATGTGTACAGCATTGCCCAAAGAGGCCTCGGGTATATTCTAAGGCATTTATATTCTTAGTGTTACCTTAGGCGTGTCACGATGAGTTTGGTACCGAACGTGCCCGAATAACCGCTGTGTGAGTTCGTCGCAGCTTGCACAAACGGCCAAGGGACCCCTGCCCCGCTGCCCTAGGTTAAAAGCATAAGTGGAATTTGAAGGAGGCCACCGTAATGAAAGCCAAATTCGTTTTATGGGTACTGGGAATGTCGCTGTTTGGGGCAGCTCCAGTCTTTGCAACAACCGCGAGTGTGAGTCTCGGAGCACCGACCACGATTAGCGGAGACACGGCCACGTACGTATATGATTCTCACACAGTCACAGCCACGGGCTACCTCTGCGCAGACAACACGTTGGCGTCATGCACGACTTCAGGAGTAACCCTGGTGGAAAAGAAAAGCGGAATGGGTGAATCTGGACTAGGAGTGATGGGCGGGCCGCACGGCGACGACGAAATCGAGTCGAACACCTTTCTTCAGCTCGATTTCAGCGCACTGGCAAACGCGGGCATCACAAGCCTGACTTTCCAGATTCAAAGTGTGCAAACCGGTGAGGGCTTCCGGCTGTACGATTCAAATGTAGCGGGAATGCCCGGAGCGACCCCGCTTGAGACCGTAGTTGGAAACGGCTCGAACAACCCGAACTGGGCAGTGACCACCACGGTATCGGTGAATCTCGCCACGAACCCATTCATCGATATTTCTGCGCTCAACAACGGCGCAGCGCATAATCACAACGACGTGCTGCTAGGCGCAATGCCGGGGCCGACGCCTGAGCCAGGAACTTTGATGCTCCTTGGCACCGGTCTCTTGGGGTTGGGATGCGTGGTTCGGAGGTACGCGACACGTTTGACGTAGTTTTTCAGAGTGTATCTCCTAAAACTAGTGAACAGAAGGGCCGGGTCCGCTTTTGACTCGGTCTTTTTGTTTACGAAGGCACACGCTTAAGATCCAAGAGGAGAAGCAAGCTGACATTCCAGGTTCATGAATTCAGGTCACTTCCCTGGGTGCCTTTTGGATGAAATAAATTGCACATACCTCCGCTCCGAATCGGGAAAAGTACTGTAAGCCCTTTAAATCTGGAATGTACATGGTTTGGCTGCGGAAATGCTCGAATACTGCTGGTAGGAGATTTGAGGAGCCAGATGAACATGAGAAACGCATTCTGCGCACTTTTTCTAACGATGTTTGCGACGGTTCCTGCCTTTGCCGGTAGCACGAACTTCAGCTTCGCATTTGGCGGGCCGGATATGACCCTGGGCACGTCGCAGAGCTACATGTCCAACGGGGCAACGATAACCGCTTACGGATATCAGTGTTCGGCGGCCTCGCCGTCCAGCACGGAGACCCTTTCCGGCTGCAATCCCAGCGCGCTCTATCAAAAGAACGATTCGAGCGTTGAATTCGGGTTGGGACTGGCCGGTGAGAGCGAGCATGAGATTGGCTGGGATGGCGCGACTGCGGACTTCGTGATCGGTTTGGACGTGAGCAGCTTGCTCAAGTTGGGCGCCACGTCGATGACCCTGAGTTTTGGCAGCGTGCAGCCGGGTGAAGCCTATGCGATTTTCGGCTATGGTTCCAACCCATTCGCGGGAAGCGTTATGTTGAGCGGCCACCTGGTAGATGGCCAGCTTGTGGGCAACGATGGATCTACGAGTGCGCAAGTGTTCTCAAGCACGATTGGGCTGAATGCGAGTGATGAGTTTCTAGTATTCACTTCGCCATGCAGCGCGGCGGCCCCGGGTTCGCCGCTGGATTGCGGCGGCAATGTCACGTTGGGCTCGCTCACAGCGACCACGCCTGAACCGGGAACGCTGGCGCTTTTTGTGACCGGGTTGCTGGCTCTGGGATTCTGCATGCGTAAGCGACTGGCTTTTCAGCGGCAATAGTTTCGTAAAAATTTGGCTGCAACTTGCGCCGGGCCGTGAGTCTCCTTTCGGTCCGGCGCTTTTATTTCTTTGCGGCTGATTCAGTGGGCAAGCCGGCGCGAAGAAACGCTGGCCTTCGCGGCAGCGCTGCCAGCCGGCGCGTTCGCTCGACGATGAGTTCAGATGGATGGCAAGGCGGAATGCTGCCAGTCCTTGAGAATCATGCACATTTTCAGCGTAAGCTGCGGCTTAACGCGTACGAGTCGTCGGGCACTAATTGGGTCAGAGGAAAATATGAGACCCACAATTTTAGTGCGGCCTGCCGCCTCCCGCGCTCACGTGCGCCGCTCCGCTTGGTGCGGAAGGCATTGCCGCTCGAACTGGCGCCGACATCGCAGGAGCGCCGCCGCTGAACCCTCGTGAAGGACTCTCTCCGCCTCGCTCGCCCTGATACGAACCCGCGTTCTCCCGCGGGAAATACATCGGTGCTGGCCTGCGCGGCATAGATGACGGCATGGGCATCGCATTTACCGCCCGCAGATTCTCCCGCATTGGAATTGCCGGCATCTGCGAATTCATCCTCATTGCCGGCAGGCTCGCATGCGCAGGCATGCTCGCGCTCCTCGCAGCCAAAGAGGCGCGAAGCTGCACAACACTCCCCACTGTGGGCGCGAACATTTTGGTTGGCCTGGCTGCTGCCGCGCCGCGGCCAACAGCAAATCTGGACTCCAGCATTGTGGTCTCTTTGCCGTTTTCCAGCGGCTCACCCGCAGCAAACGCCGCTCTTTTCCCTTGCGCCCCGGACGCAAACAGCCGAACCTCCCCGCCTCCTCCCAGCCGCTTGGTCGTCAATAGCAAACGCGGAGGTGTCGGAAGCTTCCCGCGGGGCGGCGCGCCGCTGCCGCCTTTTGTCGGTTGCACCGCCATGGCCATCACCGTGCTGCCCGCGCCGAATGCCCCCATCGGCATCCCGCCCATTCCCGGGCATCCACTGGCAATCTGGTCGAACATCAGCCCTGACGGGTCCGAAAAAGAAGCATCCGAAAACGATGAAGCTGAGGCCGGCCACCATCCCACCTGATTTCCTGCCGCATACCAATTCACTGGTGCCGGATCCCAGAAATCGAAGCTCGTCGGAAACCATGTCCAGCCATTTGACGGCAAATAATTCCAGCTGCCGAAGTGATACGGCATCCAGCCCCACGGCTCGCTGCTCACCCATGTCCAGCCGAATCCCGAATAGTAATCCCACTGACCATTTGCGAACGGCATCCAGCAATTTCCCATGCCTATCGGCTGCCAGCCATATCCATACCCCGCGAAATAACTCCATGAGCCGTACTGCGACAAATCCGCCATGCCATAGCTGAACGGTGCGTTCACGTAGGACGCCGACTGCGCCGCCTCTGTTTCCGTCTGCCGCGCGCGCGTAACTACCCAGCGATCCCATTCGTCTGCCTTCGGATTCGTCTGCAACGCCACATCCTTGAGCGCCTCATTCTTCAATTTCGAGCGATACGCAAACGTCTTGCCTCTCGGCACCAGCCTTGTTTCTCCCGCCGAAGCGACCTCAACTTCTCCTCCCAGCACGCTCACCGACGCGCCGTCATGAAACGCGTCGATGCGGAACAGCGAATTTTTCGGCGTCGTAATCGTTTCCTCGGCAGTCGCCAGCGAAAACAAGTCGCCGCGCCGCAGCACCGTCAAAACGCTCATCGTCCCCTGGCCCAGCGTCAGTTTGGTGACGCGCCCGCCGTCGGCCAGCGCCAGCTCGGTGAATTGCACTAACGTGTTTGGCGCGATCCACGCAGTAGTGCCGTCCTCAAACTGCACCTCCGCATAACCATCATTCGTCCCCAGCGTCATGCCTTGCATCATAGGCATGTTTTCAGCCGCGGGCTCCCATCCGGGATGGCTTGGCCGCGATACTTGAACGTCTCCGCTCACCACGCTCAGCCGCACGATGCGCGCGTAGCTCAGATCCGAGGCCCGCGCCGCTCGCGGCATCGTCATGAATGGGAAAGCTGCCAAACTCAGAAGGGAAAAACTCAAAACGAAAGAGCGTCGCATCGGACAACCTCCCAGGACGGTTTGCGTACGGCTTCGAGGCAGGAAAGCAACCGTCCCCGCGCCAAAATCGTTCAGCGACCCTAAGCTCGCCACCGGCGCCTTGCTACTTTACTGCCCTATATACTCTGCCTCGCCCTATCCCACGTCAAGGACAATTCCGCCGCAACCGCAATCACGACGGCAAATGCGAGCGGATATTGGATATTTGCCAGATGTGCCGCCGTTCATGCGCCGCGCCTACGGAAAACAGAGCGAACAAGCTCATTCTTATAAAGCTGGCAAACGGCGAGGTGATCCGCGTGCCCACAATGTCAATTCCGTTCGCGCTTTCCAGCCGCTTCTTCATTTGTTCCTGCGATTCGAGAAATTGATCCAGGGCGCCCGCGGCCGCTCCTTCAAGCACGGGGCGAATGGGCTTTGGCGCGGACAGCCGAATGCGCGGCGGCGGCTCCGAATACCAAATATAAATTTTCCCCATTAATCCCAGGCGAAAAGGACCATTGCTAAAACGCCCTTGACCGCGCGCTTTTTCGATTGCGGCATCGAGGATTGGCAAGAAAATCTGCGTCGTGCGAGCGAGATGCAACAGATTTTCCGCGATGGACCATTTCGCCGGCCCGGGACGCCACGAAAGTTGAGCTTCCGACAGGCCGGCACAGATCTCTTGCAGGCGTTTACCGTTGGCGTCCGTTTGTTCGCGAATGCCTTCGAGTTCAGGAATCAGCGCCATCGCAATTCATTCAATGAAAATCAATGGCGAGCGCTTTGCGGTGAATTCCCCGATTTGCGCGGCGGCAATGTGATGCTGTTCGAGCGTGGCGCGAACGCTAGTTGCATGCTCCTTCGCGACGGCCACGAGTAAGCCGCCGGAGGTTTGCGGGTCGAACAGCAGCGCGCGAATTTCGTCCGGCACGCCCGGGGCGAATTCGACGCAAGGCTCGACGAATTCGCGATTGCTCCTCAGTCCGCCAGCCAAAAATCCGCCGCGAGCCGCTTCCAGAGCGCCGCGCAGCAGCGGCATACGTCTGTGTTCGATGCGCAACGAAACTTCGCTGCCCACGGCCATTTCGCGCGCGTGCCCGAGCAGGCCAAAGCCGGTCACGTCAGTGACCGCGTGAATCGCGGCGCCGCCTTTGCTCCCGCCCCGCGCACCGTCCTGAAATTCCTGCAGCGTTTCCGCCGCAGCGCGATTCAGCTGCGTCATCGAAGCAATCGCCGCCTCCACCGATGCTTGAGGAGCCTTTCCCGCCTTCAGCGCCGTAGCAATCACGCCCGTGCCGATGGGCTTGGTGAGCAGCAGCGCGTCGCCAGCCCGCGCGCCGACGTTTCGCCATATTTTCGTTGGGTCAATCACTCCGGTTACTGCGTAGCCGAACTTCAAATCGTCATCGCGCACAGAATGCCCGCCGAGCACCGTGCAGCGCGCCTCCTCCATTTTTGACAGCCCGCCGCGCAGAATTTGTTCCAGCACCGCCGCGTCGCCGTTCGGCGGAAAGCCCACAATCGAAAGCGCGGACACCGCCTTGCCGCCCATCGCGTAAATGTCGCTCAGCGAATTCGCCGCCGCGATTTGCCCAAACGTGAATGGGTCGTCGGCAATCGGCGTCAGGAAATCCACCGTCTGCACCAGCGCCAGCTCCTCGGAGATTTGATACACCCCTGCGTCGTCGCTGGTTTCGAAGCCAACGAGCAGATTCGGATCATTCGGCCGTGGTAAGCGGCGCAGCACCGAGTCCAATAGACCTGGACTCAACTTCGCCGCTCAACCAGCGGCCTTGGCTGCGGTTGTCAATCGCACCGGCTCCGCCAAAGGTGCTTCCCTCCTGACTTCTGCATCTCACCCTTACAATCTGATCCGCGATTATACGCTGTGCCATGTACAAATCCGACACGCGCCATGCGTCAGTTTTGTTCCGCCGCGCCCGCCTGAAGTAAAATAGACGCGCGAATGCGAACCGTGACCAAATTCAAGATTTCTGCCGCCGCGGCTTTGCTCTTGGCTGCCATTTTCCTGCCCGAAGTCGTTTCCGCGGGCTGGCACATCGCGCACGGCCGCACCGTAGATTATCGCGCATGGAAAGTGGACGTGCCCTTCGAATGGTACGCGGTAAGCCACGGCGAAGTAATGTCTGTCGAGCGCATGACGCGCCTCTCTTGGGACAGGGCGCCGGTCGCGGAGTTTCAGCCGGTGCACTTCACAAAAACCTATCCATTCAAATACGAGGTCTACGGCAAAGTGCAGGCGGACATGATGCAGAGACGCGGCTATCTGTTCGAAGCGCAAAGAGACGTGGAAATCGCCGGCAAGCCTGGGATGTGCTGGACCTTCGACAATTGGAAAAACCACGACCAGCTGTGGATTGCTTGCATCGTCCCGAAAGATTTAACTTCCGCGGATTACATCGGAAACAAGGTCTACGCCAACGAATTTTTTTCCTTCCTCACGCAAACGCAACGAAATCCCGCAGCAAAAAACTAAGAAGAACTAGTCCGCGGTAACTCCCGCTAATTCGTTTTCCAAATCGCGCTAGACTTGTACCGTCGAGCGAATGGGAATCGTGATGGACTGCTCGCCTTCGCCCGCGGCCGCCGAAAGCATGTGGCATTGCCCGTCGAGAATCCCGCCCGGCTGAATAATCAAGCACGGCGTGTGAACTTCTCCGCTGACGATGCCCTTGGGCTGAATCTCCACGCGGTCCTTCGCGAAAATCTGCCCGTCGAAGCGCCCTGCGATGGTGACGTCGTGCGCGTCAATCTGCCCTTCCACTTTCGCGTTTTCGCCTAGCAGCAGCCCGCTCTCGGCGATAATGTTGCCCTTCACTTCGCCGTCAATGCGGAACATGCCGGAAACAGTGATTTTTCCTTCGAAGCAAACTTTGCTGTCAATGAAGCCGGACCACTCGGACGAGCGTCCGGATTTTCCGCCTAGCCACCGGGAAGCCATGCCAATGCCTCCTGAAAATCGAAGTCTAAGCCGGAATTATCTCTCAACAATTATGCGATAGAGCCGGTCGAGATCTGCTTCGGTGTAGTATTCGACAATAAGCTGACCGGGCCGTCCATGCGCCTGCGCATGTATCGTCACACGCGTCCCCAGCACTCGCTGCAGCTCATCAATGGCCGCCCGCGTGTTTGCGTCAATTGCAGGAGGTTCTTCCTGCTGCGCCTTTGCGCGGCGGCGAGTTTTTGAGGCGAAGCGCTCGATTTGACGCACCGTCAGGCTGCCGCGCGCCGCGCGTTTCGCAGTTTCCAGCCGCAATGCCTCATCCTCGATGGCCAGCAGCGCCCGCGCGTGCCCCGCGTTCAGCCGCCCTTCCTCCACCATTTGACGAATTGGCTTGTCGAGCCGCAACAGCCGCACCGCGTTGCTGACCGTTACGCGGTCTTTTCCCGTGCGCAGCGCGGCTTCCTCTTGCGTCAGATGAAACTCCTGAATCAGCCGGTCAAATGCAGTCGCCTGCTCGATGGGATTCAAATCCTCGCGCTGAAGATTTTCCACCAGCGTTATCTCAATGGCCTTTTCATCAGATACGTCTTGAACAACCGCTGGAACGCGATGCAGAGAAGCAAGCTGCGCGGCGCGCCAACGCCGTTCTCCGGCCAGAAGCTCGTAACGCGCGCCATTGCGGCGAACCACAATTGGCTGAATGATTCCAGTCTGACGGATCGATTGCGCCAGCTCTTCGAGCGCCTCTGGAGAGAAACGTGTGCGCGGCTGGAACGGGCTCGGGCTGATCAGGTCAATGTCTATTTCCAGCACGCCATTTGGCACGCTCTGGCCTAGCTCTTCCGGCGCGCGTGCGGGTGCGACAGCCGCAGCGCCGCTCGGCGAAGCGGGCGTACGGCTCGGTGCCGCCGATCCGCTAGGCGGAAGAGCTTCGGGCTCGCGTATCAGTGCGCTCAGTCCCTTCCCCAACGCGTTTCTGGTCATTTTCGATAACCTCCTTAGCTAGCTGGATGTAGCTCTCCGCGCCTTTACTACTAATGTCGTAGAATATTATCGGCTTTCCGTAGCTCGGTGCTTCCGCCAAACGTACATTCCGCGGAATCACCGTCGCAAATACCTGCGTCCCGAAAAAGCTCCGCAGATCTGCTGATACTTGGCGCGACAGCGTAGTTCGTTCGTCGAACATCGTGAGCAGGATTCCTTCAATCGCCAGCGCCGGATTTATCGTTCGACGCAAACGCATCAGCGTGTCGAGCAGCTCCGCTACGCCTTCCATCGCGTAATATTCGCATTGTATGGGTATCAGAACCGAGTCCGCCGCCGCCAGTGCGTTCAGTGTCAGCAAGTCGAGCGCCGGCGGGCAATCGATGAGCACAAATTCGTAGTTTGCGCGAACCCTCTCCGCGAAGCCCTTGAGCCGGTATTCGCGATTTTCCATTTCTACGAGCTCGACCGCCGCGCCAACTAGGTTCTTGTCGGATGGTAACAGATCCAGGCTCGCCACCTGTGTCGGAACGATGACGCGCTCGGGAGGCTCTTCCAAGATAACTGCGTTGTACAGCGTCCTGCGCGACGGGTCTTTCGCGAAGCCCAAGCCACCGGTCGTGTTTGCTTGCGGGTCGGAATCAATGATGAGGGTTTTTTTCTCTTGTGCGGCGAGGGAGGCGCCAAGGTTTATGGCTGTAGTCGTTTTTCCGACGCCGCCCTTCTGATTGGCAATCGCGATGATTCGCCCCAAAGTTCCCCCGTGTCAATTTTCGGGGAATGTAACAGAGGAAAATCTTATACGCAAGGTAATTTCAACATTTTTTGTCTACGGGAATCGAAAAATGTTCCACGTGGAACATTTTTCACCATGATACATGGATTGTAGCTTTGAAGACGCGTCATCTCGCGGCTAACGGCTATTTCTCAGACGAATCGGCGATTTTGTTCCACGTGGAACATTTTCACGACTTGATCGGCCTCCCAACTAGAATATACCGCCCCTTGGTCCCCGGAATCAGCGCCGCGTCGCTCCAACTCCAACCATCTGTACCTCTGATTTTCTCAGAATCATCATGTCCAACCCATAGAACAAGCATTCCGCTCGGATTCAGGACATCTCTGCTCCAAGATAGGACCCGTTTGTCGACTCCCAGCGCCCGGCAGGTGATAATTGTCAGCGAATTCTTCGTCATTCCTGACGCCTCGTACGTTGATGGCAATATCGTTACGTCGCGCAGGCCAAGCGCGCGAACTACCTCGTGCAAAAATGCGCATTTCTTCTTGTTTGGCTCGATTAGCGTAACTTGCAGCTCCGGGACAACCAATTTAAGCGCCAATCCTGGGAAACCAGCACCTGTGCCGACGTCGGCGAGCCGACTTTCCTCAAATTTCGCGACGGAAAGCGCAAAAATGCTCTCCCCGAAGTGCAATCTAACGATTTCCTCAGGTTCACGCACCGAAGTAAGGGACATTTTTCGCCCCCACAACTTCATCAAATCCATATACTTCTGCACATTGGCCTCGATTCCGATCGGCAATGGCGAACGGTAAGACTCGAGAATCTGACGAATAGCCTGCGGCGTCATAGAATTCGCTGAACCACTCACGATTCGGCCCTATCGCCGGCCTCAGAAGAGCTTCCTCGCGCTCCGTCCAAAAGCACCCGCGAAGCAGCAGCCCCCGCCGAGAAGTCAGCCGCAAAATGAACAATAATCGATGGCACCAGGCTTCCTGTCCAAACGCGCGCGGCCGAAAATATCAATCCCACTGTAAACGTCATAAGCAGCCCGCGCCGCCCCTGATATAGGTGCGCAATGGCGAAAAACAGCGCTGAAACCACCGCGCCGGCGATCACCGACCTCAGCGCCTGCTGAAAAATCCCTTCGACGAATCCGCGGTAAATCAACTCCTCGCAAATAGCGACCGTCACGACCAGACCAACGCCCACAAGCGCCTCGCGCCGGCTCCGCGGCAGCAGTTTTTCCGCGAGCCGCCCTATCATTCCGCGCCTTCCAGGTGGAATACTCGCCAGACGCCTGATTCCAAAGATTTGGTTAAGCACGAGCGCCACTGACAACACCACCGTCACGACGATAGCGCGCTGCACGTTAGGAATATCGAGTCCGAGTTGAGACCTGCTCAGCCCTCGCGCTGTGCTGCGCCACAAAATTATGCCGGCAAGCGCCCACTGAAACGCCATGGTCGAAAGATAAAGCGCCATCCGTTGCGCTGAGGTGAATTCCGCAGACTCCAGCAGGCTTTGAACCCGCGTCGTGCTGCGCCACGGAATCACTATCGCAAGAAGTATGAGGATCGCGATGTAGTCCCAATGCAGGTTCACGACCTGCATTATGCCTCACGTCGCTCTACGATGGCGGGTCAGTTTGAACTTTCTTGATCGTCACACAGGAAGCCAGCGCTGAAGACTCAAACTGGTCCATTAGGCACCTCACAGTCGAGTTGGAAGAGAAACTCTGTGTTGACAGCGGCGCGCAGCCGCTTTATCGTGCCACATTCGTCGTGAAAGTGATGGTCATCGGCGGCGGCGCGCGCGAGCATGCTCTCGTTTGGAAGCTCCGTCAGAGTCCGCGTGTTGAACACATTTGGTGCGTTCCCGGCAATCCGGGCATCGCAGAGCTCGCCGAATGCATTGACTCCGGAGAACTTCTCGGCGACGTTCCGAAGCTTGCAGAATTGGCGCAGCGCCTTAAGCCGGACCTCACGATTGTTGGGCCCGAACAGCCTCTGGTGCTGGGCATCGCAGACGAATTTGAGAAGCGCGGCCTGCTGCTTCTGGGCCCCTCGCGAGCGGCAGCGCAGCTCGAGGGCAGCAAGATTTTCGCAAAGGAATTCATGACGCGGCATGGCATTCCAACTGCGAATGCCTACGGAATCTTTGACAACGCCGTGGACGCCTACACTTCGCTCTGCGAGGTCGACTGGCCGGTCGTCGTGAAGGCTGATGGCCTTTGCGCCGGCAAAGGCGTCCTGGTCACTTCCTCGCCGGATGAAGCCACCTCCTTTATCGAGCGGCTAATGGAGAAGAATGAGTTCGGCGACGCCGGCAAGCGCGTGATTATTGAAGCAGGTCTCATCGGTCGCGAGATTTCCTATATTGTGCTCACGGATGGCGAAAACTTCGCGCCTCTTGCGCCTGCTCGCGACTACAAACGCGCATTTGATGGTGACACTGGTCCAAATACCGGCGGAATGGGCGCAATTTCCAGCGCGGATCTGCTTTCATCCAACTGGGAGAAAGACATTCAGGATGAAATTGTCCGCCCAACGCTCGCGGCGATCTCCGCGGAATCAAATAAGTACATTGGTTTCTTGTATTTCGGACTAATGCTTACAGCTGATGGCCCCAAGGTTCTCGAATTCAATTGCCGCCTCGGGGACCCCGAAACTGAAGCGCTTGTCATGCGTATGGATTTCGATTTAGCTGCTGCTGCCGAGGCAGCGCTCGCAGGGAATCTCGGCGACTTCCGCATGAATTGGGCACCTGCTGCAAGCGCATGCGTGGTCCTCGCGGCCGCAGGTTATCCAGGTAAGCCTCAGACAGGAAAGGAAATAATAGGAATCACGTCGATTAGCACAGACTCAGGCCTGGCTTTGTTTCATGGCGCAACACGGCGGGAAGGTAATAAATACTACAATAGTAGTGGCAGAACATTAGTTGTCGCAGCATCGGCGGCAAGCATGCCGGAGGCACGCGCGCTAGTCTACCAGGCCGCGCAGAGCATTTCGTTTGAGGGAATGCATTATCGCAAGGACATCGGAGGCGAGCTGGGTACCGCGGCGGCAAAGTAGAAGGAGTAGAAGCTGCCAGCAAATTTGAAGTCCCAGCTGCGCAAAACCAAATCGCGAAAGGACAAAGAGAGGCGAATGGCGAACACTAATTCAGCGCGAGTGGGCGTAATCATGGGCTCCGATTCGGATTATCCGACAATGGCCGAAGCCTGCCGCATGCTCGACAAATTTGGCATCGGATATGAAGTGGAGGTAGTGTCAGCGCACCGCTCTCCGGCACGCGCCGCGCAATACGCTGAAACTGCGGCCAAGCGCGGCTTGCAGGCCGTCATTGTAGGCGCTGGCGGCGCCGCGCACTTAGCCGGAGTTGTCGCCGCGCTAACCACATTGCCGGTAATCGGCATTCCCATCGCCAGCACCGCGCTCAACGGAATGGATTCGCTCCTTGCCATCGTGCAAATGCCGGGCGGCATTCCCGTGGCCACAATGGCCATCGGCAAAGCGGGCGCAATGAACGCGGGAATTTGCGCCGCGCAGATCCTGGGACTTTCAGACCAGGGCATCGCGCGCAAACTTGCCGAATACAAAAAAGAACTCGACGCTGGCGTCTCGGAAAAAAGCGCCCGCCTCAAAGCGGAAATCGCCGCAAAGAAGTAATTCCGCGGAAGCAAATCACTTGGGAAATTTTAACGATCGCCTGGCCCGGGAGGTTTGCCTGCGGGCCCGCGCAGGCTTGGCGCGCCGGGCGGCCGCACCTGTTCGCTTCCGGCGGTTCGTATTTCCGCTGGCGGCCGCACGAACCATCCTACGCCGCGCTTGGGATTGAGCTCCGCCTCCACCATGCGCGCTTTCGCAACGGTCGCCGCATGGAGGCACGTCCGCAAAAACTCCGCCACATCCGCCGCAGACTCTTTCTCGATTTTGCCGTCGAGAATCGCCTCGGAAACCTGCTGCATCCCAGGTGTGGCGGAAATCGCTTGCGCCACACCCGCGTCGCCGCCGCTGATCAAGTTTGCCAGCGTTGGCTCGGACGGGTAACTCACTTCAATCAAGCCGCGCGGCTGCCCTTTTTCCGGGGGCCACAGTTGCGTGTAGTGAGGCTGCAGAACGCGCGTCTGCCAGTAATCGCCCTGCTCCGGTTCCTGATCCACCGAATATTTCACCAGCCAAACTTCCGGCCCGTAATCGGGCGCGTAATCCACCAAAACCATTTGCAGCAGCGGCTCGCCATCGTCAAGATCCAGGCTCCCGTGAATGTAATTCGCGACGAAGCTGAGCCGCTCGCGCAAGCGATTGGCGATTTGCTCGATCCCCGTCGCTTCTGAACCGGCTCCCTCGCTCGCGCTCTGTTGCAGACGCGGCGATTGCCTGCCCTGCGTGGACGGCAGGTTCGGAAGCTCAGCGTAGATGCTGGCGAGCTCGCGATTTTCGTCGGGCAGCCACCAGTCCGCTGCGCCCAGCAGAATCGCAACGCGGCCTTCAGAAACCTGGACTATCATCGGCGGCCGCGTCTCCGGCTCAATCGGGTTTTCGAGCGTTGCCACAACGATGCCGTCCTTCGCCACGCCAATCACCACGCGCCCTGAGCAAAGATTCGCGACGATCTCCTGTCCGCGCGGCTGTTCCGAATCATCCTGCGCCAGCGTGCGCAGCGGAAGCGCCGCGAATAGCAGCAGCGCGCAGAACAATCCGCAGAACTCAGGAAGGTGCTTCCGCCAAATTTTTTCCTTATGCAAAAGGGGAGAACTGCAAGAGCGGATTCCGCGCAAGACGTCCATAGCCAATCTGAATTTCAGGTTATCATACAATGCGCTCGCACAAGCGCGCCAATATCGGGTAAAATCATTTAAAATCATTCTGAAAAACGCCGTATTTCACGGCTAGGTTCACAATGTACCTGCGCTTCGGCGCGAAAGGAAACGGCGGCTTCGAGCCGCGTTGAACACATGGGAATGGACGCCAAAAAGCTTGCCGAAATTTTAGACGCGCATGCGAAGTTCGTGCGCGGCGAGGCCAGCGGCAAGCGCGCTGATCTTTCCGCCGCCAATCTTTCCCGCGCCAACCTGCACGGAGCCAATCTTGCTTACGCGTTGCTGCGCGGCGCCAATCTGAAAAAGGCCGACCTCGGCGAAGCCAAATTGGGGGGCGCTGATTTAAGCGGCGCAAAAATGAAGGGCGCTGATTTGCGTCGCGCGGATTTAACGGAAACAGTTCTGGCCGGCGCCGATTTGACCAACGTGCAACTCGGTGGCGCGGAATGCCTTCGCGCGGACTTCACCGATGCCATCTTGCGCGGCGCCATCTTGCGCGTCACCAATTTTCGCTACGCCAAACTGCGCGGCGCCGATTTGCGCGGTGCCGATGTCACTACCACGATTCTGCGCGAAACAGATTTGCACGGCGTGGATCTCTCCGGCCTCGATTTGAGCACCACCCTCATGCCCCCCAACTGGAAAGCCGGAAAAGCGGCCAGCTAGAGTTGTGGGATCTCGGTTTGCCTGTCCATATTTAGCGCCATTTCGAGAAGCATGCGGCGCTTCCGCGTAGCGGCTAAACCACAGTTAATAAAGCGCTTATACAGGCTTCCAGGAGCCCTTCTTCCGCATCTAATTGATAGAGAGAAAAAGAGACATTTTGTCGCTGCTCCCCCTGGGGAGAGCCAAAAGGAGCCTTTTATGAGGAGTGCAAACAGTTGGAAAAAATGGGCTGGCGTTGTTGCGCTGGCACTTGGAATGTTAGGAATGGGAACGACTCGCGGTAACGCAGCGCTACCAGCGGCGAAGCACACCTCTGCGATTACCTCGACCAGTCCAAATTACGAAGCGTGGCTGAACAAGCAAGTACATCACGAGCTGGCCATGCTGCCGTGGTACGGCGTGTTCGACAATTTGAGTTATTCAGTGAACGGCACGGAAGTGACCTTGAACGGTCAAGTGGTCAACCCAGTCACGAAGAGCGGTGCGGTCGCTTCGGTGAAGCATATCGAAGGCGTCACCAAGGTAAATGACAACATTCAAGTGTTGCCACTGTCGTCCATGGACAATCGCATTCGCCGCGCCGAATATCGTTCGATCTTTGGTTATTCAGGCCTCTACCGTTACGCCGAAGGCGTGAATCCTTCCATCCACATCATCGTGGATAACGGGCACGTCACGCTCGTAGGTTACGTCGATAACCAGACGGATAGTCGCGTTGTCTACATGCGCGCCAACGCCGTCCCCGGCGTCTTTTCCGTAAAGAACGAACTGAAAATCGCCAACACCAAAACCGCCTAACCGGCAGTTCGCAAGTAGCAACGAACCGGGCCCGCAGTGAGTAATCATCATTCACTCGCCGGGCCCGTTTCCCTTATCCGCAGCTACAGCGTTTTCAGAAAATTCACTAGTCGCGTTGCGCCATCACCAGCTCTTCTTTTGGGTTGACACTTTACCTGTAAAGGTTTAACGTTCAGGTGAAATGTCTACCCATCCACCGAGGCAGCAAGAAAAAGACCGCCTCGAACTGCTCCAGGGCACGCTCGATCTCCTCATCCTCCGCACGCTTATTTTTGGCCCTCAGCATGGACAGGGGATTGCTCGCGCTATCCAGCAAACATCCGAACAGGAACTGCTCGTCGAGCACGGCGCTCTTTATCCTGCGCTGCAGCGCCTCGAACAGCGCGCCTGGATCTCCGCCAAATGGGGAACGTCTTCCAATAATCGCAAGGCTCGTTTCTATTCTCTGACCGCGGTCGGCCGCAAGCAACTCGTCAAAGAAACCACGAAATGGAAGCGGCTGGCCAGGGCCATCGGTCGAATTCTGGGCGCCGAAGTAGCGAAGAGCTGACGATGTTCCGCCGCAAACGCAAACTCGACGATTTCAGCGCCGAAATCGAAGCCCATTTGAAGCTCGAGACGGAGCGCCTCCAAAATGAAGGACTCAGTTACGAACAGGCCCGCGCCGCCGCCCATCGCGCCTTCGGCAACGTCACCAAAGCGCAGGAGCGCTTCTACGAATCCGGCCGCTGGCTCTGGTTCGACCATCTCTGCCAAGACACCCGCTTCGCCCTGCGCATGCTCCGCAAATCCCCCTGCTTCACCGCCGTCGCTGTACTCACCCTCGCCCTCGGCATCGGTGCCAATACTGCGATTTTCAGTGTCGTCGACGCCGTAATTTTGCGTCCGCTCCCCTTCAAGAATTCCAGCCGCATTGTCGCTATCGAGGGCTACTACGCGCGGCGACCTGTACTCAAGCCCGCACTGCACTTCGAATGGGCGGACTGGGCGAAGGGAACAAAAACACTCGAAGACATTTCAGACTACGAAGATGGCGAAGTCAACCTGGCGGGTGAAACTCAAGCTGCCCGCGTTCGAGCAGCGGAAGTCTCGGAAAATTTCTTTTATTTGCTCGGCGTCCAGCCAATCCGCGGCCGAACCTTTGCCGCCAAGGAAGAATCCACTCAGCCCTCGGTTGCGATTTTGAGCGCCAGTTTTTGGAGGGAGCATTACAACGCGGCCCCCGACATAGTCGGCAAAACGATCGAACTAAACGGCAAGCCCTTCACCGTGATTGGAATTTTGCCAGAAGGATTCAATTTTCCATCGAAAACCCGTATCTGGCTCCCTCTACCCACAAATCTTGATGAAGAGATGTTCGGCGGCAACGCCTTCATGGCCAATCAGATCGCCCGACTGAGATCCGATTTCACGATAGGGCAAGCACAATCCGAGCTCGAGGTAATTGAGCAACGAGAAGACCCCGCCATGTATAAGTATCAGCGCAGCCAAGGCGCCAATCCCATCGAGATTTCTTCTCTGCATACCCAGCTCACCGGTAACACTCGCTTTCCGATGCTGATGCTGTTCGGAGCGGCGGGGTTCGTTTTGCTCATTGCGTGCGCAGATGTCGCCAATCTCCTGGTGGCGCGAAGCGCGGGCCGGTCGAGGGAAGTGGCCATTCGTGTGGCATTGGGCGCGAATCGGCTGCGTTTATTGCGGCTGTTCCTGTGCGAGAGCACTCTGCTTGCCGGGCTGGGCGGCGGGCTGGGGCTCGTGCTCGCTGTGTGGTCGGTTCAGTTCGCTCGGCTCGTGATTCCGCC
>DASYYQ010000004.1:0-27976 GCA_035933545.1 Candidatus Acidiferrales bacterium | reverse complement strand
CGCTCGCCGAGGCGCGCGGAAAATTCCGCCAGGCGCGTGCAATGGCCGTGAGTGTAAGGGTCGCGCGATTCGATGCTCAGCGCGAGAGTGAAGAGGACGGATTCGGCGTTTTCCAGTTCGTCGGTGAAACTCTTCAGGCGCAGCAGGGAGTGAACGCGGGCGTTGAGCTCGCTGATGTCGATGGGCTTGTTAAGGAAATCGTCGGCGCCGGCTTCGATGCCGCGAATGCGGTCGCTCTTTTCCGAGAGGCCGGTAATCATAACGACGGGAATGAGGCGAGTTTCGGCGGTAGATTTCAGTTCGCGGCAGATTTCAAAGCCGTCGCGGCCGGGCATCATCACGTCGAGAAGGATTAAGTCGGGCGGGAAGGAAGCGCATTCGCGCAGAGCGGAAAGGCCGTCTGCGGCGGTGCGCACTTCGTAGCCCTGGCGTTCGAGGAGCGTTTGAAGGCCGAGGCGAATTGCCGGTTCGTCGTCTACGATGAGAATTTTTTCGCTCATTTTCACGAAAGAGGGCGGGAACTCGCTAGCATACGATTGCCGGGCGATACGCGCAACAGAAAATCGCGCCTCGACGGAGACAAGATGGTCAGTTGTTCGCGAGCGAGGCGACGTGGTTAGCAGGGTTGCGTTGAGTGGCAAAGCGGCGTCGAGCCGCCGCACTTCAAAAAAAGCGAATGCGCTCGTGGCTGAAGCGAAAAGCCCGCAGATCTTCGCAATGCCCCGACTGACAGGGTCGGGGTGAAGAAGTTCTGCGCTACAAGAGCACAAAGCGGCGCGTTCGCGCTGCGAGCGACGAGCGCAGCAAACAACGCCTCGCCGCGGCTCTACGAAGGCAGGCAAAGCAGGAGCGCAACGACGCAACGTGGCCTCGGTAACAGAGTCGCGACTCGCGAATCGCGCGGGCCGGGCAAGCCCTGCCCCTACGAAGGCGAATGGCGCGGCAAAGGGTCAGGCATCAGACCGCGCCGGCATTGCGGCGGAGGGTGGCGGAGACGGCGGCGCGGGGCTCGCCGGCTGGGGCGAATACTTCGTTGTCATTGTCCATGCCAAATGGTTTGAGGTTCACAGGCTCGCAAGAATTTTCCGACAGGGAGAGGCGGATTTCGGCGATCGCTTCGAAATTGTCGAGGACGGCGTGGCCCAGGGCGTAGAGCGCGTGCTGCGGCGATTTGCTTTCGTGAGCGGCGAAAGTTTCGACGAGAGTTTTGCGGACGCCGTGCCACATGGTGGAGAAGGGCATCTCCGGCTCGGGAAATTCGTAGCTCCAGATGGCGTCGAGCGCGGCGGAAAAAATGATTTGCGAGCGCGATTCCAAAGTGGTGTAGGGATCGCGGAGAAAATTCTCGAAGGATGCGCCGGAAGTTTTTAGTAGAAGCAAATCCTCGATTCCCGATTCGAGGACAGTTTTTTCGCGTGTGGCGTGGATGCGAGCGGTGCGTTTTTCATTGGCGCCGGCGATGAATGCGGAGTTGTGGCCTTTGTCGCCGATGGTGACGCGGGACCAGGGCCGTTCGCTGATTTGCAGAGCGACGCGGGAGACTTGAGGATTGTAAGTTAAGAAATGCTCGGAAAGATGAAACGCGAATTCCTCGATGGCTTCGGCGGGATACTGTCGGGCGAGGACGTAAACGGTATTTTTGATAGTGTCGGCGGGAAGAATGGCGCGATTGTCGCCGGCGGAGTGGGCGGCGTCGAAGGCGCCTTCGAAACGCGCGGAAACGGTGAGGTCTTTGACTTCGTGGAGGGCGCCGCGATGCATGACGCGGAGGAGGCGAATGCGCGATTCGCCGTAATCGTTGTGTGCGAGTTTGATGTTCATAGGCGCTCCGGAAAGAAATGAATCATGCGCCTGAAGCAGGGCGCAGCGCAATCAGTAGGTGATTTTGCCGGGCTTTTGCTCCCAGGCGCGAAAAACATGCAAGGCGTCCTGGCGCAGGAGTTGCGCCGTGGGGATTTTACGGGCGGCGGCGGGCTTTTTCACTTCCGCGTAAATCAGCGAATCGTCAAAGCCGGCAGCGGCCGCGTCCGCGGAATTCGCGGCGAAATGAATTTTTGAGAGATGCGCCCAATAGATTGCGCCTAAACACATCGGACATGGTTCGCAGGTGGAGTAGATTTCGCAGCCGGTGAGTTCGAAGGAGGCGATTTTTTTGCAGGCGGCGCGAATGGCGAGGATTTCGGCGTGAGCGGTGGGGTCGTTCATCAAAGTGACGAGGTTCGCGCCCTGGCCGAGGATTTTTCCTTCCTTGACGACGAGAGCGGCGAACGGGCCGCCTTTGCCGGAGCGGACGTTTTCCAGGGCGAGGGCGATGGCCTGGGACATGAAGCGTTCGGAATTTGAGGCGCCAACTGGCATGAGCCGAAGTTCTCCGCAGAAGAGCGAGAAGAGTATATGCGACGGGCGGGAAAAAGCCGCAGAGCTTCGAAAAAAAAACGCGAAGTTCTGCGCTACAAAGTGCAAAGGCAACGCAAGCAAAGAGCGGCGGCGACGTAACCTCAAAACCCACCCTTCGCGAAAGACGCTCAGGATGGGGCACCCGCAAAGCAAGGAGCAGAGGCTAAAGCCTGTGCCACGGTTGCGACGGGCGGGGCAAGCCCTGCGTGTACGAAAGGCAAAAAAAACAACGCGAAATGGCCTTAGTGAATGGGCGTGGCGCGGCGTCTGCCGGGTCTGGCGCGCTTGAGAATGAACATGAACGGAATCATGCCCAGGGAGATCCATCCCATGATGCGGAAGTCGCGGAGGAATGACAACATCATGGCCTGGCCCTGCAGAGTTGCGTAGAACGTGCGCTGCGCGAGTTGCAGAGCGGCCGCGGCGCTTTCGCCAGCCTGCATAAAGTGCTGGACCATGGCCTGAATGGCGGCCTGATATTGATAATTCGTCCCGGTGATGTGCGCGGCGAGAATGGATTGATTGGACTGAGCGCCGCGGTCGAGCAGCGTGGTGACAAAGGAAATGCCCATGCTGCCGCCGATGTTGCGGGCGAGATTGATGAGGCCGGTGGCGTCATTGATTTTTTGCGGCAAGACATAATAGAAGGCGATGACATTGATGGGCACAAAAAGAAATGCGACGCCGAAACGCGAGACGATCCAAACCAGCACAGGAGTTTTTTCGCCCATCTGCAAGTCAAAATGTGAGCCCATCATGAAGAGTCCGGACGCAGTTATAGTGAGGCCGATGACGACAAGCCATCTAGCTTCGAATTTGCCGAGCGCCCAGCCCACGAATGGCATCGCCACCATCATCAAAGCGCCGCCGGGCAGCAGAACGAGTCCGCTCTGCATGGCGGTGTAGCCGAGCAGCGTCTGC
Organism: Candidatus Acidiferrales bacterium; assembly: GCA_035933545.1. GTDB lineage: Bacteria > Acidobacteriota > Terriglobia > Acidiferrales > UBA7541 > DAHUXN01. The sequence goes on along the minus strand of DASYYQ010000004.1, from coordinate 24,658 downwards.
AGCAATATGGGAAGCAAGACGGTGGTGCCATACAGGACGAAGCCGAGAATGTACATGGTGAAGACAGCTACGGCGAAATTACGCTCCTTTAGCAGATGCAAATCGATGATGGGATCTTTCTGCTTCAGTTCCCAGACAATCACGCCGACGATGCCGATAAGCGCAATGACCGTGGCCCAGACGATGAAGTTCGAGCCAAACCAGTCGTCACGCTGACCTTTGTCCAAAACAATCTGCAAAAAACCGACGCCGACGCTCAAGAGGCCGATGCCGATGAAGTCGATGCGCAGACGCTTCTTAATGGCGTAGGGCGGATTGGTGATGAGCAGGGTCGTCAACAAAATCGAGAGGATACCTATGGGGATGTTGATGAAAAAAATCCAGCGCCAGGTGAAATTGTCGGTAATCCAGCCGCCGAGAGTGGGACCTATCGTGGGAGCGACGACCACGCCCATGCCATAAATGGCCATGGCCATGCCCTGTTTTTCGCGCGGGAAACTGTCCACGAGAATAGCCTGCGAAATGGGCTGCAAGCCGCCTCCACCGGCGCCTTGAATGACGCGGAAGAAAACGAGCGCGCCAAGGCTGGGAGCGAGTCCGCACAGGAATGAGCTAATGGTGAAAATCGCGACGCAGGCCATGTAGAACTGCTTGCGCCCGAAAACATTGGAGAGCCAGCCGGTCAGAGGCAGAACGATGGCGTTGGAGACGAGATAGGAGGTGAGCACCCAAGTGCTTTCGTCCACGCCCGCGCTGAGACTTCCGGCGATATGCGGGAGCGCGACATTGGCGACGCTGGTGTCGAGCACTTCCATGAACGTCGCCAGCATCACCGTGGCGGCGATGAGCCATGGGTTGACGTCCGTTCGCGGGCGATCTTGAGTGACGCTGAGAGTGGCCATGGGGCGCCGTTTATTTGGTGATGATGGTGGCTTCGACGTTCATGCCCGGCCGGAGAACGTATTTATTGCCGGGGATAGGATCGAGGTCGATTTTCACGGGAATGCGCTCGACCACTTTGACGTAATTTCCCGTGGCGTTTTCCGGAGGCAGCAGGCTGAGGCGCGAGCCGGTGGCGCCGGCAATGGAGTCCACATGGCCGGGAAAGGTTTTTCCGTACATGTCAACGTGCACTTCAGCGCGATCGCCAGGAACGACGTGCGCGAGCTGCGTCTCTTTGAAGTTTGCGGTGACCCAGACGTTATGCAGAGGAACCACGACCATCAAACCCTGGCCGGGCGAAATAATTTGCCCAAGTTGAACCGTTTTGTCGGTGACGACGCCATCTTCCGGCGCGGTGATGGCGGTGTAGTCCAGATTCAGCCGGGCCGTTTCGACTTCGGCTTCCGCCTGTTGCACAGCGGCGCGAGCCGAGGCTGCATTGGCGTTGCTGATTCTAATCTGGCGAGTGTTGGCCTGCGCGGATTGCAAACCGGCGCGGGCGCGTTCGAGCTCGGCCTTCGCGGAAGCGACCTGAGCCTGGCGCACGGGGATGGTTTGCTGGGCCAAGGAGAGATTCTGCTGAGCGGCAGAGAGTTCTCCCTGCGCTTCAGTGGCTGCGGCGGCGTAGGCGTCATATTGCTGTTGCGAGATTTCGGATTTTTGGACAAGCGGCTTGACGCGACTGAGGTCGGATTCGGCTTTCTGGTATGCGGCTTGCGCCTTTTGCACATTGGCCTTGGCGAAGGACAATTCGGAGGTGGAGGACTCCTGGAGCGCGAGCTGAGCTTGTTCGTAGGCGGCCTGGGCGGCAGCGACGTTCGCCGAACCGCCAGTTACATCGCTGTGAGTGGTGGCGGAAGTGAGCGGGACGTTTACGTTGGCCGAGAGCACGCGGCTTTGCGCCGCGGCGAGCTTGGCTTCCGCGTCATCCAGCTTGGCCTGATAATCGCGCGGGTCGAGCTTCACCAGCACCTGTCCTTTTTTCACGGACTGATTGTCGTTGACGAGGACTTCGAGGACGCTGCCCGGCACACGCGAGGAAATCGGGATAATGTGGCCGTCAACCTGGGCGTCGTCGGTGGATTGATGATTGCGGTAGTGGAACCAAAACAAGAAGCCGCCCACAGCGATAATTATGGCGGCGAGGATGAGTCCTCGGCGCACGCGGGGATTTTTCAGCGGGCTAGGCTTGCGCGGCGCGGGCTCCTGCGCTTTCGGTCCTCCGTCGCTTTTAGGAGCGCTTTGTTGTTCGTTGCTCACCGGAGTTTCGGGTTCAGCTTCTGTGGTTCTCGGATTCATGAAGATCTGCCTCTTTCATTTGTTGTAGAGCATTTCGACGCGTCCGATGGCGTGAGTCAAATCGGCGCGAGCCTGGTTGTATTCGTATAACGCGGAAATCCGGTTTTCGTCAGCGCGGGCCAGAGCGCTTTGCGCGGTGACCACTTCGATGTTGTCTACCACCCCTGCCTTGAAACGATCCCGCGACTGGCTAACCTCTTCCTGCGCCAGCTGATCGCCGAGATTGGCCACCTGCACCTGATTGCGAGCGGACTCGAGTTGCGCGGCGGCGGTTTCGACCTCGAGAGCAATTTCGTTTCGTTCGTCCTGCAGGCTTTCGTTGATTTTCTGCAATTCCAGCTGATCGCGCGCAATTTCGTTGTGAATGCGCCCGCCGGTGAAAATGGGAAAAGTGATTCCCGCTTCATAAACGTAAGTGGGAATGATGGTGCTGGTGGAGAGGCCTTCCTGCTCATAATTGCCGTCGAAGCGCAAAGCGGGGAGGCGCGAGTCTCTATCAGCCGACTTTTGATATTTGAGAGATTGCTGCTGGGCCAGCAACTGCTGCATTTCGGGGCGCGACTTATAAGCGTCGGCGAGGCTTTGGTCTATGTTCACCTCGGGAGTCGTGAAAAAGCTCACTTGATCGGAGAGCGTGATTTGCTGCTGCGGAGGCACGTTGAGGAGTTTGGCCAGGCCGAAGAGCGCGATTTTCTGGTTGGTTTGCGCGACCAGCAAAGCCTGCTTTTCATTTTGCAACTCGACATTCGCGCGCAGGACGTCGACGCTGGTGGCCACGCCGTGCTTTTCCATGTCGGAGGCTTGATCGTAGAGAGCCTGCGCGAGGTCAACTTGCGATTGCGCGGCGCTGACCTCTGCGCCGGAGCGCAAAGCGCCCAAGTACTGCGAAACGACGAGCAGAATAATCTGTTCGCGGACGGAGAGACGCTGCGCATCGGCGCTGGCGATATTCTTGTGGGCCGCCTGCCATTTTCGCCACAGCGATAGATCAAAAATAGGAGCGGAGAAGTCCGCGCCGGTTTGAAAAACCTGGAACGGGCCCACGGCTTTCGGGACGCCCGGGATGCTGAGGCCGATATTGGCCTGGACGTTGGCGCGCACGGCGCGATCGGAGACGTTGAGGTTGGCCTCCGGCAGCAATTGCGAAAAGGCGATGCCGCTTTCTTCGTGGCTCTCGGCAAGATTCAGCACGGAAATTTGCACGCTGGGATTCTGCTTCAAGGCAATCTGCACGGCCCGCTGCAAGGTGAGTTGCAACGGCGGCGGCTGCTGAGGCTGCTGAGAATCCGCCTGCGACGGACCGAATAAGAAAGCAATTGCGAGCAGCGCCGGGAAAACGCGCCGCGAAATGGCGAGTGGCTTCATGGGCGGAGCCTCAAATGTGGAGAGTTCATTTTTGTTTGGTTCTTCATCGTGTCACACAGCCGATCGGGCCCATGGCAATTATTTAACTAACCGGTTAGTTTAATCGCACAAGCGGCCCAACGCAATAACCCACGTTCTTCCTCAGAGTTGGTCAATTTTTGCAGCGAGAATGAAATCGCTCTCGGTCAAGCCGTCAATCTTGTGCGTCCAGGTGGTCACTTCCGCTTTGCCCCAGGTGAGGAAAATATCGGGATGATGACCTTGCTCTTCAGCAATGGCGCCCACTTTATTCACGAAGGCGAGCGCTTGCTTGAAGTCCGAAAAAGCAAAACTTTTTGTCAGATGATGGTCGTTGACCGCTTTCCAGCCGGAAACCTGTTTCAGGTAACTTTCGAGCTGGCTTCCTTTCATCGGCGGGACTCCGCCGCGGCATGGCACGCAAGTCTTGCTGGCCAATTCGCTCATGAAAACCTCCTTACCTTTGATTCATCTGGAATTGTAGCGGATTCATCTCGGAGGGTGAATAAGTTCCGTCGCGGCTTGGTGCGCGGCCCCATCCGCGAATGTGAATGCGCCACGTTTTCCGGATAGTGGCGCCGATTTCAATTGTGCGCGCTGGATAAAGGCGCTAGAACATTGCGGAGCATGATGACGCAAATGAGCGGCGATTCGTACGAGCGCGCGTTGAAAAGCCGGGTGGCGGCGGCATGAACGCTGCTTTCACGTCCGCATGCGGGTTCGTTGTAAGCGCGGCTTTGGCGGCTCTTCCGGCCCTTCCGAGCATTTCGCAAATTGATCCTGTAGCGCCCGTGCTGCTGGCGATTGTGTTCATCATTTTCGCGGCCATGCTGGGGGGGGTGTTGATGCGGCGCCTCGGGCAGCCCGCAGTTCTGGGAGAGCTGCTGGTAGGAATGATCGTGGCGAATGTTGCGTATGCGTTGCACAGTCCGATGCTCACGGTCTTGCGCGAAGGGCCGATTATCCTGACCGTGGTGGAAAGGGCGTTCACGCACGCGCTCACGCTGCAGCAAGCGGCGCAGCAGGTGCTGCCCGCTTCGGAGTCGTCGCGGCGGGTCATCGAAATTCTAGGAAGCAGCCGGGGCGTGGTGGCCGTCACGGTGTATCAATTTGTGGATCAACTGTCGCGCATCGCCATTGTTTTTCTGCTGTTTCTGGTGGGGCTGGAAACCAGCGTTCGCGAACTGCGGCGCGTGGGTTCGCGGTCGCTGGGAGTAGCTGTAGTCGGCGTGGCATGTTCCTGGATTTTTGGATACTTAGTGATTGCGTGGATTGAGCCTGGCAATGGCTTCGCCGCGAATCTATTCATCGGAGGAATTTTCACGGCCACCAGCGTGGCCATCAGCACGCGCGTGTTTCGCGATATTCACCAGACCGCCAGCCCGGAATCGCGGGTGGTGCTGGGCGCGGCGGTGATGGACGATATTCTGGGGTTGATTATTTTGGCGGTGGCGAGCGGCCTGGTTGCCACGGGGATGGTCAACGCGGTTTTTGTGGCGGGCGTTGCGTTGCGCGCGATTGTGTTTCTGCTTGCTTCGATTGGGCTGGGGCTGTGGCTTGCTCCGTGGCTGTTGGGGCGCCTGGGACGATTCCAAATACCGAATCTGTATTTGCTGGTCGGCATTGGATTGGCGTTTGTTTATGCGTGGGTTGCCGCGCGCTTTGGACTGGCGACGATCATTGGAGCGTTTGCCGCGGGCCTGGTGCTCGAAGATTGCTTCAAGAGCCAAATTTCAGAGCACGGAGCGCTGCGCGAAATTCTGGGCCAGCTCGAAACGCTGATTGTGCCGATTTATTTTGTGCTGATTGGCATGCAGGTGAAGCTTGAGTCGTTCACAAACGCCGGGACGCTGTGGATCACCGCGGCCTTCACGGTAGCTGCGATCGCGGGGAAGTTTGTCGCCGGCACCGTGTGCATCGGGCGTTTCCGCTGGATGGCGGTGGGCGTGGCCATGATTCCGCGCGGCGAGGTGGAACTGATTTTTGCGAGCATTGGACGGAGCCTGGGAGTGGTGAACGATGCGACGTTTGCGGCGGTGGTGGCGGTGGTGATGATCACGACGTTCGTTGCGCCGCCGCTGCTGAAGCTGACGCTAGGCGCCGAACCGGTAAGGCATTAAACAACGCTGTGGCAAGGCAGCGGATCAGCCGTTCACTCATTGATGCGAGAGATAGCGAATCCTCGGATAACTTTGATAGCACTGTCGGCGATAGCAGGGCTGGGACCTACTTATGCTAAAAAAAATCCGAGAAGAAAACGGTACCGCCCGCTCCTCCATGCAACTGCGAGTGTGCCAGATGTGACCGTGGCGAGCACTGTTGTTTAAGGGACAAGGGCTGCCAGTACCCGGCGTGGAGCGATGTGAATTCTAGGCGTTGGAAAAGTGGGCCTGAGAAACCTTAGCCGCGTCTCTCGATTTTTTCCGTTCCTCTTTTTCCACCCATTCGACAAACAGAGATTGGAACTCCTCGCGGCTATACACACCTTTGTGGATCAGGAGAGAATTCATCGCATATATCGTTGCTTTAAAACTCTCGTCCCTCGATGCGATTTCGCTGGCTTCTTCGTACGACATGGTTGCGACCTCCCCTGAAAATGTAGCGGCTACCTTTTGCAAAGTATGGCCGGCGACTGGCTATGTCAAGCAAGTTTTAAAACGCCTTTACTTTGCGGCGAGGGCGCGGTGCGCCAGATAGTCTTTGATGTAGGCGGTGAAGGCCTGGTCGAGGCGCTGAGTGATCGGACCGGGCGCGCTGGCATAGCGATGGCCGGCGATTTCACCGATGGCCAGCAGCGTTCGATTGGTTGAGGAAATGAAGACCTCGTTGGCGGAGAACAAATCGGCGGGGCGAAGCGTCGTTTCCTCGCACTTCACTCCGGCACGAGAGCCAATTTCGAGCAAAATGCTGCGCGTGATTCCTTCGAGGCAGCCGGAGTTGAGCGGCGGCGTCAACACGCGGCCGGCGCGCACGCAGAAAAGATTCGCAGCGGTGCATTCAGCAACTTCGCCACGTTCATTGAGCAGCACAACTTCATCGAAACCGGCCTGCTGGGCCTCGTAAAAATTCCAGACATTGTTGAGCCAGGAGGTAACTTTCACGCCGGCGAGAGGCGAGGCTGCGTGGCGCCCATGTTCGCGGAGATTGAGGCGGGCGGGCTGGCGAAAAGCAGGCAAGTCGGTGCTGCACAAGAACAAGTCAACGAGTGGAAAGCTCTCGTCGCTGCGCCAGTGGCCGACTTGATTGTAAACGGCGTAAATGCGCGCGCAGCCTTCGGAAACGCGATTGGCACGGATGACCTCGAGCAAAAAGCCGCGGACTTTTTCGGCGTCGAAGGGAAGAGGGCAGTGGGTTCGCGCGGAGTCGCGTTCGAGGCGTTTCCAATGGCGCTCGAAGGCGAACGGGATGCCATCAAAAATATGCAGAGTGGTGAACAGACCCCAGCCGTTGAGCAGGCCAGCCTGGCCGGGGGACATGCGGCATTCTTCGATGGGCATGAGTTTGTTGTTGTGAAAAACGAATCGATGGAGCATTGCGCCTCGCCTTCGCGCGCCATTGTAGCGCAATCCCGCGTGAGATGGGTGAAGCCAATCCACAGGCTCTGAAGCCTGTGCCATTCAGAGTGCATCAGCCTGGCCGCCACGAGATAAGCCGGACTCCGAAAAGGCGCTGCGTGCGTTGAAGTTCGAGAGTTGATCGCTCGCTTATGCAGTGCGCGTTTATGCGGGGCGGATGCGGTCTTCGGGAACCTCCACTTCGCTGACGCCTTTGAAGGAAAAGACGAGATGGACGAGATACGTGGACGGATTCGCGGAGATTTGGCGGACGATGTTGCCAATCGCGTCGGTGACGGCGGCGTGAAAAAGCACTCCTCCCGCCTGCATGCCCGCGAGATTGACGCGCACGAGCTGGCCTTCCTTGAACATGAGAATATTCTGGATTCTTCATGGGCATTTTGCAACATGCGGCGCTTTTTAGCGGGTCAGTTTGAATTTCGGCTGCCATTATCGCGATTAGCAATTCAAACTGACCCAGTATCCGGAGCTTTGTTGGCTTTGCGCGATGAATTTTCGCGAGTTCCAATGTGCGCCGAACGGTTGACAACCCTCGCGGGCAACGCGTATCATCCTTTCGATACATCGCGTTAAACGCGTTGCGTCCCTTCTTTCGCTCTTCATCGTAGGGAGGAATCTCCGAGGATTGTCCTCGGCAAGCAGGGTAAGTCCCTCAGGGAGGCCGCTCGGATGTCGGAGTACGCCAATCCGGAACCGCAGGTTTCGGCGGTGGAGACTGCCTCCGCGCCGGCTGATGCTCCGGCTCCCAAAACTTCGGCGGAAACTTCGCCCGAAGGGTCGCCTGAGGCTTTTGTTGCCCCGCCAGAAAGCGCCGAAACGCAATCGGCTCCGCCCGCTATCGAAGCTGGGAGCAATGGCGATGCCGGTGGCGAGAGCTTTGCCGCAGAAGAGGCCGGTTCCCAAACCGCACAAAATCCCGCCGAAGGCACGGACAAGGCCGAAGGCAAACCAGAGCTGACGGCTGAAGAGAATTCCGGCGCCCCGATGGAACAACTGATTGAGCAGTATGGAGTTCCTCAGCCGGCGGCGAGCGGCGGCGAGATTTTCGAAGGCCGCATTATCGCGGTAAACGATCTGGGACTGGTTGTGGACGTTGGCGCGAAGTTTGAAGGGCTGGTTCCGGCGCAGGAGTTTGTGGAGACGGGCGGCATTCACTTCCAACCGGGGGATTTGATCGAGGTTGAGCGTCTGGCGGAGCAAAAAGAGGGCTATGTGCTGCTGTCGCACGTGCGCGCGCACAGACGCGCTGTGTGGGAGCGCATCGAAGCCTCGCATAAAAACGGCGCCGTTCTGAAGGGCAACGTGGTGGACCGCATCAAGGGCGGGCTGGTGGTGGACATAGGCGTTCGCGCATTTCTGCCTGCTTCGCAACTGGATTTGAGGCCGACGCACGACCTGGAGGCGTGGAAAGACCGCGAAATCGAATGCCGCGTGCTGAAGCTCAATCGCAAGCGCGGAAATGTGGTGGTGAGCCGGCGCGCCATCCTGGAAGAAGAGCAGAAAAGGCAGCGTGAGGCGCTGGCGGATTCCCTCAGCGAAGGCGCGGTGGTTACCGGTAAAGTGAAAAACATCACGGACTATGGCGTTTTTGTGGATCTGGGCGGAGTTGACGGCCTGCTGCACATCAGCGATTTGGTTTGGGGACGCATCGCGCATCCTTCGGAAGCGGTGAAGCAGGGCGATGAAATCCAAGTTCAAATCCTGAAATTCGACAGAGAAAAGATGCGCATTTCGCTGGGCAGGAAGCAACTGCTGGCGGATCCGTGGGCTACGGTGCCGGAAAGATTTTCCGTGGGCACGTGCCTGCGCGGAAAAATCATGGGCGTGACGGATTATGGCGCATTTGTGCAAATCGAGCCGGGAGTCGAAGGTTTGGTGCACGTGAGCGAGATGAGCTGGTCGAAGCGCGTGAAGCATCCGTCGAAACTGGTGAAGCCTAGAGACGAAGTGGAAGTAGTGGTGCTTGAGGTCAACACCGAGCAGCGCCGCATTTCGCTGGGCATGAAGCAAATTCAGCCGGATCCCTGGGCGGGAATCGCCGAGAGGTATCCCGTGGATTCGGTGGTCACCGGGCGCGTGCGCAATCTGGCGGAGTTTGGCGCATTCATCGAAATCGAAGACGGAATTGACGGGCTGATCCACATCAGCGATTTCAGTTGGAAGGAACGCATCAAGCATCCCAGCGAAAAATTGAAAAAAGGCGACGAAGTGCAAGTCAAAGTGCTCAAGATTGATGGCGAGCACCGGCGGTTGTCGCTGGGACTGAAGCAACTGAACGACATTTGGGCGAATTGGTTTGCGGCGCACAAGCTGAACGAAATTGTGCGCGGGAAAGTGGTGCGCAACGCTACGTTCGGCGCTTTTGTGGAATTGGCGGATGGCGTCGAGGCGCTTTGCCACATTTCGGAGATTCAGGAACGCCGCGCCAAGGGGGAATCCGGCGACCGCAACAAATCGAAAGCTGCTGGGGCGAAGCCGGTGCTGACCGAGGGCCAGGAGTACGAGTTCAAAGTAATTCGCCTGGATCCCGCGCAGCGAAAAATCAGCCTGAGCTATCGCGCCGCGCAAAAGCAGGCCGAGAAGCGGGAAATTGCCGCGTTTCGCTCGTCGAAATCTTCGCCGACGGCAACCATCGGCGACGCGATTCTCGCGAAGCGCCAGGCGAACTGATCGCGAGAGCAGTTTGAGTGGGTTTGCGTCCGGGAGTTTTCCGCAGAAAAAGATTTACGTTTCGGCCCGATTGGTGATATGGAAGTGCATTCAAGGCGCGCTGTGGTGGTGCGTAGGGCGCGGAAACCAGCGCAGCCCGGTTCTCAGACGGAACTAAAGTGACAGGAGGGCGATCAGCCCCATGGGAAGCGTTGCGGGTAAGCCAGAAGCCGGCGATCGAACGGTAACGAAGGCCGATTTGATCGAAGAAGTGATTCGCGTAACGGAATTGCCCCGCAAGGAATCGGAGACGGTCGTCGAGACGGTCTTCGAGAGCATCATCGAAGCGCTTCAGAAGAATGACAAAATCGAGATTCGCGGCTTCGGCAGCTTTCGCAGCCGCCAGCGCCGCGGCAGGACCGGCCGCAATCCCAAAACAGGCGCGAAGGTTGAAGTTCCTCCCAAGCGCATTCCCTTTTTCAAGCCGAGCAAGGAACTCAAGGATTTTGTGAACAATCAGCGCCCAGCGGCCACCGCGCCGGCGTCCTCTGAGCATTCTTCTTCCCAAGGATAAGCGGCAGAGCGGAATGGATTTTCTATGGACTCCCTGGCGGTACCGCTATCTTTCTGAAGGCGTCAGCGATAAAAAATGTATTTTCTGCGAGGCGCTCGAGCTCAACGATGACGCCAAAACTCAGATTGTGTTTCGCGGCAAACTCTCGTTCATCATTTTGAATCGTTATCCGTACACCACGGGCCACGTGATGATCGTGCCGTACGACCATGTGGCGGAGCTCTCGCAATGCGATCCTGAGGCGCTTGCGGAAATCATGCGCCTGGCGCAGAAAACGCAAACCGCGCTGGCGAGCGTTTATCATCCGCAGGGCTACAATTTGGGCATGAATTTGGGCCATTGCGCGGGCGCCGGCGTTACCGGGCATCTTCACATGCATCTTTTGCCGCGCTGGAGCGGCGACGCCAACTTCATGACCACGGTGGCGGAGACGCGCCTCGAGCCGGAAGAGCTTTCCACGACTTACACGAAACTGAAGGCGGCATTGGCAGTTTAAAATTTGCATTACGCGGAGCGGAAATTTGGATCTGGCGCTGACCGAAGAACAATCACTGCTGCAACGGACCGTCCGCGAATTCGCCGAAATGGAAGTAAAGCCGCAGGCGAAGGAACTGGACGAGACCGGGCATTTCCCTCGCGAGAATTTCCGGAAAGCCGCGGAGCTTGGCCTGACAGGTGTTGCGGTGCCGGAAGAATACGGCGGCGCGGGCATGGACCACATCAGCTACAGCATCGTCATTGACGAAGTTTCGCGCGCGTGCGCTTCGACGGGCGTGATTCTCTCGGTGCAAAATTCGTTGTACTGCGATCCGGTGCTTCGCTTTGGTACCGAAGAGCAGAAGAAAAAATTTCTTATACCCTTTGCGCGCGGCGAAAAGATCGGCTGCTACGCGCTTACCGAGCCGCAGGCTGGCTCCAACGCGGCCGCCTTAACCACCAAGGCAATCCTGAAAGGCGACAAATACGTCATCAATGGCACAAAAGCGTGGATTACCAACGGGGGCGCTGCGGACGCCGCAATTGTTTATACCAACACCCAGCCGGAGAAAGGCGAGAAGGGAATTACCGCGCTGATCGTCGAGAAGGGCACGCGCGGGTTCAAGATCGGCAAGGAAGAAAAAAAGTTGGGCATCAATGCCACAGCGTGCTGCGAACTTTCGTTCACCGATTGCGAAGTGCCGGTGACGAATCGCATTGGCGCGGAAGGCGAAGGATACAAAGTTGCTCTTTCGACGCTGGATGGCGGGCGCATCGGCATAGCAGCGCAGGCCACTGGTATTGCGCAAGGGGCCTTTGATGCGGCGCTGGCTTATGCCAAGCAGCGGGAGGCGTTTGGCCATCCTATCGCCGATTTTCAAGCGATTCAGTTCATGCTCGCCGACATGGCCACGGAGATTGACGCGGCGCGCCTGCTGGTGCGCAAGGCGGCCTGGAAGGAAGATACTGGCGCGAGATTTTCGATGGAAGCATCCATCGCAAAACTCTTCGCCTCAGAAATGGCCACGCGCGTGGCGCACAAAGCGATTCAAATTCATGGCGGCAACGGCTACAGCCGCGAATATCCCGTCGAGCGGGCCTATCGCGATGCGCGCATCACTGAAATTTACGAGGGCACCAGCGAAATTCAGCGACTGATCATCGCCGCGTGGGTGCTGAAGTCCTTCGCGTAAAATTGCTGCCGAAGCCGTTTAGTGGTTGCAAACGTTCGTGTATCCTTCCGCTGTGCTGCTATTTGAAGCCGCGCTGAATTTCGAGCCGTCGCACGACGAGCGGTTTTTCTCCGTCATTCCGGCGCGCCCCGGCGTTTTTCTGATTGAAACGCGAGCAAGCGGCAACGCAACGGCGCAGAAGCCGTATTTGTCGCGCACAGCTGATTTGCGTCGCGCTGCGGAACGGCTGCTGCGTGTTCCAGAGGCCGCGTCGAAACGGCTCAATCTGCGCGAGCGCGCGGCGACGTTTCGCTATCGTGTGACGGGTTCGCGATTCGAGCAAATGGTGGTTTTGTACGAGCAGGCCCGCGCGCGCATTCCTTCCGCTTATCGCGATTTCCTGCGTTTGCGGACTCCAGCGATGCTGAAAATCAATCGGCGCAGCGCCTATCCGCGCTGTTACGTCACGCGTCGCATCTTGGGCGATGGCGGATTTTATTTTGGGCCGTTCGCGTCGCGGCAGATGGCGGAAAATTTCTCAAGCCGCTTTCTGGACCTCTTCAAGATTCGCCGCTGCCAGATTAAAATTCGCCGCGATCCGTCGTTTCCGGGCTGCATTTATTCGGAGATGAAAATGTGCCTCGCGCCGTGTTTCGCGGGCTGCACAAAGGAGGAATACGACACGGAAATTGCGCAGGTGGTCGAGGCGCTGGAATCGCAGGGCGCATCGGTCAGCGCGGCGGTGGAGCGCGAGCGCGAGGCGGCCAGCGAACTTACCGATTTCGAGCGCGCGGCGGCGCTTCACAAACGGCTCGAGAAAATTTCCGGCGTATTCCGCGGGTTGCCGGAAATTGTCCGCCGCACGGAAAATCTGAGCGCGGTGATTTTGCAACGCGCGGCACACGACAAAACGGTGGCGCTTTTCGCGGTGGTGAATGGCGTTATCGGCGAGCCTCTGTTTCTGTGCTTCGACGAATTGAGCCAGCCGCGCTCGGTGGAAGAAATTATTCGCGAACATTTTCAGAAACTCGAACAATCGCCGGGCGTTTCCGGAATCGAGGCGTGCGATACAATGCCTACAGGCGTCGCGGATTCGGGTTCCCGCGATGATGGGAGCCGCCGCGAGGAACACCTGTGGATTCTGGCGCGGTGGTTCTACTCGAAGCCGCGGGAGGGGGAGATTTTATTTCGTGAGGGCGATTGGCCCTATCGCCGAGTGCTTCGCGCCTGCGCCCGCGTGTTAGCCGCGCAAACGGCTCCCGAATAGAAACCGAAAATGCCTGACGACTCCGCCGCGCCGGCGGTTGAAAATTCGAGTTCGGCTCCCACATCGCGCTGGCGGGTGATGTTCCGCGCGCTACAGCACCGCAACTTTCAGCTTTTCTTCGGCGGGCAGCTGATTTCGCTGATTGGCACGTGGATGGACACGATTGCCGAGGCGTGGTTGGTCTACCGGCTGACCGGATCGTCACTGCTGCTTGGCACCGTCGCGTTCGCCGGACAAATTCCCGTTTTTTTGCTGGCGCCGCTGGGAGGCATGGCCGCCGACCGCTGGAATCGCCGCACCATTGTGATCACCACGCAGTCGTGCTCGATGGTGCTCGCGGGAATTCTGGCCGCGCTGACGCTCTCCGGCCGCGTGAAAGTGTGGGAAGTGGTGATGCTGGCGTCGCTGATGGGCATTGTGAACGCTTTCGACATTCCGGCGCGCCAGGCGTTTCTTGTCGAGATGGTGGGCCGCGAAGATTTGATGAACGCCATCGCGTTGAATTCCTCGATGTTCAATGGCGCGCGCGTGATTGGCCCGGCCATTGCCGGAATTTTGGTGGCCAGCATCGGCGAGGGCTGGTGCTTCTTCGCGAATTCAGTGAGCTACATCGCGGTGATTGCGGGCCTGGCGTTGATGAAGATCACTCCGCGAATCATTGAAAATCGCGGCGAGTCTGCGCTCGAGCACATCGCCGAGGGATTTCGTTTCGTTCGCCGCACCATGCCGATTTTTTCCCTGCTGCTTTTGCTGGGGCTGGTCAGCCTGGTGGCCATGCCCTATTCGGTGCTGATGCCCGTGTTTGCCGCGCGCATTCTGCACGGAAACGCGCGCACTCTGGGAACGCTGATGGGCGCGACAGGAATCGGCGCGCTCACTGGGGCGCTGGTGCTGGCATCGAAGACTGGCCTCAAAGGTTTGGGAAGCTGGGTGGCGTTTTGCTGCGCGGGATTTGGCGCGGCTTTGATTCTCTTTTCGTTTTCGCACTGGTTTCTGGTTTCCGTGGCGCTTCTTGTGCCTGTTGGATTTTTTATGATGGTGCAGATGGCTTCGTCGAACACGCTGATTCAAGCGATGGTGCCCGATCGCCTTCGCGGCCGCACTATGGCTGTTTACTCGATGATGTTCATGGGCATGGCGCCGCTGGGCTCGCTGCTTGCCGGCGTGCTGGCCGACCATATCGGCGCGCAGTGGACGGTGGCGCTCGGAGGGCTTGGCGCGATTGGCGGCGCGTTTGCTTTTGGCAGCCAGCTTCCGCGGCTGCGCGTGGAGGCGCGCCAGTTAATCTTGGCGCAGGGCCTTGCCGGCGGCGAACCGGCGGGAAACATGACTACGCGCGCTCTCGAATAGACGCAGAACTTTATACTTGCGGCGCGTCAATAAATTTTCAGCGCGCCACGAGAGGCTCGCGGCTTTGTTATACTCAACGGCCCGTTCCGCTCGCTTTTCTAGGATGAATATGTCTTCGCCAACTTCGCTTGCGTCCGGATTCGCCACCTTGGAAGGTACGCGCCATTTCGCCGCGCGTTTCAACGGAGTCGCTGCCGCGGGGCATTTTCGCGAGCGCCAGGGCCTGCTGATTTCCTCGATCGGCGCTGGCACGTATCTTGGCGAGCCTGACGCTGCCACGGACAGGGACTATCACCAGGCGCTCGCGGCCACCGTCCGTGGCGGCGTGAACTTCATCGACACGGCCATCAATTATCGTATGCAGCGCAGCGAACGCTCGGTGGGCGCGGCGTTGCGCGACCTTTTCGCCGCGGGATTCGCGCGCGAGGAGCTAGTGATTTGCACCAAGGCCGGATTCCTGACGCCCGATGGCGAAATGCCGTCCGACCCTAGCGCTTATTTTTTCGATGAATTCATCTCCAAAGGGATCTTCTCCGTCGAAGATATCGCCGCAGGATGCCACTGCCTCGCGCCGCGCTATCTGGAAGATCAACTTGAGCGCAGCCGCCGCAATCTGGGACTTGCCGCCGTCGATGTCTTTTATTTGCACAATCCCGAAACGCAGCTCGGCGAAGTTCCGCGCGAGGGTTTCAATAAGCGCATGATTGCGGCCTTTGAAACTCTCGAATCACTGGTGGCCGCGGGCAAGATTAAGTCGTACGGCCTGGCCACGTGGAACGCTTTTCGCAACGATCCGCGCGCGCCGGACTATCTGTCGCTCGAAGCGATCTGCGGCCTGGCGCGCCAGGTTGCCGGCAGCGAACATCATTTTCGCTTCGTTCAACTGCCTTTTAATATCGGCATGCCCGAGGCTCTGGTTCGCGCCAATCAAATCGCCGGTGGAAAATCCGTTTCCATGATTCAGGCGGCACGCGAACTGGGCGTCACGCTCGCGGCCAGCGCTTCGTTGCTGCAAACGCATCTTGCCGGCAAAATCTCGCTGGCCATTCACAGCGCCCTTGGCTTCCACAACGACCTCGAATGCGCGCTGCAATTCGTGCGGTCCGCGCCGGGAATCGCCACCGCGCTGGTGGGTATGAAACGCCTCGATCACGTTCACGCCAATCTAAAGCTCGTGGGCATTCCGCCCGCTTCGCAGGAACAGTTCCGCCGGATTTTCACGCCGCATTAAGCATTAGCTGCTTAACGAATCATTTCTGCGAATCCCGCTCTTCCAGCCATTTTTCCAGCGCGCGGCCCATCTGTGGAAGTTTTCCAGCGAAAAAATGGTCCGGCGCGTCAAGGAACACAAGTTTCTTCGGCTCCGTCAATTTTTCGTAAAGCGCTTCCGTGCGTTCGCGTGAACCGTACTGATCGTGCGCGCTTTGCAAGATTAATTTCGGCTTCCTGCATTCCGCGAGATATGACAAGTCGGAATTGTTCACCGGCAGCCCTGCCCCAATCAGCTCTTTGACGCGCGCATCTTCGCATCCCACTCGCAAACCCACGTAAGCGCCGAAGCTGAAGCCCGCGAGCAGAATCGGCTTGTCCGGAAAGGTGGCCGCCAAATAATCCAGCGCCGCGCGCACGTCATCCATTTCGCCGCGCCCTTTGTCGTGCGTTCCTTCGCTCAGTCCCGCGCCGCGAAAATTGAAGCGCAGCACCGGCACGCCATGCTGGTGCAAGCTCTTCGCAATTTGAAACACCACTTTGTTGTGCATCGTTCCGCCAAAGAGCGGATGCGGATGGCAGACTATCGCGACGCGCCGCGGCTCCGCATGCGCGGGCGTAAGCGGCGCAGTCCACAGCATCGCTTCCAGCCGCCCCGCCGGACCATTCAAAAACAATGTTCGATGAAACGCTTCCGCCATTGCGCGAACTGAGTCTACTGGACGCCACAACTCATGCCAAGCGCGTCTTGGCGCGCCCTCGAAGCGAAAACGATTGCGCGCAGGCCGCTGCAAGTGCTAGTTTTAGGGCGGTTCAGCGACGCCTCGGAGGGATTATGGACCCGGAGAACAGGGATCGTCGCAATGCTCGCCGCTTCAACATCGCTCTTCCGCTGCTGGTTCGCTTCGAGCACAATGGCAACATCGAGGAAAAAGTTGCGCACACGCGCGACGTCAGCTTCCGCGGCGTTTACTTCATGATGGACGCGCCTCCCGAGCAGGGCAGCTCCGTCGAAATTGTTCTCACTCTTCCGCAACAAATTACCCTTGCCGGTGAAGTGCGCATACGCTGCTTCGCGAATATCCTGCGCGTCGAGCAGCACGGCGACATTCCCGGCGTGGCCGCTAGTATTGACCGTTACGAATTCATGCCTGCCGCTGCCTGATTCCCGCCGAACCGCGTTAGAATGTTTGCTTACGTTTCGGAGGGTTTATGTACCACTATGATCCGGCAACCGCGCTGGAGGAATTGCGCGACGATGTGGTGCTTCCTCATCCTGTTCACTTGCGCGACATGATTTTGCGCACCAAACTCGAACCGAATGCGGCTCTCGATTTGAATCGCGATTTCCAGGAGTATCTTGCGCAATTCGGCGGGGCGCAGCGCCTTGCCAAGGGCATTCTCGAGCGGCTGATCGCCGGCGTGCGCAAAGCATCCTGATTTTCGCGCAGCTCATCATGAAGTGCATTGGCGTCGGTGCGTGCTTGCGCCGTCGAAAGACGGTAACGTGGACAGCGAAGCTAAAGGTCGCTGAAGGGCAACGAAGATTATGGCGCGGCAAACCATTCTGATCGACGCGGACGACACGCTCTGGGAAAATAATGTTTTCTTCGAGCAGACCATCGGCCGTTTTCTCGATTGCCTTTCGCATTTGAACTTTGCGCCGGAATATTGCCGCCACATCTTGAACGAAACGGAGCGCCGCAACATCGAGCAGCACGGCTACGGCGTGCGCAGCTTCCGGCGTTCGCTCGAGGACACTTATTTGAAACTGGCAGGCGGCATGGCTCGCAAGGAAGTGGTGCAGGAAATCGAAAAAATGGCCGTCGAGCTAGAGGGCACTCCGCCGCGCATTCTCGATGGCGTTCCAGAGACGCTTTCGTATTTGAGCGAGCGCCATCGTCTGATTTTGCTGAGCAAGGGCGAGGCCGCCGCGCAAGCCGCGAAAGTGGAACGCTCCGGACTTGCTTCGTATTTTGAGGCCGTGGAAATTGTCCCGGAAAAAAATCTCGAAACATATGAGCGCGCGGTGGACCAGTTCAAAATCGTAAAATCGAATGGCTGGATGGTCGGCAATAGCCCGCGCAGCGACATCAATCCCGCGCTGCAAGCCGGATTGAATGCCGTGTTTGTTCCGCACCACGCCACTTGGGTGCTCGAGCATGAAGAGCTCGCGAGCGGCGCCGGCAAACTGATTCTCCTCACCAGCTTTCGTGAACTTCGAGGCCATTTTTAAGCGGGCCTGGGGTAATGTTTTGAGTTTCTCAACGCTCCCTTGGAGGGAACTGCTCGTTCAACACTAATGGACTACCGTTCCGAATTCGCGGATTTCGAGGGCGTTGCGTATCTGAATGCGGCCGGCCAGGGACCGCTGCCGTTGAAATCGGCGCGCGCTTCGCAGGCGGCGCTGGAATGGAAAAAGTTGCCGCATCGTTTGCCGGAGCAGGAATATTTTGGCCTGCCGGATCGCATTCGCGCACTGCTCGCGCGATTGCTGGGCGCCGATGCGGAAGAATTCGCCATCACCTCTGGCGCCAGCAGCGGAATGGCGGTGGTGGCGTCGAATTTCGACTGGCAGCCGGGAGACGAAGTTCTGATCGGACGCGGCGAATTTCCCGCGCATTTTTCCACTTTCATGCCGCTGGCAAGCGCTGGCCGTTTGCGCGTTAAAATTGTCGCGCCGCGCAATCGCTTCTTGACTTCGAGCGACTATATCCAGCAGTTCACTCCGCAAACGCGCCTTGTTTCCGCGAGTTTGGTGCGTTTCGACGATGGCGCGCGGCTCGATGTGGAACGCCTTGCGGAAGCATGCCGCAAGAGCGGCGTCGCGCTGCTGCTCGATTTGAGCCAGTGCGCGTGCGCGATTCCCATCAATTTGCGCACGATGGGCGCGGACTTTGCGGTCAGCTCTGGATACAAATGGCTGCTCAGCCCCTACGGCACAGGATTTTTCTGGGCGCGCCGCGAGGTTATGGAAAAACTGCGGCCCGGGCCGTTTTACTGGACGGCTTTGGAAGGCGCTCGCAATTTTCATTCGCTGCCGCTGGAGAAAATCGCGCCGGTGGCGGGCGCGCGGCGTTGGGACGCGGCAGAAACAGCGAATTTTTCGAATCTGATGGCCATGCAAGCCTCGCTCGAATTCATCGAGCGCGTAGGAATTGCGGCGATCGATAATCACAACAAGCAACTCGTCGCGCAGATTGTCGAGCGCCTGCCGCGCGACACTTGTGTTCTGGCCAGCCCGTCCGCTGCGGAAAACCGCGGCTCGTTCATCTGCATCGCGGCGCGCAAGAGCGAGCGCACGAAAGAACTGCACGAGAGATTGCAGCAAGCTCAGGTGATTGTCAGCCTGCGCGAAAATGCGCTGCGCATTGCGCCGCATCTCTACAACACCGAGCGCGACATTGCGAAATTGATTGGCGTTCTTTCAACCTGAGAAACGATTCCTCGTTTCGGCGCGCTTGAGCGTTGCAAGCGGCAAATAAAAGTTCTGCATGAAGCCAAAGATTATGCTCGTCGGCGTCAAAACCCTGATGGTCATCGCGATAATCGTGTTTGTTTTTATGCCAATGGATACGCCTGTTGAGATTTCGATCTGTCTGCTCTGTGTTGCGGTCGCGTCCGCTTGCCTGCTGGTAATCATGAACTCAGATGACAAAGCGCTTCGTTTTTGGCGCAAGAAGCCGGACGAGTCTGAAGTCCAAGAATGAAGTCCAGGATTAAAGTCAGCTTCCTGCATTACGATAGAAGCTCAGCGCGGAATCGCCTTGCGTCAGCACGCGCGTTCGCTGCAGGAATTGCATCCGCTCAGGCAGATTGATTTTCTTTGTGTGTTCAGCGATGGCCATGCCGGTTGCAGCAAGTATTTTCGCTGAATCTATGAATTCCAATATGCGCTTGTATTCCTCAGCGCGCGCGTACGGCGGATCGAGGAAAATGAAATCGGCGCGCGCGTGCTGCGATGCGAATTTCTCGAGTCCGCGTATGGCATCCATCGGAAAGACTTCCGCTTCACTGGCGACACCCAGCGATTTCAGATTGTCGCAAATCAGTTTCGCGCCGGCGGCATAACGTTCCACGAAAATAACGCGCTGCGCGCCTCGGCTGATGGCCTCGATTCCAATCGCGCCTGTTCCCGCAAATAGATCGACAAAAATGCTGCCTTCCACCGCTGCGCCGAGAATATCGAAGAGCGTCTCGCGCAGTCGGTCGCTCGTCGGACGCAGCGACATGCCGCGAAGCGCGCGCAGGCGCCGGCTCTTGAATTTTCCCGCGATTACGCGCATGGCTGGTCCAGTTCCAACTCGCTAGCCCACCGACGCCAGGCGGAATTTACTTTGCCATTCCTGGCCGAGGAAACTTTTCAAATTTTCCAGTTCAGTGGCGCGCGCCGGATTTTCCACGAGCGCAAACGCCTCGCTGCGCGCCAGATCCAAAAGTTTGTGGTCGCGCAACGGATGCGCCAGATGAAAGGCCACATCGCCATGCTGCTTGGTGCCGAAGAATTCCCCAGGGCCGCGCAATTTCAAATCCTGCTCGGCGATTTGAAAGCCGTCCGCGGTGGCCACCAAAGTTTCGAGGCGCGCGCGGGCTTCTTCGGTCACTTTTCGCGGCGCGATGAGAATGCAATGCGATTTATGCGCGCCGCGGCCAATCCGCCCGCGAAGCTGATGAAGCTGTGCCAGACCAAAACGGTCGGCGTGCTCGATCACCATCACCGTGGCATTGCGAACATCCACGCCCACTTCCACAACGGTCGTCGCGACAAGTATTTGGATTTTACCGCTGCGGAATCGCTCCATCACTTCGTCTTTTTCTTCACTGCGCATGCGCCCGTGCAATAATCCTGTTTGCAATTTCGGAAAAACATTTTTCGACAAGCGCTCGTACTCCGCGGTCGCCGCTTTCAGTTCCTGCTTCGACTCTTCGATCACCGGATAAATGATGTAAGCTTGTCTGCCGCTCAAAATTTCACGGCGCACAAATTCCCAGACTCCGGGCAGGCTTTTCTGGTCGCGCCACTGCGTTTCCACCGGCGTTCTTCCGGGCGGCATCTCATCAATTACGGACAAATCCAGATCGCCGTAGAGCGTGAGCGCGAGGGTGCGCGGAATCGGTGTCGCCGTCATCACCAGCGTGTGCGGAGCCGCGCCTTTTTCCGTGAGGCGCTTGCGCTGCAGCACGCCGAAGCGATGCTGCTCGTCAATGATCACCAGGCCGAGTTTCGCAAAGCTCACCGCGTCTTCGATCAGCGCGTGCGTTCCGGTGATGAAATTCGCTCTGCCGGAGGCAATGCGTTCGAGCGCATCCAATTTTTCGCGCGGCTTCATTCCGCTCACCAGCAATTGGACGGAATATTGCGCCGGAGAAAAAATTCTTCGCGCGGATAAGTGATGCTGCACCGCGAGAATTTCCGTGGGCGCCATCAGCACGACTTGATAGCCATTTTCGATGATGATGGCGGCCGCTTCGAGCGCCACGATTGTTTTTCCGCTGCCGACGTCGCCTTCGAGCAAGCGGCTCATCGGCGTGGCGCGTTCGAGGTCCGCTGCGATTTCCGCAAGCACTCGCTTTTGCGCCGCGGTCGGCTTGAATGGAAGAATTTTCTTCAGCGCTTGGCGGATTTCTTCTTCGCGCACTTGCATCGGAATTCCAGCGCGGCGATGTTCATTCTGGCGGCGCATTGCCAGGCCAAGCTGGTAGAGAAAAAATTCCTCGAAAATCATGCGCACTTGCGCGGGGCTGCGAAATTCGTTCAGCAGGCTGACGTCGACATCATTCGCGGGAAAGTGAACGCTGAAAAGCGCATCGCGTCGCGAAGGAAATCCGTAGCGCTGCAAAAGTTCCGGCGAAAGAGGATCGGGAATTTCGCCGTGGAATTCCTGAATCGCCGCAAAAATAAACCGCCGCAGCATGCGCGAACTGATTTCGCCGATGGCTTCATAGACGGGAACGATGCGGCCCACTTCTGTCGAATCTGTGGCGTTGCCGAGATCATCGAGCAATTCGTATTCAGGATTAATCATTTCCATACGCAGCGGACGGTTGGGATCCATGGTCACTTTTCCGTGCAAGACGAGGGGCTGGCCGGGCTTGAATTTTCCGTTCAGATAGGCGCTGTGGAAGAAGCGCACGGGGAGGGGGCCGCTGGCGTCCTTCACGCGGAGGTGAAACATGGCGTTACGGCGGCCGGCGAAGCGGACGAGGCTGCTGGATTCGACTTCGGCGCGCACGGTGGCGGGCTGGCCGGGGATGAGTTCGGCGATGCGGGTGAAATGGATGCGGTCTTCGTATCGAAACGGCAGATAGCAAAGGAGATGGCCGACGGCGGTGATGCCGCGTTCGGCGAGCAGGGTGGCGCGAGTCGGGCCGAGGCCTTTGAGGTGAGTGAGCGGCGAATCGAGGGTCAAGTTCATAGCGTGCGTGTCGAAATTTGCTTCATTCTATACTGCGAAAAGTGCGAAAAATTATCGATTAGAAAAATTCATGTTGCTCATTTTATGGAACTTACGACGAGTTCTAATTTTTCATAGTTCTTGCGATTAGAAATTGCCCAGCCAGGCTGCGAGCCGGGGTACTACGCCGATTTTAGTACTCGGTAACCGCCTGGATTCTCGTATTCGTCCCCCGACCATTTCATTCTGCTAGATTGGCGTGTGACAGATGAGGCTAGCACGACGCAGGATTTTTTGCAGGATTTGCTGGCGCAGCCCGAATCTCGTGGAGCGGCGTTATTCCCATTTTGGGAATGGCCGACAGAAAATTATCGAATACATGATTTTACTGGTTGACAAATAGCCGGGGGCGGGGGGCAGCATCTCAGCATTCTTTTTTGATTTGGTTGGCCCAAGGCTAACCGTGGGGTGATGTGATGAAGGTTCCAAAGCCAGTCCTTGCAGTGTTGATCGTCTTAGCGCTTTCGCTTGCCGGTCTAAATATCGCCCTCGTGAGGCAGGATCGCAGGCTGGCGGCGATGAGTAAGGCATACGAGGCCAATCTCCATCTCAACGTTGGAGCCAAGGTCCCACCGCCCTCTGGATCCGCTGCTGACGGAACGCCACGATTGTTACCTACAGCCCTGGTCATCCAAAGACCTTGCTTCTTGTCTATGCGCGCTCATGTCCCGAGTGCGAGCTGAACTGGCTCTCTTGGCAGAAGTTACTCAATCAAATCAACCCGACCCGGGTTCGTACAATTGCCGTGAGCGTGGCGCTTTAGCTACTTGATGATGGTAATTGTTACTGTGTTCGATTTGACGATCCCGCTGCCAATTGCTTCCGGTGGGATCCCCTTGATCGCAATGTTGTTTCGGTCGAAGTGCCGCGCGACCGATACGCTGTATTCGCCGGGCAGGGTCACGTCGTAAAATCTGGTGACGGCGATTCTGTCGACAAATGACTCGCCAGGCTTTAGCCAGCGCGCTAAGTTGCTTGATTGGCTCATGGTCATCTTGCCCTTAAGACCTCGGAGGCGTGCGGATTGGGGTCGCTCGTGGCCACCTGAGTCCCGCACATCGATGTGATATCGGAACCCCTCGTCGGGTAGTGAGCCCGAGGACCTGATTAAGCCGGTCGTGTGATCCGTTGTGTTCGTGACGGTGACGAGCAGGTAGACTTTCGCTCCGGATTTAATGGGTTTACTCGGAGGCGCAATTGTAAGCGAAAACGGCTGATTTTGACCGAGTGTCGCCGGAGCGACAACAAGGGCGGCGATAATTGAGAGGAGGAGGGCGACCGCAAATCGATATCGCATGTTATTCGGCGCTTTTGTTCCATGAGGCCGGTGATGGGTGTTCATCAGATCGAATTTGGCTAGGATTTCGAATTTGCCGCTAGCTTGTCGGTCTGCGTTTTTACATAAGTAATGGTTTGCTTAATCTGTTGCCGAACGACAGGATCGGCAATACGGGATAGCAGGTGCTCTAGCAGAAGCATAGTTATTTGAGGTTTTTTATTTGCATCGAGCGAAATGAACTGCGGCTCAGAAAATGCCTCATCGATTATTGGCAAGAAGCTTTCTACCGTGCGAGGCTGCGCCAAGTCGCGGTCTGAGAATATCTTCAAAATATCGATCGAAACCTCATCGCCCAAGCGCGGCAGGTTCTTCTGAGTCCAGCTGGTGATGACTCCTGTCGAGTGGGTGGCCAAGACGTTCCGCACAAGCGCAATCGAATACGCGTCGGCGGTTTCGTTCTTACTGCTCGGAATAAGTGCAATTGTGAGTACGGTCAAACAAAAGAAGACATATTTCATTGTTCATTCCTCCGATTGCGCACCTTGTTTCGGATTGACTCAGTCCTACCTCGAGCTTGTGACGTCGGTGCTATTCGTCACGCTGCCGTGACCCGAGCTGCTTGAATCGATTTCCCAGGAGTTCGTGCGCACACTGTATCTGGTTCCATTTAGAAGAATTGATAAATACTGGGTGTTAGTTAGAACAAAGCCCTGGCTGTTGTTGCACGAACCGAACGGCGCATCATAGAACTGGCCGTTGCTGTCTGTGTATTTAGACGATGAAGGATAAGTCGTAGGGTACAGGTCGACCCAATTGGGGAAAGGGTCAGGCTTTATGTGTTGCCCATTTATGACCACATTTACGATCTCTTCCTGAGGTTCCATATTGCTGGCGTTCATGGTTTGGCCGTTTTGGTCCAGAACCTGATAATGGATCGCGATAGCGATTCCATACGAGCTGTCGCCGCAGTTTTGAATATAGGTCATCGATATAACCGGTGAGGATAGAACTTGAAGACTCGTGGGGA
>DASYYQ010000132.1:0-2341 GCA_035933545.1 Candidatus Acidiferrales bacterium | reverse complement strand
GTTCTTGCCAACGAGGCGGGAAACGGAGCAAATTAGGGCGTTCTCTTCGAGGCAGGAAGTGGTTGCGGAAAAGTCATCGACCGAGAAGCCCTCTGGGCCGGAGCTCCGGCGCAGCAGCCGTTACCCCGTTGTCGTACCTCTGGAAGTGAATTGGCGCGAAGCCAATGGCGCGCAATTCAAGGAAAGAGCGCAAGCCACCGAAGTGAATGCGCACGGCGCGCTGCTGCAGATGCGCAACTATCCGACGATGGGGATCGAGGCGGAGTTGACAAATCTGCTGACGGCGCAAAAGGCGCAGGCGCGCATGGCCGCGGTGCGGCGTTCGCGCGGCGGCGCGATACAGGGCATCGCCATCGAATTACTCGCGCCGAACGAATCGTTTTGGGGATTGAATTTCCAGTTGCGCAAGACCAGCGCTGAATTATTGAGCATCGAGCAAGGCATCAAGTCCGGCGAAATCGATCCGCTGATCCTGCGCGATTTCCGCGACGCCATCGACCACGTCCGCAAGACCGCGTGGGCGGTACAAGAATGGCGCGAGCGGCAAATACAGCATCGCGATCCTTCGACTGTGCTTTCGCTGCTCACGCTTGAGCGCATACGCCGGGCGACCACGCTCACGCACGATTTGCTGGGAGATTTAAAAGCTCAGGATGTCAGCCACCGCACTGAAGGCATCGCGGACCTGCATCGCGCCGTCGCCGAACTCCACAAGCGCCTCACCGAATATTTCGAAGCTCCCGCCACCTGAGCGTGGCTCCGCTTTATCTCCTTTTGATGAGGCGAATGAGCCATAGAAGAATGACGGCTCCGATAATCGCCACGACCAGGCGTCCAATCAGCCCGTAAGCGCCCAGCCCCAGCAATCCGAAAATGAAGCTGCCCAAAAGCGAGCCGATCACGCCGACGATGAGATCGCCCAGCAAGCCGAAGCCGCGGCCGTGCATGATTTTCCCCGCGATCCATCCGGCGAGGATGCCGATCACAATCACCCAGAGCAGATAAATCATGGCAAGCCTCCTGGTGCGTGACTGTACACCGTTTCAGGCGATGAAGCATGTTCAACTGCCGTAGAGTAAACGGCTAGCGTGGCGTCCCGGGCTTTGGATATATAGACTGCGGACTAAGCACGGTCACGTTGTGAAGGACTCTGCCTCGTTCATCCACAAAACCCAAACGCAACGGACTTGGTTTCTCCAAGGGTCCTGCAAATTGTAGTTGCAGGCGGTACGTATCTTGAATTTCCGCGCAAAGTGCGAGTGCCCGCTGCTCAAGAGAATTAGAACGGTAGATCGGGGCTTCAGGGTGGCTGTATGGATCACTCATGCCATAAAGCGGAGGGGCCGACTCATTGAGTTCAAAGGATTCTCCTCCCGTAGCTCCTATGAACAGCTCCATGCCGTGAAGAGGAGGTGTTCCCACGATGTTGCCCGCCAGAGAAAAGAACACGCGAACGCCGAGCGTTCCGAGTCTTGGCGTAATGCGCTGAAGATAGTCCGGTTGATCGTAGTAGACCATAATGCGGTCTCCATTCGAACGCGGTAAGAGGCCATCTGAGAAAATGACTATAGCGTCTCCAAATTGCGAACTCTCGGACAAAAGGCTCAGAATGGAATTCAAAGCCGTGTCCAGCTGAGTGCCAACACCGTACTCCTTTTCAGCTTCTTCAGTGCCCGGTTGCGGCAAGCCATGAATTGCCGCACGGATTGCCCCGTGGTCGCGAGTAAAGGGCACCAGCTGTTTGTCCTGATTTGCGAAAGCATACACTGAAATCCAATCCGTCGGCGGCACTCGATCCAAGAACAATTCCGCAGTATGCACAGCAGCATCCCACAAAGTCACCTTTCCATTGGAAATCCTCATGCTGCCGCTTGTGTCGAAGAGCAGCACAATTCTTCGCGGACTCGTGTCTAAGCTGAAACTCTTAAGTTCCACGCCTCGATTGTGAATTCGAACATTTTGTGATTGAAGGCTCGTCAACGGCTTGCCGTCTCGTGAAACCACCGTCACTGGCACTACATACGTTTCGGCCTGTTGGGCATTCGTTGGATAGGGGCACGCGCATAGCAAACAAAACAAAAGCGCAAAGGCGTTGGTTATACGACATGCCAGCTTTGTCATATCTTCTAGTACACAGACTATAAGCAGCCCTGACTCGTTATTCAAGGCCACGCAGGTGAATCTCACACGCATGGTCTATCGCTCTCGAAATGGCTTGAGGGAAAATTTGGTGGGCCTGGACTGACTTGAACAGTCGACCTCGCCCTTATCAGGGGCGCGCTCTAGCCACCTGAGCTACAGGCCCATTTGGTTGTGGCGGTAATTTTAGCATGTCCCGCCG
>DASYYQ010000088.1:0-16882 GCA_035933545.1 Candidatus Acidiferrales bacterium | reverse complement strand
TTCAGCCGCGCAGCAATTTCTTGAAGTTTCATGGATTCGCCTCCGATTGCGCAATCTCGGGTAATGGGTCAGTTTGAATTTCGACTCCTTGTGTCACGATCAAGAAAATTCAAACTGACCGCCGCCGGGCACCGTGAAATGTACATCATGCAGGACGCTTTGAAAAATGCGGCCAGGAAAATAGGAGCGGATCATTCTTCGAAAAGCTTCGGCTGTGCTGCAGAAGCCGCCGCGGCGGACTGTCGGCGCGCAACGCCTACCACGCCGAGGACCTTCACTTCCGTCAAAGCGGCGCGCGGAATGAAAATCCACAGCGTGTTGCCGTGAAGATCGGGCGGAGTGAGGCGCAGGCCGTGATTGGCGATTTCCACCAGGTTGTTGGCGACAATTCCTTCGATGGAATCCTTGTCGCGAAAGAGGCAGCGCACCCAAAGGCCCTCCAATTTTGGCCTGCTCAAAAAAGTCTTGCGTTCGGCGGGCTGGTGATTGGTGAATTCGCGCACGAAATGGATGCTCTTGACTTTGGAGAGGGGCAGAGTCAAGTATTCACCATCGCCGGTCAGTATCTCGACGGCGTCAAAATCGCCTAGTACGGTTGGATTCAGATAGGCCTGTGTTCGAGTGCCATCTAGAAGAACGACGATGGCCTTTTTGTGCGTGCTGGCACTCTGTTTTTTCACGAGCTGGGCGCCTCACCCGGGACAGTCCGGAAAGCAGTTGCGAAAGACCCGCGGGTATGTTATTGTAACCATCGATGATTGTCAAGTCGCTGTTTCTAAAAGGTTTATGGATGAGGCGACGCTAAGTGATCGAGGAAGGGCAGATTTTCCCGCCTGTTGCCGTAAGCTCCTGTATCGGTTCGGTTTATCGAGGCTTTGAGCACGTCTACGGGCAGCAGCTCGCCTCGTCTCGAAATGGATCGCGAAACTCGAGTTGTATTGCGAAACGACCTATTTTCAACGAGTTGATTCGGACAATCGCCCATAAGACGGACCCAGAAAAGGGAAACAGATGGAAGGCGTAATCACCGCGTTTCTGAACTATTTGCGGGTCGAGAAAGGCCTTTCACAAAATACCATTCTTGCCTACGGGCGCGACCTGCGAAAATTTCAGACGTTTGCGGCGTCGCAAGGGTGCGAGCTAGTCCATGTGACCCGCGACAACCTTGTCGATTTTCTGACCTCCCTTTATCGCGCCGGCCTGGACAGCCGCTCGGTAGCGCGTCACCTGGTTTCCGTCAGGAATTTCTTCCGTTTCGCGCAAGTCGAGGGATTCATTACGGAGGACCCTTCCGCTTACGTCGAGACGCCCCGGTTTCGCATGCGTCTGCCAGCGCACTTGAGCGTCGAGGAAGTAAATCGTTTGCTGGGGCAGCCGGATGTGAATAGTCCGATCGGCATGCGCGACAAAGCGATGATCGAGCTACTTTATTCGGCGGGCCTGCGGGTATCGGAGTTGGTCAACTTGCGTTTGGACGATTTGCAGATGGAGAAGGGCTGCGTGCGCTGTATCGGCAAAGGCAATAAAGAGCGCTTGGTGCCTATGGGAAGAACGGCGATTGCGGCACTCAGAGCGTATCTAAACGGTTCGCGGCAAGACTTACTCGGGAAAGGCTCGTCGCCGTATTTATTTCTGAACCGGTTCGGCGCGCGGATCGGCCGCATTGGATTCTGGAAGAAGCTCGCCGCATACGGCCGACAAGCTGGCTTGCGCTTGAAACTAAAGCCGCACATGCTGCGCCACAGTTTTGCGACGCACTTGCTGGAACGCGGGGCCGATTTGCGTTCCGTGCAAATCATGCTGGGGCATGCGGATATTGCCACCACGCAAATTTATACGCACGTGGTGAAGGACAGGCTCAAAGAAGTGTACAAGCAGCATCATCCTCGAGCATAAGCGGGAGCCAATGGAAACGTCGGGCCAACGGATCAACGTTGCAACTAGCGGAGGCGTAATCGTTCATGCCTGACTACATGTACTTATTGGAGAGCCGGCTGTCGCCGGAGCAACGCGCCGTGCTTCTGAGGGTGCAGGAGCTGGCGCGCGCGCAGGAATCGAATATCTATCTGAGCGGCGGCGCGGTGCGCGACATGATTTCGGGAATGGCGCTGCGCGATTTGGACTTCACCATCGAAGGCAATCCCGTGCGCATGGTGCGCGAACTGGAGAAGGGCGGAGCGCGCGTTGTACTGGAAGATGAAAAATTGCGCCATTACGAGCTGATTTTCGCGGGAGATGTGGACGGTTCGCTTTCCGCAGCGCGCGACGAACATTATCCGCGCCCGGGCGCGAAGCCGGAGATTCGCTGGTCCAGCGTCATGGAAGATTTGCGGCGGCGCGATTTTTCCATCAACGCCGTAGCTATTTCGCTTAACCCGGCGTCTCGGGGTTTGCTACTCGACCCGACGAATGGCCTTGCGGATCTGGAACGCCGCGAAATTCGCGTGCTGTCCATTCATGCCTTCACGAATCAGCCCATCCGGCTGCTTCGCGCCCCGCGATTCTGCGCGCGCATGGATTTCAAAATGGAGGCGCGCACGCAAGAGTGGTTCGACCTGGCCATCGAGCGCGGCTTGCAGGAGAGCATCGAAAAAAGCGACGTCGGCAAGGAGCTCATGGATGTTGGCCGCGAAGAAGCTGCCGCAGCAATTTTGAAGGAATGGGAGTCGTTGGACCTGCTGAGAATGATTCATCCGAAACTGCAGCGCAAGAAGCCGGATTACGAAGGCCTTTCCCGACTGGCCAGAGCCAAGGAAGCGTTCACGTCTGTGGGAATTCGCGCGCGCCTCAAGATTCCGACGGTGTTCTGTATATTGCGCAAACTCGGTCCGGGAATGAATACAGTTCTCAGGAATCTGGAAGTGCCTGCTGCGGAAGCGGCTGAGATCATCCACCTTCCCAACGAAGCGAAGAAAGTGTTGCAGATTTTGCGCGGAAGCAAGACCAAAACAGCCAAGCAGGCATATGAGGTCATCTCCAACACTCCGCCTGGGCTGCTCGTGTTCCTGATGGCGGAATTCCGCAATGCGAAAGTCGCTGCCAAGATCCGGAGTTATTTGCAGAAATGGCGGCCGGTGCGTTTGAATCTGCCATCGGCGGAATTGGAAAGCCTCGGAGTGCCGCGCGGGCCGAAGTTCGACAAGATTCTCGAGCAGATGTTCGATATGCAACTGCGCGGCAGAGGCAAGAATCCGGAGGACATAACTAAGCTTCTGAGGCAGCTCGCCGGAATTAAGGAGCCGCCCAAGCCGAAAGAGGAAAAAAAGAAAAAGCGCGGCAAAGCTGGCGAGGCTGCCAAGTCAAAGCGCGTAGAAGGGAATTCGCCGGAAGCGCCCGAGGAGCCTGTGCCAGCGGCGGCTCGCTCCAAAAGCGGCGTTAAGGCAAAGCCCAAGCGAAAACGCGGACGGCCAGCGGCTTCGCCGAAGAAATCAGCCCGGCTGGCAGGAAAGCGCAAGCGGTCGTCGCGCTGAAATACACGAGGGTAGTTGAATTGGGAAGCGCCGGGCGCATGACTTTCTTTTTTGAAATTGCGCGCGGCGACAGCGGAATCCGCAGCATCGGATTCAGTTTATTTTACGGGGCAGAGTAACAGGGTATGAAAGCGGTCAAGCGGCAAGAAACGAAGTCAGCGATTCGCTTCAGCGCCAAGTTGACGCAGCACAAGGCAAACGAAAAGAGCGGGTCGTTGACGTTAGCTCTGCCCAAGGACGCGAAGCTTCCTTCGCGAGGCATCACGATGGTCGAGGGAATGATCAACAGCATTCCTTTTCGAATCGCTCTCGAACCAAACGGCAAGGGAACTTCTTGCCTCAGGGTCAACAAAACCATGCGCGAGGCCGCAGGCGCAGACGCTGGAGATACGGTGACCGTGGAGATTACGCGGATCGGCGAAGAACCGGAGATCAGGGCGCCAATGGATCTGCGCAAAGCCCTGGCAGCCGACCCGGCGGCGCAGGCAGGGTGGGCGGATATCACGCCGATGGCGCGCCGCGACTGGATTTTCTCGATAACCTCAGCCAAGCAACCGGAAACGCGCAAGCGCCGGATCGAGAAGGCGTGCGACATGCTTGCCTGTGGAAAGCGACGATTGTGTTGTTTTCCCGGCATAAAGTGGCTGATGAAAGAAAAGGCAAAATCATGCGGAATGTGGCTTCCGTTGCCGAATTCAAAAAATCGCGTTTCGGATTAAAATAGAAATTACCATGGGTTCTCCCGAATTCGTTCATCTCCATCTGCACACTGACTATTCGCTTCTGGACGGCGCTTGCGAAATTGGCGAGCTCACTTCCGAAGCGGCGCGGCAGAAAATGCCCGCGGTCGCGGTGACCGATCATGGAAATCTTTTCGCGGCCGCGAATTTTTTCCATCAAGCCTCCACCTGCGGCGTGAAGCCGATCATCGGTTGCGAAGTTTACGTCGCGCCGGATAATCATAAAAACAGAGGCGCGGATGCGGAACGCTCCAATCATTTAGTGCTGCTTTGCGAAAACGACGAAGGCTATCGCAATCTGATACGTCTGGTTTCCACAGGCTTTTTGGACGGCTTTTATTACAAGCCGCGCATTGACCACGAGCTTTTGTCCAAACACCATGGCGGGCTGATCGCTCTTTCGGCCTGCCTGCGCGGGGAAGTCACCGAGCATGTCCTCGAGGAGCGCCACGAGCAGGCGCGCGCTTCGGCATACCGCTTGCAAGAAATTTTCGGCAAGCGGAATTTTTTCCTCGAAGTGCAGGATCAGGGGCTTGACGTTGACCAGCGCGTGAATCAGGGAATCGTCCGCCTGGCGAAGGAAACGGGCATTCCGCTGGTCGCGACCAACGATTGCCACTATTTGACGCGCTCAGACGCGCACGCTCAGGAAGTGCTGCTGTGCATTCAGACCGGCAAAACCATGAGCGACCAGAACCGCATGCGTTTTGCCACCGATCAATTTTATTTCAAGACCGCGCAGGAAATGGCGCAGGTATTTCGCGAATTGCCGGACGCCGTTTCGCGCACCATGGCCATTGCCGAGCGCTGCCACGTCAAGATCGAGCGCGTGCAGAATCCGTTCCCCGAATTTCAAGTTCCCGCGGGCACGAGCACGGATTCCTATTTTGAGCGCGTGGCGCGGGAGGGATTCGCCGAACGCGTTCCGCAGCTCGAGCGCTTGTCCAAAGAGAGCCGGTTGCGGCAACCGCTGGCGGCTTACGAAGAGCGCCTGACCAATGAAATCGCGATGATCAAGAAGATGAATTTCTCAGGCTACTTCTTGATCGTTTGGGACTTCATTCGTTATGCGCGGGCGCAGGGCGTTCCGGTGGGCCCCGGACGAGGCTCCGCTGCGGGAAGCCTGGTCAGTTATGCGCTGCGCATCACCGATGTGGATCCATTGCAATACGATTTACTCTTCGAGCGCTTTTTGAATCCCGAGCGAATTTCCATGCCGGATATTGACATTGATTTTTGCATGCGGCGCCGCGGCGAGGTGATTGATTACGTTCGCCAGAAATATGGCGAGCAAAACGTGGCGCAGATCATCACGTTTGGAACCATGGCCGCCAAAGCCGCGCTGAAAGATGTGGGCCGCGCTCTGGAGATGCCGTATGCCGACGTCGACCGGCTCGCGAAACTCGTTCCGAACCAATTGAACATTTCACTGGAAGAAGCGCTCTCCGGCGCTTCGCCGTTGGCGGCGCAGCGTGACAAAGACGAGCGCGTCAAGGAACTGATTGAAGTTGCGCTGCGGCTCGAAGGCCTGGCGCGCCACGCCTCCACGCACGCCGCCGGCGTGGTGATTTCTCCGCAGCCGCTGGTGGAAATTGTCCCGCTGTACCGCTCGACGCGCGATGAAATCACCACGCAGTACGACATGAACGCGCTCGAGCGTATTGGCCTGCTGAAAATGGATTTTCTCGGGCTGACTACGCTGACCGTTCTTGTCGATGCGGTGGAGTTGATCCAGCAGAATCGCGGCGTGGAGCTAAATCTCTCGGAATTGCCTTTGGGCGACGCGCAGACTTTCGCGATTTTTTCGAAGGCCGACACGTCCGGCATTTTCCAGTTTGAATCGCACGGGATGCGCGAGATTTTGCGGCGTTATCAGCCAACACGCATCGAGGATTTGACCGCTCTCAACGCGCTCTATCGCCCTGGGCCGATTCAGGGCGGGATGATTGACGACTTCATTGCGCGGAAGCACGGCAAGAAAAAAGTGGTTTACGATTTGCCCGCGCTCGAGGAAATTCTTTCGGAAACCTACGGCGTGATTCTCTACCAAGAGCAAGTGATGCAAATTGCCAATCGGCTGGCAGGATTTTCGCTGGGCGAAGCGGACATTCTGCGCCGCGCCATGGGCAAAAAGAAACGCGAAGAGATGGCCGCCCAGCGCGAAAAATTTCTTACTGGCTGCGCCGCGCGCAAAGTTCCCGCAAAGAAAGGCGAAAAGATATTCGATTTGATGGCCGAGTTCGCCGGATATGGCTTCAATAAATCGCACTCCTGCGCGTACGCTTTGCTGGCCTATCAAACTGCATATCTCAAAGCCCATTTTCCGGTCGAGTTTATGGCTGCGCTGCTCACTTCTGAAGTTGGCAACACCGAGAAAGTTGTGAAATACATCCACGAATCGCGCGGAATGGGCATTCGCGTGTTGCCGCCGGACGTGCAGGAGAGCAGTTTGTATTTCACGCCGGTTGGCGAAGATATTCGCTTCGGATTAGCGGCGATTAAAAATGTTGGCGAGAATACCGCGAAAGCCATCTGCGAAGCGCGCGCTGTTCGAGGAAAGTTTCGGGACATTTATGATTTTTGCGCGGCCATCGATTCGAAATTCCTGAACCGCCGTGTCTTGGAGAGCCTGGTGAAAGCCGGCGCGATGGACTGTTTCAACGAGCCGCGCGCGCGATTGTGGGCGGCCATCGAAGGCGCCATGAATCACGGGCAAAAAGTTGATCATCAGCGAGCCGTCGGGCAGCACGGATTATTTCTGGGCGGCGCGGCTGAAGCGCCTGCAGAGGAGCTTCCGAATTTGCCAGACGCGGAAGATTGGACCGAGGACCAGCAGCTCTCCGGCGAGCATGCCGTCCTCGGCTTTTATGTTTCCGGCCATCCGCTGGACAAATATGCGGGCAGGTTGCGGGCGCTGGGCGTCGCGGAATTGGAAACGCTGGAGCAAAAGCGTAATGGAGAAGAGCTGGCCATCGCAGGGGTGATTGTGCAAACGCGCCCAATGCGTTCGCGAAAAGGCGCGCGCTGGGCCATTTCCCGTCTGCAGGATCAAACCGGCGGCGTGGAAGTGCTCGTCTTCCCAGAGGCTTTTCAACGCTACGAAAACGTGCTGAAATCTGCGGCGCCGCTGGTGGTGCGCGGCCGCGTGAGTAGCGAAGACGCCGGCCTGCGTTTCGTGGCGTCAGAAATCCGTCTGCTGGAGCAACTGGCCGAACGGCGCCCAGAGCAAGCGCTGGAGCGAAGCGCGGAGCGATCTGGCGAAAGCGGCGCCGACGTCATGCGCGTGCGCGTGGATTTGCGTTCGCTCGATAAAAATACGCTGGATCGCTTGCAGACGCTTTTTGCGAATCGCCCCGGTCGATGCCGCGTCGCCTTTGAACTTATTTCTCGCGACGGAATTACTGCTACGCTCGACGCGGAAAAGCGCGTGGAAGCTGTGCCGGAACTAGTGGACAGCGTGCGGGCCATTTGCGGCCCGGATTCGGTTTCCATGGTGCGCGCGCAAACTCCATTCTAAAGTCTAAAAGAGGATTTGCCATTGTCTGCGAAAAAGCGCAAAGGCCCGCTGGAAGACATTGAACAGGATGTCGATGAACTGGTGCGCCTGGCGCCTGCAAACGAAAAAGCTGCGCAGGAACTTGAGCGTCTGCGCCGTGAAGTTACCGAGCTGAAGCGCGAATTCTATTCGCACATGAGCGCGTGGCAGCGGCTGCAGCTTGCGCGCCATGCGCAGCGTCCTTACACGCTGGACCTCGTTCCGCGGCTGTTCGAACAGTTCAGCGAAATTCGAGGCGACCGCGCCTTTGCCGACGATCCGGCCATCATCTGCGGAATGGCCAAGTTTCACGACAGACCAGTGATGGTGATTGGCCATCAGAAGGGCCACGACACCAAGCAGCGCGTGGCGCGAAACTTCGGGCAGGCCAAGCCGGAGGGTTACCGCAAAGCTCTGCGCATGATGCAACTTGCCGCGAAGTTCAAGAGGCCCATTCTTGTTTTCATCGACACGCCGGGCGCTTATCCCGGAGTGGACGCTGAGGAACGGGGCCAGGCAGAAGCCATTGCGCGCAATTTGCGCGAAATGATGCGCCTGCCGGTTCCCATTGTGGTGACCATTACGGGAGAAGGCGGATCGGGCGGCGCACTGGCCATCGCTATCGGCGATCACGTGATGATGCTTGAAAACGCTGTCTATTCGGTGATTTCGCCGGAAGGCTGCGCCTCTATTGTCTGGAAAGATTCCTCGAAGGCCGAAGTGGCTTCCGAAGCTCTGAAAATCACCGCCCCGGATTTGCTCGACTTGAAGCTGATTGACGAAATTGTCCCGGAGCCCGAGGGCGGCGCCCATAACGATTACGACGCTGCTGGCAAATTGCTGGATGAAGCGCTTACGCGCGCGCTAGACAAAATATCGAAGTTGCCTGCGCCGGATCTTCTCAACCGCCGCTACGAAAAATTCCGCCGGATGGGCCAGTACTTCTAGAAGCCATACGGTTTTTGTCGGTTGCCAATTCCGGCGGACGGCGCAGGTTTTTTCCATTGCGTAGGAACTTTCCGCGCCCCTCAACCGTATCCTAAGATGTAAGCTTCCAGTTTGGAGGTGCGCTGTGTTCTGCGTTCAGTGCGGCAGGGAATTGGCGAGCGACGCGCATTTTTGCGGCAACTGCCGGCGGCCGTTAGCCGGGCCGCCAGTTCCGCAACGCGTGGTTGGCGATCCACAATACGCGCCGCAGGCATTTTATGGCAACCGGGTGCAAAACCACGCCCGCGTTCTCGGGATTTTGTGGATCATTTACGGCTGTTTCCGTGCGCTGGCCATGGGATGGATCTGGTTCATAGGCCGCGCCGTGATTCCATCTGTTCTGGGACAGATTGGGCCGAGTTTCTCCGTTGGTACGCCGCTCAGCAGGCTTATCGAGGGCGGGATACTTTTCGCGTCGGTGCTTTTGGTTTTGCAAGCAGCGCTCGCATTTTTTGCGGGCTGGGGATTGCTCGAGCGGCAAAGCTGGGGCCGCATCGTGGCTATCATTGCCGGCGTATTCTCCCTCTGGCAGATTCCGTTTGGAACAGCGCTGGGAATTTACACGCTGTGGGTGCTGCTGCCAGCGTCTTCCGAGGCTGAATACCACACTTTGGCCCGCGTCTAGCCGCTCGCGCCGCAAAACGGCCATTTGCGATTTGGACACTTTTTCTTCTTGCGCTTCTTGCCCGCTAGTGCTTCGTGCCTTAGTGTGATGGCCATGGAACAAACACCACGAGAAGGCGGGGCAGCGGCTATGGCGACGGCGGAAGTTTTTCGTCCCTACGAACGGCTGGTCGAGATCACTGTGCTTGGGAAGAGTTTTCTGGTGCCTGAGCGCAACTCTCTGCTGCGCTGTTTCCAATTCATCAGCCCGGAGACCATTCCGTATGGGCGCTTCTGCTGGAATCAGGAATGCCAGTATTGCAAAGTGATGTGCCAGCTTCCCGATGAAGACCATCCCAGGCCGATTCTGAGCTGCAAGTTCATGGTTTCCTCGGGCATGAATATCACCGAGCTTTCCGAGGAGCTCATGTTCTGCCTGAAAAGCAAGCTCGGCACGTAAAACGGGCCGATTGGCCTTTCCTCCGCGCATTGGCACGCGCGCTTTTTTTCGCGCGTTGCGAGCGCACAGGTAAACGCGCCCGTCGCTCTGCGCCGGTTCCCCGCGCCCCGCCTTTATTTATCTTCTTACTTGTGTGTGACCTGTGACGTGCGTCACAGATGTGGTAAACTGCGCCGTTATAACGTAAAGCCTCAGGGAGTTCCAATGAGCGCTCGAACTAAATTTTCTGCCGGTGCAATCATTATCATAGGAACGTTGGTTTGGCTCGGTTGGATCGGAACCGCACAAAGCAAGAGCTACTATCACACCATCAGCGAGCTCAGTTCTTTGCACGGGGCGGCGCTGCGCCAAACCATGCGGGTGAGCGGAGACGTGGTGGATGGCTCGATCGTTCATCATCCGGGCCGCGTCGATTTTCAGCTCACCGAGCAGGGCAAGACGCTGGCCGTCAGCTACGTGGGAAACGCCCCGCTTCCCGACACATTCAAAGGCGGCGCTCAGGCGCTGGCGGAAGGGAAGTTGATGCCGGACGGACGTTTTGTTGCCGAGGAAGTCCAGGCAAAGTGCGCCTCAAAGTATCAAGCAACTCCGGGAGGCACGGCCTCGGGGATGCCCAAGTCGCAGTCGGAAATGCAACCGCAAAGCGTGACCGCACCTCACAGTTAGACAGGAGCAGCGACAAGTAGTGGACATTATAGGTTCCTTCGCGTTGATGCTGGCGCTTCTGGCTGCAGGTTACGCCTGCGTCGCCGGAATCATTGGCATTCGTAGCCGCCGCCCGCTGCTCATCAAGAGCGCGCGCAATGCGGGAATGGCCACTTTTCCGTTGGTCACCCTTGCGGTGGCCACTCTGGTCGGGTCATTCTTCCTGAATAATTTCTCTCTCGCGTACGTCGTCGAGCACAGCAACCGCACCCTTCCGGGATGGTACAAATTTGCCGCGCTGTGGGCGGGACAGGAAGGCTCGCTGCTTTTCTGGAGCTGGCTGCTCTCCATCTGGGCGTTTGTCGCGCTGTTTGCCAATCGCAAGAAGCATCCTGAGCTGATGCCGTACGTTGTGGTGATTCTGGGCGGCATCCAGCTATTTTTCTTGATGCTGAATAACTTTGTCGCCAGCCCATTCGCTCTGGTGGGAACGATCAGTGCCGCCGGAGCAGCCCATGTGGTTAGGCTCGCCGACGGCAACGGTTTAACGCCGCTCCTGCAGTACGGCGAAATGGACATTCATCCGCCCATGCTTTACCTCGGCTACACCGGCTTCACGGTGCCGTTTGCGTTTGCCCTCGGAGCGCTTCTCGGCCGCTATCCCGGCGAGAAATGGATTCACATCACCCGCCGGTGGACCATGGTCGGCTGGGCGTTCCTGAGCGTAGGAATTTTGCTGGGTGGGCACTGGGCCTACAAAGTCCTCGGCTGGGGCGGCTATTGGGCGTGGGATCCGGTCGAGAACGCCTCGCTGCTACCGTGGATCACCGGCACGGCGTTTCTGCATTCGGTGATGATGCAAGAAAAACGCGGCATGATGCGCGTGTGGAACGTGTGGCTCGTCTTCATCACTTACATGCTGACAATTCTCGGCACGCTGCTGACGCGCTCCGGCGTGGTCAGCTCCGTTCATGCCTTTGCGCAATCGTCTATCGGCTCGTGGTTCGTGATATTTCTCGCCATTATTTTTGCGGTATGCTTCGGCGCGTATTGGATGAATCGCGATTATCTGCGCACGGACAATCAGCTCGATTCCGTCATTTCCCGCGAATCCAGTTTCCTCTTCAACAATTTAATTCTCCTCGCGGCTGCGTTCGCCGTGCTGTGGGGCACGCTTTTCCCGGTATTCACGGAATGGTTTGAGGGCAGCAAGATCACTGTCGGGCCGCCTTTCTTTAATAAAGTGAATATTCCCATCGCGCTTTTCCTGCTATTTCTGACGGGAGTGGGCCCGCTGCTGGCGTGGCGAAGGACGTCCATTTCCAGCCTGAAGCGCAATTTTGCGTGGCCGCTCGGCGCCGGACTGGCGGCCGGGATTGTCGCGTTCATTCTTGGCGACCGCAATTTTTATGCGCTGATGTGCCTGATTCTGGCTGTATTTGTCACCCTGACGATATTTTCGGAGTTTTTCCGCGGGGCACGGGTGCTCTCCGCGCGCAGCGGCGCAAACCTGTTTTCGTCGGTGGGGCAGCTCACCATGCGCAACACGCGCCGTTATGGCGGATACATCGTGCACTTCGGCATCGTTTTGATTTTCGTGGGCATTTCCGGCCAGGCCTTCAATCAGAACGTGCAGAGAGAAATGCGCGTGGGCTCGCAGTTGCAAATTGGGCCGTACACGCTGGTGGCGCAGAATTTTGATGAAACTTCCACCGCGAATTACAACGCTTCGCGCGCGACCATTGAAGTTTTTAAGGGCAACCGTTCGGTCATGATGCTTTTCCCTGAGCGGCGTTTTTACACCGCCAGCCAGGTAACGCAAACTATCGTGGCTTTGCATTCGTCGTTGGCGCGCGACCTTTATGTTGTCTATGCGGGCCGCAGCCCCGAGGACAATACGCCGGTGATTCATGCTTACCTCAATCCGCTGGTGCATTGGATCTGGCTGGGAGGCCTGGTGCTCGTGCTCGGCACGGTCCTCGCTCTTATACCCAGCCGCCAGCCGCAAATTGTGTTGCACGCGGAACGAGAATCCGTGCCGGCCAGCGCGCGCGTGCCTGTAGGCGTAGGACATGGCGATGACTGACCTTGTGCGATTGCGGAATTTGGCGGCGCTCGTTTGGGGGGCAGCCGCTCTGATGCTGGCCGTTGCTTTTGCGCCGCCACTGCGCGCCCAAAGGTCCCCGGCGGAGCGCGCCAAAGCCCTCGACAATCGCATCATGTGCATGTGCGGCGGATGCAGCGAAGCAGCAGGGAAGTGCAATCACATGGGCGGCTCATTTTCCGGTCCATGCGAGACCGCGCAAAAGGAAATGAAGGAAGTGGCCAACCGCGTCGCCATGGGACAGTCCGACGATTTGATATTGCAATCTTTCGTCCAGGAATACGGCCCGACGGTGCTGCTTTCTCCGCCCACGCGCGGATTTGATCTGTGGGCATGGCTTATGCCGATTATTTTTTCAGTGACCGGCATTGCGCTTGCCGGGTTAGTGGTGATGCGCTGGCGGCATCGTATGACGGTCGCGCCTGCGCCGCGCGTCGCTCCGGAACTTCTTGCGCGCGCGCGCCACGACATGCATGGCGAATACGACGATTAGATGACGAGAGGGAAGCTCGGCCTATGACCGCTCAGATCATCCTGATCCTTTTATGCTGCGTGGCCGTAGCCGTCGCCACGCTGTGGTTCGTCTTCGGCGTGAAGTTCGAACCCTCGGATTTTGCGCCGCATCGCTCGAAGCTCGATCAATTGCTCGAGCGCCGCGACACGATTTACGAAAATCTGCGCGACCTGCGTTTCGAGCACCGCGCCGGCAAATTTTCGGAGGACGATTACGAAGAAATGAAACGCTCGCTTGAAATCGAAGCCGCGCGCGTCATTGGCGAAATGGACAGCCTCACCGGCGGCGCGCCCACTCCGGCGACGCGGCAGGCCATGTCCGAGAGGCCGCGCGCGTAATCGAAGCGGAATCCAAACAGATGCGGAGAACAAAAAACTTGCCATCATCAAAATCGCGCGCTGCGCAAATTGCCGCGCTCGCCGTCACGTTTTTGCTAGGCGCCGTTTTTTCTGCGGCCGCCGGAACTGTGTCCGGCACCGTGAAAGACGGGACTACAAATCAGCCCGTCCCCGGCGTCGAAGTGATCCTGCTCCAGCTTCAGGGCGGCATGCAGCCGGTGGCGACCACAAAAACCGACGCCTCCGGCCATTTCACCATCACCGACGCCTCGCTGGGCGCCGCTCCCATGCTTTTGCGCGTGCCATACAAAGGAGTTCTTTACCATCAGCCCGTTCCGCCAAATACTCCCACGGCTGACGTGGAAGTCTACGAGCCCACGCGCGACCCGCATTCCTTCTCCGTGACCACGCGCGCGATTATTCTGCAGCCCAACGGCTCCCAGCTGACCATCGGCGAGGAATACACCATCACAAATCAAACCAATCCGCCGGTCGCCTATTATTTGAAGGAAGGAACCTTTGAATTTCACGTTCCTGACGGCGCGGAATTGAATCAGGTTTCTGCCTGGGGCTCAACAGGAATGCCCGTGATTCAAGGCACCATCGACAAAGGCAAAAGCATCGAGGCGGTTGACTGGCCGTTTCGTCCCGGCAATAACGGCGTGCGCGTCTCATATCAAATGCCCTACACCGGCAATCACGCCTCTTTCAATGCTCCAGCGAAATATAACGTCCAGCAACTGATCCTCGCTGTTCCGCCAGGAATCCAGGTTTTCAGCCCCGGCTTTACGCGTGCGGGAACCGAGCAGGGATTCGAGATTTACACGCATGATGCCGTCGCGGCCAACGCGCCGGTGACGATTTCGATTTCCGGTGCGGCGACTGCGCCGGTCCCCGCCGCTGCCGGCGCCGACACCGGCAGCGCGGCGCAGAATCCCGACGTGAATTCCCGCGCCGATGGCGCGGACGCCGGCGCCAATGTGACTACGCTTCCACCGCGCCTTAGTAACAACGTGGAATACATCCTGGTCGCCGGTTTTGCCGCATTATTCGTCCTCGGCGTGATTTTCCTGTGGCGCCGGCCCGCACCGCAAACGTTCGCTGCAGGAGCAGCCTCTGCCACTCAGGCGGACGACTCTCGTGCTGCCGCTTCTCATCCAGCGCCGGCAAGATCCGCGTCAAATTCCGATCGCATGGCGGAGCAAGCAGCGCGCGAGGCTGCGCACAGCCTCGACGAACTCAAGGAAAAACTATTCCGCCTCGAATTGCGCCATCAGGCAGGCACCATCAGCGATCAGAATTACGCGCGCGAGCGTGAAAGCACACAAAAAATTCTGCGCGATCTTTTGAAAGGCTGAGCGCCCACCTTGGCCGCATCGGCAGCGCACCTTCCTCTCGGCGTTATCTACGATCAGGTCGAAAAGCGCTACGGCACGTTTATCGCGCTGCGCAAAGTCTCGCTGGCCATCTCTGCCGGCGAATGCGTCGCGCTGCTTGGCCCCAACGGCTCCGGCAAAACCACGCTCCTGAAAATGG
Organism: Candidatus Acidiferrales bacterium; assembly: GCA_035933545.1. Classification (GTDB taxonomy): domain Bacteria; phylum Acidobacteriota; class Terriglobia; order Acidiferrales; family UBA7541; genus DAHUXN01. The sequence continues at coordinate 1,950 of DASYYQ010000088.1, read as the reverse complement.
CGGCGCTGCTCGTGCGGCCAAGTTCCGGCCATGTGAACTTCTCGGCGAATGAGCCCATGGATGTGAATCGCGCGCGCCGCCGCATCGCCATGGTCGGCCACAACATCCTTGTCTACGACGAACTCACCGCGCGCGAAAATTTGGAATTCTTCGCGCAGCTCAACGAACTCGAAAATCCTTGCGCGCGCGCCTCGGAAGCCCTCGAAAACGCCGGCCTCGCCTCGCGCGCCGATTATCTGGTGCGCACATTTTCGCGCGGCATGCGCCAGCGGCTGGCCATCGCGCGCGCGCTTTTGCCTTCGCCATCGCTTTTGTTGCTCGACGAACCCGCCGCCGGCCTCGACCATCAAGGGCTGTTATGGCTCGCGCAAACTCTGCGCGATTTCCGCGCCAGCGGCCGCACCATCATCATGAGCACTCACGCGCGCAACGAAGTCACCGACATTTTCACGCGCGCCATAGCGATTGCCGCCGGCCGCGTCCAGCGCGACACCGGCGCAACCGGAAATCCTCAGCCGCTCCTCGAAGAATTAAAGGTAGGCGCCTGAATGACCGTCGCGCGTGCCGCCGCCATCGTCTGGCGCAAAGAAATCCGCGCCGAAATGCGCACCAAGGAATTGCTGCAAACCACCGTCACGTTTGTAATCATCGTGGTCGTGCTTTTCAGCTTTGCTTTCGAGCCTGCTGCCGTCCAGGCCAAAGAGTATGGCCCCGGCTTGCTGTGGATCGCGCTTCTTTTCGCCAGCTCGCTGATGCTCAGCCCATCGTTTGCGAAAGAGCAATCCAACGACACGATTTACGCGTTGCGCATGGCGCCGGTCAGCCCGTTCGCGATTTATATGGGCAAAATGATGGCGAATCTCTCATTCCTGATTATCACCGAAGCGATTCTCCTTCCTGTTTTTGCGGTGCTGTACAATGTCTCTCTGTGGCCGGTGATTGGCCGCCTGGCCCTCGTGCTGCTCCTCGGAACGTTTGGACTGTCCGTCACCGGAACGGTTTTCTCCGCGGTGGCAACGCAGGCGCGCATGCGCGAAGTGCTGCTGCCGCTGCTGCTGCTGCCCATTTCGGTTCCGTTGCTGATTGCATCCGTGGAAGCTACCGCGGAGCTTTTCGCGGAGCCTGCCGTGCTTGACCGCACCTGGCTTTCGGTCCTGGTGGCCTTCGACGTGATTTTTTTTGCGGCAGCTTGGCTGCTCTCCGATTATTTGTTGGAAGAATAGCGTAGCATGAACTATGTTTAGGGAAACGAAACTGAGGGATCGATGAGAAATCGCGCCATCGCGCTGGGAATTCTCGCCGCCTTGTTTTTGTTCGCTGGCTACGCGGTGTTTTTCATCGCGCCGGATGAAGCGACCATGCACGCCATCCAGCGCATTTTTTATTTCCACGCATCATCGGGCTGGGCGGCGATTGAAGCTTCCGGCGTCGTTTTTTTTGCGAATATCGCATATCTCTGGAAGCGCCAGCCGAAATGGGACTGGCTGGCGGTATCCGCCGCGGAAGTTGGCCTGGCGTTTTGGTCCGTCATTCTCGTGACCGGCCCGATTTGGGCGCATCCTGTGTGGGGCATTTGGTGGGCGTGGGACTGGCGCCTCACGCTGACGCTGATCCTTTGGGTTCTCTACGTCTCTTATTTGATTTTGCGAACGCTCATCGCCGATTATGAACGCCGCGCCGCCGCATCCGCGATTTTCGGAATTTTCATTTTCCTCGGCGTTCCGCTCGATTATTTGTCGATTCGCATTTGGCGCACTCAGCATCCCCAGCCGGTGATTTTTGGCGGGCCGAATTCAGGCCTCGCGCCCACCATGCTGAAAGTATTTCTCTACTGCGGCTGCTTGATGAGCCTGTTAATGGTTTTTTTGATCTGGCAGCGTTACCGCCTCGAGTCTCTTCGCTATCGCGCCGAGGAACTCAGGCTGGCTGCCGATGACCGGGAAGAAAATC
>DASYYQ010000002.1:0-55993 GCA_035933545.1 Candidatus Acidiferrales bacterium | reverse complement strand
CTTGCCTGGGCCGCTCATCAAGCGTTAGGCGCTCGCGCGCTTGCCATCACGGCTCTTTCGCCCAGCTTTTCAGAGCACGATCGCCGCGAATCGCAGCGCTTCGCCTCCGCCACCGGCATCCGCCACGAACTTATCGACACGCAAGAGTTCGCAAACCCGCTGTACATCGCCAACAGTGCCGACCGCTGCTACCACTGCAAGCATGAACTCTTCGACAAGATGGAAGCTCTTGCGCGCGCGCGCGGATTTTCAGCCATTGCTTATGGCGTTAATGCCGACGATACGCACGAATTCCGTCCCGGCCATCGTGCCGCGGCGGAACACAAAATTCTTGCGCCGCTCCTCGATGCAGGCCTGCGCAAGCAGGAAATTCGCGAACTCTCGCGCCGCGCCGGCCTCTCCACATGGGATCGCCCCGCTGCCGCATGCCTTTCATCGCGCGTCGCCTACGGAACCGCTGTCACTCCGGAGTTGCTCGCACGCATTGAACGTGGCGAAACGTTTCTGCGCGAACTCGGCTTTCGCCAATTTCGCCTGCGCGTTCATGGAGAGCTCGCGCGCATCGAAATCGCGCCCGACGAATTAGACGCTGCGTTGAATCGCGAAACGTTTCAGAGAATTTCGACTTGCCTGACGGAATTCGGCTTCACATACGTAACGCTCGACTTGGAAGGCTACCGCACCGGCTCGCTCAACGCGCTCATCAAAAAACGCTCGTCATAAGACTACATGACTCGCAGGTTGCATGGCTCTGCTGTACAAAAAGAGCTGTCACTGCAGCCGTACGTATCTTTCAGGTGTATAGTGTTAGTTGATGCGCAAGAGCATCCCGAAACGCTCCGAGCCCAACCCAACCGAAATCATGCCAACTTATTCGGCTGATCTTATGACGGCGCACCCAGTTGGCCTAGTCGTGGTGTTCGGTGTGCTCCTCTTGGCCTTGATAGCGTTGCCAGAGGCACGTTGGTTCCTCGGAGGTGTTCTTCTTTTGGGCGTTACCTTCGGATCCCTCTTGTGGATTCGTCACCGATAGGGAATCCAATCTGGAAAGGTTCGTCCCATAACGCAGGGGCGTTTAACGGCTCTCCGCTTCATCTGCGTGAATCAGCTCTTCAAAATATTCAAAAACTTCCTCGGATCATTGTCAAATCCTGGAAACACGCCACTCAAATCGCGATTGCCCAGATGCTTGGTTAGAATTTCGCCCAGCACGCTGCGATAATCCGTGGTCACCGCCAAATCGCGATCCTGGTGAAGCTGCCCGTCATTCAGCCCCGGCCATTTCGTGTAAACCTTCCCACCTTTCACTCCGCCACCCATCACGAACATGCAATTCGCGTGACCGTGATCCGTCCCGCGATTGCCATTTTCGTGCGCCGTGCGCCCAAACTCCGACATGCTCACAAAAACCACTTCTTCCATGTGGTCGCCAAGGTCCTGATGAAACGCCGCGATTCCCTGCGACAAATCGCGCAACAAATTCGCAAGCTGCCCTTGCACGCCGCCTTCGTTAACGTGATTGTCCCAACCGCCGCTGTCGAGGAACGCGACTTCCATTCCCACATCGGCCTTCAGCAACTCCGCGATCTCCTGCAAACTTCTGCCGAAGCGGCTCTTGGGATATTCCGCTCCATTTTCCGGCTGATAATTATCCGGGTCGAGTTTCTTCAACGAATCCACCGCCTCGAACGTCTCCTGCCCGACTCCGTGCAGCGCCTGATCCACCGTTTGCGCGTACATGGCTTCAAATCCGCCCTCGGTGACTTTTGGATTGCCGAAAACTCGAAACTGCTTCAAGTCCGGAATGGCAATCGCCGAGGCTTTTCCGCGCAGGGTCAGCGGCAGATACGGCCCGAAGGCCACGGCGCGAAACGCCGATTCTTTTTCTTGGGGTATAGCTTGCAAAGAACGGTTCAGCCAGCCGTCATCCGTGCTGCGCACCCCCGGCGTGCCAGATTCCATGAAGTCCTGCGCGTCAAAATGCGACCGCGACGGATCCGGCGAGCCGACCGCCTGAACGATAGCCAGTTGCCGGTTGTGAAACAGTTGCTCAAACGGCTGCAGGCGCGGATGCAAACCAAAAAAACCGTCCAGATCAATCGCTGCTTCCTGCTCGCCGCTCTTGGGCTGCGGGATCGCAATAGTCGGCCGCAAGCGGTAATAATTCGGTTCGGCGAACGGAACCACTACGTTCAATCCATCCATCGCGCCGCGCTGGAAAAGCACCACGAGCTTTTTCTTGTTCGGCGCAGGCGTGTCCGCAATTGCGCGCTGCAAAAACGCGGGCATCGCGCTCATCCCAATCATGGCCACGCCGCCGCTCTTCAAGAAAACTCGCCGTGAGATTTTCATAATATTTCTCCCATCATCGCGCGCTTACGCAGTGCGTTTGCTGACCACTGGCCACTGATCACCGGCAAACGGCCACTGATCACTTTCTTTGAAACTCCGGCGCACCGAGCACCAATCCCACAATCAACCCCTCGTTGACATGCTTCACCGGATCATCCAGCCGCGCCTGCAAAATCTGTGGATCGGCCATCTGCTTCTCGATCGTCGCGCGCGTCTGCGCTGACACATCGTCGCCAAGAAAATCATTGAGTGAGTCCGACAGCGCCAATTCCGGGTTTGCGTCCGCATCAGGCCCCAACAACGCTGCGAGATCCACCTTCGCGCCCGGCATATGGTCCGTCGCAAGGGCCAGCGCGAAGTTCAGGCGGTTCAGCAGCGCGCCCGCATTCACCCAGACGTCCGCGGTATCCGCGTATCCCGTCGGCGGCTCGCATTGATACAGGGGCTCGCCCATTCGCCCAATCCATTGAGCGAGCTGCGGCGAGACGTCCGTCTGCACGTCCAGCGCTCGCGCCGCACTCACCGCGACCTCGAAAGGCGTTTTCACCTTGGCGCGAAACGCCTCCCGCGACCAAAACTCCGGCGAATAAATCATCGTTTTCAGCACGGCGCGAATATCGCCATCGCTCGATAGGAATTGAGCGGCCATTCGCTGCAGTAACGCCGGCGGAGGATCGTCCGAAACAAAATGCTGCGCCAACTCGAACGAAATGTGCTGCGCCGTCGCCGGGCTGGTCGCCAGCATGCGCAGCGCTGCGAGTCCATCCTTCATCCCGCCATAGTTGAACGTTTTGCCCATCACTACTTTCGGCGACTGATCGTGCAGCCGGTCATTAAAGAAAAATTCCGGATCGCGTCGCGGCGTGCGTATTGTCCAGCCCGTCAGGCAATCCGCCATTTGAATCACGTCCGCCTGTTTGTATCCGCCATTCACGCCCACGGTGTGCAACTCCATCACTTCGCGGCCGTAATTCTCGTTCAGCCCGCGCTCCTGTTTTTTGGGAGGCAATTGTCCCTGTTGCTGCGGAGAATTGCCGGCCTGAGGGAAACTGCGCTGTTGCGGCATTTCCATTCCCGCGAACATGCCATCGAATCTGCGACGCCGAGCCGCGACTTCCGCCTGCATCCGCTGGAACGCCACCGGGTCCACGCTGAGCCAATTATCCAAATAAAAAAGCATCGCCGGGCTTTTGGCCGTGGCCACCAGCAAATCTTCGAACTTGCCGATCGCTCGCGGACGAATCGTATTTTCGATGTAGTCGGTTATCAGCCAGCGATCCAGACCCTTGTTGACGTTCACATTGAAATGATTCGCCCAGAAATTGGCCATCAATTCGTAAAGTTGCCGGTTGCTGTAAATCGCGCGGTCAATCGTGGCGAGGTCCAGCTCCGCCTGAATCCGCCGCGGCCCGGGCATCGTTTCGAACTGGATCTCCGCCGGGTCCATTCCCTCTTGCCGCATTTCCTGGCGCCTTGCCTGAATTTTCTGCTGCATTTGTTGGCGGTGTTCTTCGACGGTCATGCCTCCCCGTTTGGCAAACTGGTTCGGTGGCGGATATTTCTCGATCAATTCTGCTGAAGACATTCTCAGAGTCTTGAATTCGCTCAGTTTCGCGTCCAGGGCGGGATCATTCCCTGAGCTGAAGCTGAGCTGCTCGTCAATCCATTTCTCCAAGCCCATTTTGCGAATGCGTTCGACATCTCCCGGTCGCGGCCCATACGCGAGGCGATTCAATGCGTGCAAAATCGCCTCGTTTTCCGTCAATTGCGTGATGGGCAGCTTCCCGACAAAAGATTTAGGCAGGCTTTTGCCTGATGATTTCTCCGGCGCGTCGAAGCTCGACTTGCCGGCATTTGCGCTCGGGGCCAGTGCCAGGAAAACCAAAAATGCGGAGAGAGCTATAACGGAGCTGAGCAGGAGCGCTCCGCAGGAATCTAGCCGGTCGGAGACGTGAGGTGATCGGGAGCTGCGCGGTTTCAGGCTAGGATGTCGGCGAGGGACATGCATTTTCGGCACGGTTTTGCTCCTGTCCTCGCATGTTAAACCCCGCCCGTGCCGGAAAGTTGCCAACCATCACAGCGAGCCGCTTACATGTCAATAACTTGCCACAACACTGGACGCTTACTGGCTGTCACTGCTTTTCGGCCGCCGCGCACGAAAGGCCTCCATCGTCCAAACGTTTTTGGTTTCGTCGTGGCGGAGAACGTACATATTTCCGTCGTCGGCAATCACTCGAAAATACGTCGCATCCGGCGAGTACCACTTGTCTTCAACGCTTTGCACGCCGTATGTATGTTCGCCGGCGGAAAAGCGCATTGGGCGCTCATCAGCACGATGCCCGGAGTAGCATTCGACGCGAATTTCATCCATGGCTCTGCCCTGCTCCCACGCTACCATCCGAACGCCAACTGTGCTAGCGTTACAGGCTAATCGCGACTGAAAATCTATTTGCAGCGGAGCCCGAAAAGGCAGAATCGGTCGCGATGAGAACGATCCCGGTCTTGTGTTTTCAATAGCTTAGGCCCGTTTCTAATTTCTGGCAGTTGCGATTAGAAATTGGCGACCAATAGGGGAAAACTTCCATGACCTCCGCCGCCAATGCGCTTCGGCAAACCTCTCGCAGCGACGAAATCGTCCGCAAGCACAAGGAATTCCTGTGGCCTTCGGTGGCCAATTATTATCAGAAGCCGCTCGTCGCCGACCACGCCTCGATGCAATATCTGTGGGACATCGAAGGGCGCAAATACCTCGATTTTTTTGGCGGCATTGTCACCATAGGCGTGGGCCACTGCAATCCGAAAGTCACTTCGAAGATCAAAGTGCAGGTGGACAAGCTGCAGCATACGTCCACGCTTTTCCCCAACGAAGCCATTGTGAATCTCGCGGAAAAGCTGGCGCAAATCACGCCGGGGAAATTGCAGAAGAGCTTCTTCACGAATTCCGGCACGGAAGCGAACGAAGCGGCGATTCTTCTGGCGCGCATGGTTTCTGACAGCTACGACGTGGTCGCGCTGCGCCACGCTTACGCCGGCGGCTCGGCGCTCGCAAAGAGCGTCACCGCGCAAGCCGCATGGCGCAAAGGCGGAGTCATTAGCGTCGGCGTCGCGCACGCCATCAATCCATACTGCTATCGCTGCCCGCTGCACTTAACGTATCCCGATTGCGGCGTGGCTTGCGCGAACGACGTGGAAAATTTGATTCAAACGGCCACCAGCGGACGCATCGCGGCGTTCATCGCTGAGCCAATTCAAGGCGTCGGTGGCTTTATCACTCCGCCGCCGGAGTATTTCAAAATCGTCTACCGCATCGTCAAAAATTATGGCGGCCTTTTTATTTCCGACGAAGTGCAGACCGGATTTGGCCGCACCGGCAAAAAATGGTTTGGCATCGAACAGTGGGAAGTTGTTCCGGACATGATCACCTGCGCGAAGAGCATGGGCAATGGAGTTCCGGTCGGCGCGACGATTACTACCGCGGAAATTGCGGACAAATTTCAGGGGCTGAACATTTCGACCTTCGGCGGGAATCCGGTTACGTCCGTCGCGGCGCGCGCGGTGATTGAAGTGATCGAAGAGGAGAACCTTCGCGAGAATACTCATGTAGTCGGCGGATATTTTCGCAAGCGCCTCGAAGAGTTGCAGCAGAAGCACAAATTGATTGGCGACGTTCGCGGCATGGGCATGATGCAGGCGCTCGAATTAGTGAAGGACCGCAGGACCAAAGAGCCTGCGCCGGAAGCGACCAGCCAGCTTCTCGAACGCGCGCGCGACAATGGCCTGCTCATCGGCAAGGGCGGCCTCTACAACAACGTGATTCGCATGGCTCCGCCCATGAATATCTCCAAAGCCGACGTAGACGAGGGCATCCGCCTCCTCGACAAGTCATTGAGCGAAGGTCACATCTGAAAAGGAAACTATGGCTACAGCGACAGCAAGCACAACGACATGCAGGAATTTCATCGATGGGAAGTGGGTCGAGTCGAAGACCACGAAGACTTTCGAGCGGCGAAATCCTGCAAATATAGATGAAGTTGTGGCCACAGTGCCGCTCTCCACGCGCGAAGAGATGCGCGAGGCCATCGCCGCGGCCAGAACCGCTTTTCCTGCGTGGCGCGACACGCCTGCTCCGGAGCGCGGCAAAATTCTTTTTCGCGCCGTGCGCATCATGGAGCAGCAAAAAGAGGCGCTCGCCCGCCTGTTGACGCGCGAAGAAGGCAAAGCCCTCACTGACGCGCTCGGCGAAGTGCAGCGCAGCATCAACATTCTGGAATTCATGGCCGGCGAAGCGCGGCGCCTGAATGGCGAAAATTATCCCAGCGAGTTGCGCAAGAATTTTTCCTATTCGATCAAGGTGCCGCTCGGAGTGGTCGGCGCAATCACGCCGTGGAATTTTCCGCTGTGCATACCGATTTGGAAGGTCGCGCCTGCACTCGTGGCGGGAAATACCTGCGTGCTGAAGCCCGCGGAGCTTACGCCGCTCTGCGCCGTGCGCATGGCGGAAATTTTCGCGGAAGCGGGATTGCCCGGGGGCGTGCTGAACGTGGTTTTTGGCGCGGGCGAAGAAGTGGGCGACGAATTGGTTCAGAATCCCAGCGTGCGCGCGATTTCTTTCACTGGGTCGACCGAGATTGGCTGCCATATTTACGCCAATGGCGCGCGGCGGATGCAAAAAGTGCAGTGCGAAATGGGCGGGAAGAATCCTGTGGTGATTCTCGCCGACGCAGATCTCGCGCTGGCCACGCAATCGGTTCTATTTGGAGCGTTCGCGTCCACGGGGCAGAGATGCACGGCGACCAGCCGCGTGATTATCGAGAGGAGCGTCGCCGATAAATTTGCTTCCATGCTCGTGGAACGCGCCAGCGCTTTCAACGTGGGCAACGGTTTGGACGCGGATACGCAAATGGGCCCCTCGGTGGATGAAACGCAAATGAATTCGGTGCTGAAGTACATCGAAATCGGACGGCAAGAAGGCACGCTGATTCTCGGCGGCCAGCGCCTGACCGGCGGCGCGTATGACAAAGGCTATTTTGTCGCGCCCACGATTTTCGACCACGTTTCGGTGAGCAGCCGCATCGCGCAGGAGGAGATTTTCGGGCCTGTGCTGAGCATCATTCGCGTGAACGACTTTGACGAAGCGCTGGAAGGCGCGAATTCCTGCCGCTACGGCCTGGCCAGCTCGATTTACACGAATGACGCCGCGCGGATTTTCGAATTCATCGACCGCATCGAGACGGGCATTACCCACGTCAATTCGCCGACCGTCGGCGGTGAAGCGCATGTGCCCTTTGGCGGCATCAAAGATACTGGTATTGGCCCGCGCGAAGTGGGGCACGCGGCGCTGGATTTTTACACCGAGCTGAAGACCGTGTACATCGACTACACCGGCCGGAAGCGCGAATCGAGCATCTATTAATGGCTCATGGACTTTTACGAATGAAAGTCGCGAATCGAGTTTCTTCGCGCGGCGTTGGCGCGATTCTTGTGTTTTTCGCGTGCGCCCCTTTGCCGCGCGCATTCGCCGCGAGGAAACCCATCATCTGGAAGCCGGTGGAGCGGGCGATCCTGAAAATCACCGGGCGCAAGCCGCCAAAGACGTGGAGCGTTCTGCAGGACACAAAGCAAAGCAGCCGCGTGCTGGTGCAGCTCGATAATCGCTACGTGCTGCTGGACGCGAAAACGAAACAAGCGTTCGAGATGAGCCCTTCGGAAATTCGCGCGCATGGAAAAGATTTCGAGAGCTTGGATCCTTCTGGCACGAAGCCCGCGTTGCCGAGCACGGATTGGGACATGCGCGACATTGGGCCGGCCGAGAGAATTCAGGCGCGCCTGACCAGCGACAATACTTTTCTCGACGTTGAACTGCCCCATCCGCTGAATCTGCGCGTTCCGTAGTGTTCAGTCGTTTGCCGTTTGCGAAACCGGGCCGGGCGAATCGGCGCCGGATTGCGCCGGCCCTTTCAATTCCGCGAGCAAAATTCCAGTAAACACGAGCGCCGCGCCGACCAGCACGCGCGGGCTCAAATGTTCATGCACTACAATCACGGAAGTCAGCGCAGCGAATACCGGCTCGAGGCTGAGCAGAATTGCAGTGTGCGCCGGAGAAGTGTATTGCTGCGCCCATACTTGCAGCGAAAAGCACAGTGCCGTGGCGCCGACGGCGGTAATCAAGATCGCGGCGATCAAACTTCCTGACCATTCGACGCGCGGCGGTTCCCAATTCGTGGCGGACAGCATGGGCAGGCAAATCGCGGTGAGCGCCGCCGTAGCAGCTACTTGCAAGAAGCTCAATGCGGCGACGGAGTGCCGCGGGCTGTACTTCGCGACCAGGATTATGTGGAACGCGAACATCACGGCGCAGCCCAGCGCGAGAAAATCGCCGACATTCAGCGCGGAAAATCCGGAACGCGGAACAGTGAGGAAGTACAAGCCGACGAGCGCAGCCAGCGCGCCGCTCCACGCCCAGCGGCTGATTTTCCTGCGCCAGAAAACCGCCAGGAGCACCGGCACCATTACCACGGCCGCTCCGGTGATGAATGCCGCCTTCGACGGCGTGGTGAATTTCAGTCCCAGCGTCTGGAACGCATAGCCGCCGAACATGAACACGCCGATGAGCGAGCCGGCCGCGAGCGTGGCGCGATCGAGTTTGCGCAAAGCGCGCGCGTACACCGCGCCCATCACGATTGTCGCCAGAGCAAAACGCAGCGCATTGAAGGAAAACACGGAGGCAAAGGTTAGCGCGTCTTTGACCACCACGAACGTGGCGCCCCAAATCAGCGTGCAAAGCGCCAGCGCCAGGTCAGCTTGCAGGCGGCGATTCATGTGCGGGCGCTCAGTGGCGTTGGTAAACAATGCGGCCGCCGGTGATGGTCATGTCGACGGGAGTGCTCAACAATTTGCGTGGCGCGATGCGCGTGATGTCTGTGGGGTAGACGACAATGTCGGCGAACATGCCGGTTTTCAGCAGGCCTTTGCGATTTTCTTCAAATTCGCCGTACGCTGAGCCCACGGTGTAATCGTAAATGCAAACCTCCCGCGGCAACTTTTCCTGCGACTCCCATCCTCCTGCCGGTCCGCCCTCGGGAAGTTCGCGGGTAACGCATTCATAGATGCCGCGCAATGGATTGATTTCTTCGACGGGATAATCGGTGCCGAAGGCAAGGCGCACCCCGTCTTTGCGCAGGGTATTCCACGCATAAGCATCCTTAGAACGTTCTGGCCCAAGACGCGCTTCGGCCCAGCGCTGGTCATCGAGCAGATGCACAGGCTGCATGGAAGCGATGACGTGCAATTTTGCAAAGCGCGCAAAATCGTCAGGCGCGACGACCTGCGCGTGTTCGATGCGGTCGCGGCGGTCGCGCGGGCCATTGGCGGCGAGCACCGCGGCGAATGCGTCTAGCGCCACGCGATTCGCGCGGTCGCCGATCGCGTGAAAATTCAACTGAAAGCCGGCTTTGTCGCGCTCGATGGACATGCGATTCAGTTCCGCGGGGTCCATGCGCAAAATTCCGGACGTGGAAGGATCATCGGAATACGGGGCTAGCATCGCTGCGGTGCGCGAGCCGAGCGAGCCGTCCATGAAGGCCTTGAGTGAGCCAGTTTTCAGCCACGGATCCGTGCTGCTGCCTTCGCGGCGTTCTTCTTCAAGCTTCGCGAGCGGCTCAGTGAACGTGAGCCATTCGGTGATGCGCAGCGGCAGCTTGCCTTCGTTTTTCAATTCGCGATAAACCAGGAAATCGTTCCACGTGGAATAGTCCTGAATAGAAGTGACGCCGTGCGAAACGGCGTCAGCAAGCGCAAGTTCGATGGCGCGCTTGCGGCGTTCGTGGCTCGGCGGCGGGATATGACGCGCGACCAAGCTCATCGCGGCGTCCTCTTCGAGCATCCCATCGGGCTCGCCGCTTTTTGCGTCGCGTTCGATATGTCCTGCAGGTGGATCTGGAGTATTTTTCGCGATGCCGGCGATTTCGAGGGCGCGCGAATTCGCGACGGCCACGTGGCCATCCACGCGCCAGAACATCATCGGATGATCTTTCGACACAGCGTCTAGGTCCCAGCGTGTTGGGAAGCGTTTCTCAGGCCACAGCGTATGATCCCAGCCACTGCCCGTAATCCATTCGCCGGATTTGTAATCTTTCAGCGCGCCGCGAATGCTCTGCTGAAAATCCGCGAGCGATTTCGCGCCTTCGATATCCACACTCAACTGTTTCATGCCGGCGGATGCGAGATGGGTGTGCGCGTCGTTGAATCCGGGCATGGCGAAGCGCCCGTGCAGATCAATCACGCGCGTTTTAGGCCCAATCCACGCGCGAATTTCGTCGTTCGTCCCCACGGCGGCGATTTTTCCATCGCGAATGGCGATGGCCTGCGCGCGCGAATTTGCGGAGTCAACGGTGTAAACATCCCCGTTGGTCAGGGCGAGATCGGCGGGCGCATCTCTTTGCTGGGCGTTTGCCGGCATACTCCTCCGCGTGTGAGCGCGACTCGATGACGCCGCGCCGAGCAGCGTAGCGCAAAACAGTGTGGCGCTCGCGCACGCCGCAATTGTACAAATATTTTTCAGGATTGCACTCCTGCAACCGCGAGAATGGCCAGCAGAGCGCGCTTCAACCCCAGTTCCCTGCCCGCCGGATCATACCATTCGTCCAGCGAGTGCGAACCGCCACCCTGGCCTCCTGCGCCGATGGCGATCGCCGGGATGCCTTGCGAAAGCGGAAGATTCGCGTCCGTGGAAGAGCGCTCGAGGCGCGAACGATTGCCGAGATAGCGATCGGCGTTTTCAATGGCCGCGAGCAGCGGCGAATTTGCGGGCAGTCTTCCAGCCGGACGCACGCCGATAACAGTGATTTTAAATTTAAGCGCGCCTGCCGCGGAGGCTGCCGCCATTTCTTCGTCCACGGCATTCGCGAAAATTCTGCGCACCTCGTCTTCCAGGCGCGACAGTTCCGCTTCCTCTTCGGAACGCAGGTCAACTTTCACGGTAGCTTCTGTGGGAATGGAATTCACGGAATTTCCGCCGGCGACGATTCCGAAATTGAAGGTCGTCCGCGGATCGGCCGGGACGGAACTGCGCGAAAATTCCACGATGCCGCGCGAGAGTGCGGTGATCGGATTCGGAACGCCAAAGTCCGACCAACTGTGCCCGCCCGGGCCGGCGACGGTAATCTCGAAGCGGCGCGAGCCGAGCGCAACCGTTGTAACGTAATCCGTGGCCGCGCCATCCAGCGCAATCACTGCGCGAATTCGGTTCTTATATGTGTTCAGCAATTGGCGAATGCCGCGAAGGTTTCCTTCGCCCTCTTCGCCGACGTCCGCAGAAAATACGATGGTCGCCTCCGTTGCCACGTTTGATTGAGCGAGCGCGCGAGCAAGGCCGGCGATTGCCGCGAGTCCCGCGCCATCATCCGAAATGCCGGGAGCTTCAAGGCGCCCGCGAACACGCTTCACACGCACATCGGTGTCCGGCGGAAAAACCGTATCCAGATGGGCGACCACCAGCACGACGTTTTCGTTCATCCCACCTTCACGTTGGCCCACCACGTTTCCGGCAGAATCCGTGTGCACGCTGAGGCCGTTCGCCGCCAGTAATTTCGCCATGTACGCGGCGCGCTCTTTTTCTGCAAACTCCGGCGCAGGAATTTCCGTGATAGCGATCTGCTGCGCGGTGACCCACTCGATATTTGTTTCGAGCCACGCGAGCGCCTTCGCGACTCTCTTGTTCTGCGCGATGGCCTCAATCGGATTTTCTGCGCGAGCGGTAAGTGTACCCATCGTTATGAGCATACCGGAGCCGAAAACAACTTTCACGGATTTTATCGGCGAGGATACTAATCGATGGCCCGGACGGCGCGGTGCGAGGCGGCGAGCATGATGACGAGAAGTATCATGGCCCCCGCGGAAAGGAACGTTCCCGTGACGCTGGCCTTTAGGGCGACGCCGGCGATGGCGAGCGAGAACGGCAGGAGACCCATGGACGCAAACATCAGGACACTCATCACGCGGCCCATCAACGCGCGCTCGACTCGTTGCTGAAACCAGGAAATGAGCTGGATATTGAGGAACGCAGCAGCGCCGCTCATGAGGACGAGATCAGGCACCAGAGTCGTCATGCGGCTAAGAAATCCAATCGGGGCAACGCAAAGGCCGATCACCGCGCCGGCGACGAGCAGAGTGCGCCCGCGGCGGCGTTGCCGGACCAAACCTGCACCGAGCATTCCGACAAGACTGCCGGCGGCGAACGCCGACATGAGGAATCCGAATGCCGAGGCCGTGCCGAAATCCTGTTTAGCGATCACGGCCAGACCGATAGCCACGGGCCCAGCGATGGCGAAGTTGAGGACCGCGATGACCAGCATGAGCGAGCGGAGAGAGACATCGGCCTTGACGTAACGAAGGCCGTCTACAATGGACCGCATCATGCCCTTCTGCGGTGCCCTGCTGCTCGGGATCGGCGGATCGGACAAGTTTATCAGAGCGGCGATGATGCCGAAAAAGCTGATGGCATCGAGCAGGAAGGCCCATGCGTTGCCGAATGCCCGGATGAACAAACCGGCCGGTCCCGGCACGGCGAGCGTGGTGATTTGCCGTGTGGATGCGGAGACGGAATTCGCCGCGGGAAGCTGTTCGGGTTCGACAATGGAGGGCAAAAACGCGGAGCCGGCTGGGTAGGAAAAGGCGTCAGCCACGCCAAACCCGAGGGCGAGGAAATAGAGCTCCCACAGGTGCAGGTTCTTGAGGAATAACAACGCCGCCACCGCCCCCACAAACAGCGACCGTGCAAATGCGGTGAGCATGAGGATTCGCCGCGGGGAGACGCGGTCGCTCAACGCTCCGCCGACAAGCATCAGCGCAGCGCGGGGAATCGCGGCAAGCATTTCGATGGCGCCGAGAACGATACTCGAGCCGGTAAGCGAAAGCACAAGCCACGGCAGGGCAATAAGGTAGAACTGGTCGCCCGTCCAGGAGATGGTGTTGCCCATCCAGAGCAGGCGAAAAGCCCGGTTATGCAGCGGATGCTGCGTCTTCCTCGCGCCTTGGACCGCGTCCCGGCTTGCATCAGGCTGCTCCGCTACGCCCAAGGCGCTGCTCCAGCTTTCAAAACCGCACAGACGCCGGGCAGAATCACGCGAATTTCGTGCGGTGATGAATCTTCCATGGACTGGGCCTCCTCACGTCAATTGATTTGTTTATGTGTTCAGGGCTTCGCGGAGGAACTGAGGCGGCCAGCCTTGCTCCTCAGCCGCAAAGCGAAAGCCCGGATCCACGGTGAAATATCTGGTGCGCTGGCCGTTCCTCCAACTGATGTGGACCTGGTATAGGTCGAACGGCTCCAGCCCGAGGGCTCTGACATGGCGTACGAGCCCGCTCTGAATGCCCCCCATGACCAGCAACCCGTCCCGTTCCACTTTTCGCCGCAGCCTTTTTTTTTCGTATCGGTAGTTGCCCGGAAAGGCCAAGCGGGCCACGGTATTAGCGTCTATGGGGTGCGAGACGTTCAGGAGGGCAGCCAGAAATTTTTTCTCGAAGTATCCAATTTTATCTATCAGCAAAGTGAAGACATCGCTCGTCCACTTCCCATGCGCAGGGAGACCGGCGTAGGAATTAGAGGACGAATCTTCTTCCTCTTGCGCGTGGGCTGTCAGGTACTTCTTAAGTGCCACAACTTCTTGCGGCGTATCGACTCTGTACCACTCGCCTCGGAACTCAAACTCAATAGCCATAATCCCTAGCCACCTGATAAACCTTAAGGGTATGCAACACTACCCTTAAGGTTGCTTCATGTCAAGCAAATAAGGACACGCTTATTCGAGTCGGAGCTTCTTAATCAGATTAATGCTTGGGATTCGCGCGAGAAACAGGAGCCGTCGCGCAGAGCGCCAGAATTTCATCGTCGCTCATCACGCGCTCGGCTTTTTTCGCGGCGTCGAAGATGCGGCTAACCAACTCTTCCGCCGCAGGAATCTGATGCTTTTCCAGCCAGTAAGTCACGTTGGAGCGGCCGCTCAGCGGGCCAATTTCAATCACTTGCTCAAGGCCAAAAAGATTCGAAGGCACGCCGCTGTAGACGGAGTTCGCCAGCGCAGCATCACCCTTGCGATACGCTTTGATAATCGCCGCGGCGTGCACGCCAGTTGCGGTGCGGAACGCGTCGCGTCCCACCACAGGATAATTTGGCGGCACGGTTGTCCGCGTGGCGCGCGCGACCGTCTCGGAATATTCCTTGAGCTTCGATAAATCGCGCTCGATGAGGCCCATCAGCCGCAAGTTTACGAGCATCAATTCCATCGGTGTATTGCCCACGCGCTCGCCCAGCGAATTCGCCGCGCCGTGCACCTGGTCCGCGCCCGCAGCCAGCGCCGCCAGCGAATTCGCGACGGAGAGCCCGCGATCGTTGTGTCCGTGCCAATCCACGCGAATCTTTCCGCCGGCGGGCTTCACAATTTCTTCGATGGCAAAATGCACCAGATTGTACGCGCCGCGCGGCGTTGCGTGGCCGACCGTGTCGCACAACACGATCGAGCGCGCGCCGCAGCGAATCGCCGTGGTGTAAAGGCTCTTCACCGTTTGCGGGTCAGTGCGCGTGGTGTCTTCGGTGACGAACATCACCGGCAGTCCCTCGGAAATCGCGAAGCGCACCGCCTCTTCCGTAGTGCGCTCGAGATGCTCGACGGTCCAATCCTCGACCAGCCGGCGAATCGGGCTTGAACCAAGAAAAGTCGCCGCCTCGATGACCATTCCAACTTTTTGAGAAATTTCCGCGATGGGCCGAATGTCGTTCTGATGAGTGCGCGCCGCGCAATTCGGGCGAATTTTCATCCGGCAATGCGCGATTTCGCGCGCCAAAGCTTCCGTGTCCGCGTATGCGCGCGGTCCTGCGCCCGGCAGGCCGATATTCACGGTGTCGATGCCGAGGTCTTCCATCAAATGCAAAATTTTGATTTTTTCTTCGATGCTGGGGTCCCGCACCGACGGATTTTGCAGGCCGTCGCGCAGCGTCTCATCATTCAGCATGATCTTGCGGCCCGCCGGAATTTCCCGCCCGGCCACCGTGTTCCAGTCGTAGATCAGATCATTCGCGGCCATGTCGCTCTTTCTTGGCTGCTCGCAGCCAGCCGCCGCCGAGCACCAAATTGTCCGCGTAGAACACAGCTGCCTGCCCCGGAGTAATAGCTCGCTGCGGCTCGTCGAAGCGAACGCGCGCGGTCGTTGCGTCGAGCGGCTCCACAATCGCGCCGGCGGCCTCATGGCGATGCCGCACTTTCACTTCCGCGCGCACGGGTGCATCTGGCAAAGCAATCGAAGCCCAATTCACGTCGTGCACTTCGCATACCGATGTAAACAAGTCCTCATTGTCGCCGACAATCACGCGATTCCGCGCGCGATCCAACTCCACGACGTAGACCGGTCGTCCCGTCGCGAAGCCAAGCCCTCGGCGCTGGCCCACAGTGTAGCGATGCAAGCCTTCATGCCGGCCAATCACGGCGCCATCGGTGGTGACGATCTCGCCGGAGTCCGCAGGCAGTTCGCTTCCCTGCTCTCGCAAATAGCTGCCGATAAAGCGCACGTAGTTTCCTGTGGGCACAAAACAAATTTCCTGGCTCTCCGGCTTCTCCGCCACCGGAAGCCGCGCTCGCCGCGCAATCTCGCGCACTTCGGTCTTGCTCAGTTCGCCCAAAGGAAAGCGAGAGCGCGAAAGCTGCTCCTGCGTCAAACCAAAAAGAAAATACGACTGGTCCTTTGATTCATCCGCCGCGCGCAAAAGCTCGTAGCGCCCCGAATCTGAGTTCCAGCGAACGCGCGCGTAGTGCCCCGTTGCCACGCGCGAAGCTCCAATTTGCCGCGCGGTCACCAGCAATTGCTCGAACTTCACGTGATTGTTGCACAGCGTGCACGGGATGGGCGTGCGCCCGCCAAGATAATCGGCGACAAACGGGCGGATGACGCGCTCCTCGAACGCCTGCTCAAAATTCACCACGTAAAATGGGAATCCGAGATGCTGCGCGACGCGACGCGCGTCGTAAACGTCGTCCAGCGAACAGCAGCGATGTGGAGCCGGACCATCCGTTGCGGCGAGCTCCGGCAAGCGCCGCTGATTCCAGAGCTGCATGGTCAGGCCAACAATTGGCTCGCCAGAGTCATGTAAGAGTGCCGCCACCGTTGAGCTGTCGACTCCGCCGCTCATGGCGACAGCAGTCAGTTCGGTTTGTGATGTCGCGGACATGTTCGTTGATTCGCTAGCGTCCTGGGTCAGAGATTCGTTCCACGGCTTTTAGGGGTCGGAGCTTTAGCTCCGACATTACGCCACTTGCTTTCAGTGGGCTTTAGCCCCTGAAGCCATTTCCTTTATGCATCCAACTTCCAACTCAGGACACTAGCTCATTAGGATAGCAAGGAAGGCGTTGTTTCGCAGCATTCAGGTCGCAGGCACGGCTTTGCGATACGTCGGCGAAATTTCGCGCAGGCGTTCAACAGCGCCGGGAATCATTTGCAACGCGTAATCCACGTCGGTGTCTGTGCTGAAGCGCCCCAGACTGAATCGCAGCGTGCATTTCGCGTCGTCGCGTGGCAGTCCAATCGCGCGCAGCACATGCGAAGGCAAAATCGCGCCCGAAGAGCACGCCGCGCCCGTCGAGCACTGCACACCTTGCAAATCGAGTGCAATTACCAGCGACTCGCCCTCTGCATGCGGAAACGTGATGTTCGTCGTATTCGGAGTGCGCCTCGCGCCCGCGCCATTCACTCGCGCATCCGGCACGCTCGCGACAATTCCCTGCTCCAACTTGTCGCGCAGCGCGCCGATTCGCGCAGATTCATCAGCCAGATGTGCTCGCGCCAACTCGGCGGCCCGGCCAAATCCCACAATGCCAGCCACGTTTTCCGTGCCGGGGCGGCGGTCGCGTTCATGCGTGCCGCCAAAAAAGAGCGGCTCAAGCGGCGTGTTTTCGCGGACGTAAAGCGCGCCCACCCCCTTCGGCCCGTAAATTTTGTGCGCCGAAAGCGCCAGAAAATCCACTTTCATTTCGTTGACGTCAATCGAGATTTTTCCCGCGGACTGCACCGCGTCGCAGTGAAAATAGACATTCGCCTCATAAGCAATGCGCCCCATTTCGGCGATCGGCTGAATCGTGCCAAGCTCGTTGTTCGCATGCATCACCGCGATCAAAATCGTTTCCGGACGCAGCGCGCGGCGCACATCCTCGGGATCGACAACCCCGCCGCCCGAAACGGGCAACCAAGTTACTTCGATGCCCTGTTTTTCGAGAACTTCGACGCAATTCAGCACCGCATGATGCTCGATCGGCGAACAGATAACGTGCTTGCGCTCGCGGCGAAACGCGGCGACAAAGCCAAAAATCGCCAGATTGTCCGCTTCCGTCCCGCCGCTGGTAAAAACAATTTCGGAAGCTTTCGCGCCAATCAACTGCGCGACTGAACTTCGCGCCGATTCCACTGCTGAGCGCGCCTCCTGCCCTGCGGAATGAATCGAACTCGCGTTGCCGTAATTGTCTGCGAAAAACGGCAGCATCGCGGACAGCACTTCGCCATCCACCGGCGTCGTCGCATTGTAATCGAGGTAGACGCGTCGCATGGTCAGATTGCAATTCAGAATATCGTTTCAAACCGGATGGGTCAAGAAAGCGGGTCCTTATTCCAGCGCGTGAACGCAGCGAGCAAGCCACCAGCGGCGCGCCGCGACGGCCGCCCAAACCGCTTCAACGATGCCGAAGGGCCACGCTCCTTGCAAAAAGCCATACGTCGAGCCGAGCGCGCATGAAAAAGCAAAAGCGAGAATGAACCACGCGCTGCGGCCCTCAAGCGTGTAACAGATCAGCATGGCCGTCACAGCGAATAATCCGAACATCGAGAGCAGGCTCACGGCATTTCCTTCCTTTGCGGCTTCGATAGGAACGGGCAATCTACCACGATTCGCTGTCTGTCATGCCGAACGGAAATACAGGCGGCACCGTTACAAAATGTTTATCGTTTGACGACACGACATTACGCGATAATGAGGCGCGAAACGGCAGGCACACCTCGCGCGTATTAGAGAATACGAATCGACGGGAGAGATTGACGATGAGGCCAGGGAAATTGTGCCAGGCGGCGTTGCTTGCGATGTCCGTGCTTTTCATTGCTGTGCTCAGCGCGAAGGCTGGGCCGCCTTTTCAAAATGACGATCCTGAACCCGTAGACTTTCGCCATTACGAATTTTATGTATTTGGCAACGCCGACGGCACGGGCGTCGAGATGGACACCGCAGGTCCGGCGCTCGAATTCAATTGGGGCATTTTTCCGAATACCCAATTTCACATTGTGGTTCCGGCGGCAATGATCATGCCGTCGAACAACATAAATTATCTTCCCTCCGGCGCAGGCCCCAGCGCCTTCGGCCTCGGCGACATCGAAATCGGCGTGAAATACCGCTACCTGAAAGAAACAAAGTACCGCCCCATGATTGGAACCTTCACCATGATTGAAGTGCCCACCGGAAATTACAATCTCGGCCTTGGCGTCGGAAACGTTTGGTGGAAACTGCCCCTTTGGATCCAAAAAGACTGGGGGCCGTGGACCGCGTATGGCGGCGTGGGAGAAGAAATCGTCCCGCAGACCGATTATAAGAATTTCACGTATGGCGGCTTGCTCGTGCAGCGCGACATCGGCAAAAAATGGACGCTCGGCACGGAGGTCTTTTCGCATGGCGCCGAGGGACTCGCCACACCGCAAATCCGCGGCAGCACCTTGGTGGATTTTGGCGGCTATTACTATATCCATAACCCGGGCTTTCAAATCCTTTTCTGTTACGGGCACTCCGTTGCAGGACTCCCGGAAACTTATGCGTATCTCGGGCTTTATTGGACATGGGGAAACTCCAAGGCCGAGAAAAAGAGCGCCATGAATCTCATGCGCGGGCCGCGAATTCCCGGCACGATGTAACTGGCTTTCCCTCCCAGCGCCTGGCTGCGCGAATTTCACAATAGGAAACCGCTGCGCGAGCGCGGATTGCTTCGCGCGCGCGTCTTTGCGAAACTTCTACGTGGCAAAAAGCATTCTCTGAATCATTCCAACTCTTTGCGGGAGAACTTTTTTGGCTCGACCGGTCATCACTCTCACCACGGACTTTGGCACCGGCGACTCGCTGGTCGGTTCGATGAAAGGCGTCATCCTGAACATTAATCCCGACGCCGCCATCGTGGACATCACGCACAAAGTCTTTCCTTATGACTTGCTCGACGGCGCGCTAGCCATCGGACAAGCCTACAAATTTTTCCCGCCGCGCACCGTCCACGTTGTCGTTGTGGATCCTGGCGTGGGCACCGAACGCCGGCCGCTGCTGGTCACCGCCGGCCAGCATTATTTCATCGCGCCCGATAATGGCGTGCTTTCCATGATTTATCAGCGCGAAGAATCTCTCACCGTGCGCCACATCACTGCCGAGCATTATTTTCTTCAGCCGGTCAGCAACACGTTTCACGGACGCGACATTTTTTCGCCCGTCGCCGCGTGGCTCTCCAAAAACGACCAGAGCAATTCCTTCGGCGAAGAAATCACCGACTTCGTGCGCTTCGCCATGCCCAAGCCCAAGCAAACGGGCAATTCGATCAAAGGCGTGATTCTGCGCGCCGACAATTTCGGCAACCTGCTCACCAACTTCACGCCCGAAGACGCGCCGCAACTTCTCGCCGGCTCGAATTTCAAGCTGCGCGTCGGCAACGCGGAAATTTCCAAGTTCGCGCAGACATTTGGCAATGGCGGCCCCAATGAGCCGGTGCTGATTCTCGGCTCCAGCGGATTTTTCGAAGTGGCCGTCAATCGCGGCAGCGCCGCAAAGCTCACCGGAGCCTCCCGCGGCGCCGAAGTCACCCTCGAATACGCATAAGGCGCAAAACCACTCAGCCGAACCCAAACTCATCGCGCCAGGTCGGTGACAATCAAATACGCGCGGGTGCGCGGGTCCATCCAGTCGCGCAGCGCGTCACCCAGCATATTGAACGCCAGCACCGCGGTCGCCACCGCCAGCGCCGGGAAAATGACCATGTGCGGCGCGTCGAACAGGTGCTCGCGCGCGTCGTTGAGCATCGCGCCCCAGCTCGACATTGGCGCCAGCACGCCGAGGCCCAGAAAGCTCAGCGTCGATTCGGCAAGAATCGCGCCCGCCAGCGCGATCGTTCCCTGCACCAGCACGGGCTGAATGATATTCGGCAACAGATGGCGCCAAAGAATTCGCCAGTGGGATGCGCCGAGGGAGCGCGCCGCCGTGACGTAGTCCATCTCTTTGGCTTGCAGGACTTGCGCGCGCGCGAGTCGGGCGTAGCCGGCCCAGCCGGTAATCGTCAACGCGATAATCACGTTTCCGAGGCCGGGACCTAAGAAAGCCGCGAACGCAATCGCCAGCAAGATTCCGGGAAACGACAGAAACGCGTTGATCAGCACGATGTTCACCAATCCGTCGAACCATCCGCCGAAATATCCGGCGAGCGCGCCAAGCGCCAGGCCGATGATTCCCGCGCCGAAGACGACGGAAACGCTGACGGACATGGAAACGCGCGCGCCGAAAATCACGCGGGAGAGCACGTCGCGGCCGAGTTCGTCGGTGCCCATCCAATGGGACGCGCTGGGCGCTTCGAGCCGCGCTGACAATTTCTGTGCGTTGGGATTGTAGGGCGCGAGCCAGGGCGCGCCGAGCGCCAGCACAATCAGCAGCACGCACAGCGCGAATCCCACTGCGCCCGGCAGACTGTGCCGCAGAAATTCGCGCAGCGCCTTCATTGCAAGCGCACCCGCGGATCGGCGAAGGCATAGACGAGATCCGTCAGCAAATTCACCAGCACATAAGAAATAGCAATCACCAGAATGCAGCCCTGCAGCAGCGGATAATCGCGCGCCTCAATTGCCTGGACAGCGAGGCGTCCGATGCCCGGCCACGAAAAAATCGTCTCGGTGACAATCGTGCCGGCCAGCAGCGTGCCGAACTGTAGACCGAGAATCGTCAGAATTGGAATCAGCGCGTTGCGAAAGGCGTGCCGCAGCAAAACTGCGCGCTCGGTGAGTCCCTTCGCCCGCGCGGTGCGAACATAATCGCTCGAAAGCTGCTCGAGCACCGACGTGCGCACCATGCGCGTGAGAATCGCGGCGAGGGCGGCACCGAGCGTGACCGCCGGCAAAATCAAATGTGAAATTCCGCCGCGCCCGCTCACCGGCAGCCAGCCAATCAGCACCGAAAAAATCAAAATCAGCAGTGGCCCCAGCGCAAAATTCGGAACGGAAAGACCGAGCAGAGTGAAGAATCCAACGGCATGGTCGGTAGCGGTCGCGCGCCGGTGCGCGGCGATAATTCCCGCGGGAATTCCAATCCCGCAGCAAACAAGCAGCGCGGCCAGCGCCAGTTCGAGCGTCGCGGGATAGTGTTCCAGCACGACGTGCAGCACCGGCTGCTGAAACCGAAACGATTCGCCTAAATTCCCGCGCACCACTCCCGCGAGATAATGCGCGTACTGCACCGGCACAGACTTGTCCAGCCCGAGCGCGTGCCGCAGTTGCACAATGTCGGATTCCGTCGCGCCAGCGCCAAGCATTTGCTGCACCGGATCGCCCGGCACAAGATGCGCCAACGCAAAAACCATGGTGATAATGAGCCAAAGTGCGGGAAGCGAATAGGCCAGGCGAAGCGAAATGTAGCGCGTCATTCGAATCCTGGTGGACGCCGCGAAGCCGACGGATTGCCTGCGCCCGACGCCGTTGAACTGGAAGTAGTTTTCACTTTTCCAACTGGGTGCGCCACCGCGCCTACGCCGGCGGCCTCGACGCGCTTGATTTTCACACGCGAAATGCGTCGTCCCTCCATCTCCATAATCGTGAAGCGGTAGCCGTGATCTTCGAAACTTTCGCCGCCGCGCGGCAAAAATCCCAGATGGCTCAGCACAAATCCAGCGAGCGTTTCGTAAACTGAATTTTCCGGCAGCTCGATGCGAAATTCGTCCAGATCGTGAATTTTCAGCGAGGCGTCAAAAATCATCGAACCATCCGGAAGCGTCAGCGGATGCTCGACCACGTCGAACTCATCGTGAATTTCGCCGACCATCTGCTCGAGAATGTCCTCCAGCGTCACCAGCCCAAGAATCGTGCCAAACTCATCCACCACCATGGCCAGGCCGCTGCGATGCGTGCGCAATTCCACGAGGAGCTCGATGGCCAGCTTGGTCTCTGGCACAATGAGCACTTCGCGCAACACGTTGCGAAGCTGAAATTCCACGGGGGGCTGGTCCTCTTCAGCTCGCTTCGCGCGATCCAGCAGCACCCAAATCAGGTCTTTGATATGAACGAAGCCCAGCACATGGTCAATCGTCCCTTCGTAGACCGGAATACGCGAACGCTGCGTCACTGCGATAATTTTCATCACGTCTTCGAGGCTGGCATTCGCTGGCAGCGCATGAATGTCCGGCCGCGGCACCATGATTTCGCGCACTTGCACGTCACCAAGTTTCATCGCACCGTGAATGAATTTTTCTTCGGCAGGCTCGAGCACGCCGCGTTCGCGCGCCTGCTCCACCAAAATCCTCAGCTCTTCAGCTGAGCGGATCACCGAATGCGGCCGCGGCATCTTCACGCCCAGAATTTTGACGAATTTTCCCGCTGCGCCATTGAGCAGCACGATAGCCCAGCGAAAAGTCCTCAAAAACCATTGGAATGGCAGCGCTACCAGAAGCGCTACGCGTTCCGCTTGCGCCAGGCTCAAGCTCTTCGGTACCAGCTCGCCCAAAACAACTTGCAGCACCGTCAACAGCGCGAACGCGACCACCAGCGCCGCTGTATGCGCCGCGATCGCCGCGTATCGCCCAGGAATGTCGTGGAGAATCTGATCGAGGAATCGCGACAGCGTTACTTCGCCAAGATATCCGAGCGCCAGGCTGGTCAGGGTGATGCCCACCTGCACGCCGGAAACCACCGTGCCCATGTCCGCGATCAGCGCTTCGACCACGCGCGCACGCGCGCTGCCCTGCTCCACCAGTTGCCGAATGCGCGATTGACGCACCGCGACGAAAGAGAACTCCACCGCCGCAAAAAACGCGTTGATGGCGATCAGCACAAAAATGGAAAATAGGCGAAGAACAATCATGCTTTAGCGCCTTTGAGGCCCCCGCGCCCGCATCGCTCCTGTAATTGTAACAAGGCCATTGCGTACCAGCGCGTTTTCAGCGTCCCACTTGCGGCAAGAGTCATGCGCCCACGCCGCAGGCCATATCCACAAGCCCATTGTTGCCGCTCTGCTAGGTGCGATAGAATGCTAGCTCGTTTCTGCAAATGAGATAAGAAAATGACTGCAACTCCCAACAAAGCGCCCGAGCCGCCGCGCAAAGGCGAATTCGAAAAGTCCCTCGCGCGCCTCGAGGAAGTCGTCAAGCGCCTCGAGTCCACTGATCTTTCGCTCGATGAAGCCATGAAATTTTTCGAAGAGGGCGTCAAGCTCTCTCGCGAATGCCAGAAGCAGCTCGAAGAAGCCGAAGGCCGAGTCGAAATTCTCATCAAGAAAGCCGACGGCAAAATTCAAGCCGAGCCGTTCGAAACCGACGACGAAAATTCGCAGAGTTCCCCCCGTTGACGCCACACATAAAGAGAATAGGCTGCGAACGAGGCCAGCGAGGCAACCGAGTCGAACGACGACAAATCCGTGGCAAAGCGGCGTCGAGCCGCCGCACTCCAAACGCGCAATGAACCAGCCGGCTACTTTTGTAGCATTTCTTGCTGAGGACCAGTCCGTCATCGAAGCGAAGCTGCAAACGCTCCTGCCGCCGGAAACCACCGCGCCCAAAACCATCCACGAGGCCATGCGCTACAGCGTCTTTGCGGGAGGCAAGCGCATCCGGCCCATCCTGTGTTACGAGACGGTGCGTCTTTTTTCGCAGAATTTGGAAGCGGCTGCAACCGTGGGATGCGCCCTCGAATTCATCCACACATATTCCTTGATTCACGACGATTTGCCCGCGCTCGACAACGATGATTTGCGGCGCGGCAAGCCCACTTGCCACAAGAAGTTCGGCGTCGCCATGGCCATTCTTGCCGGAGACGGTTTGCTGACGCTGGCTTTCGAAACCCTCGCGAACGCTGGCCTCGCTGCGGAAAATCGCGTTCGCATCATTTCCGAAATCGCCCACGCCGCAGGAACCGTCGATGGCATGGTTGGCGGACAGGTTGCTGACGTGGAAGCCGAGGGAAAAAAGATTGACGCGTCGCTGCTTGAATACATTCACCGCTCGAAAACCGCTGCGCTGATCCGCGCCTCCGTTGTTTCCGGCGCGCTCGCGGGCAACGCCCACGATGAAGATGTCGCGCGTCTGCGGCATTTTGGCGAAGCAATTGGATGGGGATTTCAGGTGGTGGACGACATTCTGGATGTCGAAGAATCCTCTGCGGCGCTGGGCAAAACGGCGGGAAAAGATCAGGCGCAGCAGAAGGCGACTTACCCGGCGCTCTTTGGCATCGATAAGTCTCGCGCCTTTGCGCGTGAACTTGCCGCGCGCGCCAACCATGAACTGGCCTGTTATGGGGAGCGCGCGGACCGCCTCCGATCCCTCGCGGATTACCTTATCACCCGCCGCGCTTAGCTGCGCCTGTGCGCCATTCGCTCAAGCCACGGCAAGTGATTCGAGCCTCCTCACCTGCGCGTCGCCTCCGAGGACGATCAACGTATCTCCCGTGCGGATCAAGGTCTCCGGCGGAGGGTTGAAGACCAGTAGCCCCTCAGCTGGTTTTACGCCCAGGATAATTACGTCGGCTCGCTGGCGAATCGCGGCGCTCCCGAGCGTTTTACCGACCAGCGAAGATTTCGCGTCGATGCGCACTTCGCCGATTTCGACGTCCAGGCGATCGGTGCCAAAGGCCGCGTCAATGAAGTCCAGAACATTGGGCCGCAACAAAAGCTGAGCGATGCGATTGCCTACGAAATAGTACGGCGAGAGCACTTGCGATGCGCCCGCGCGAAGGAGTTTGGAGGTGGCCTCTTCTTCGCTGGCGCGGGCGATGATCTTCAGGTCCGAGCGGCAGCCGCGTGCGGTAAGCACAATGTAGATATTCTCGGCATCCGTACCAACGGCCGCGACCAGCCCTTTCGCCGTGTCGATATGCGCTTGCTTCAGATTCTCTTCGCTGGAAGCGCTCCCCACAATCACCGGAATATTCTCGTTGGCGGCCCACTCCGCGCGGTCCGGATTCTTCTCGAGGAAGACCATCTTCTGGTCGTGAGCGCGCAGTTCGCGCGCCACTGTTCTGCCGACGCGACCTGCACCGCAGATAATGTAATGTCCGGAAAGTTTTGCCAGTTCGCGTTCCATGCGACGGCGGCCAAATGCCTTTCTGAACTCGAACTGTAACAAAGCCTGGCTGAACATCGCAATCGTGAAGCCGCCGGCAAGCACCGCCAAGACAATCAAGAAACTGTCAAAGATGCGGCCCGCTTGCGAAAGCGGATGAATCTCGCCGCCGCCGATGGTAGTCATGGTTGTCAGCGTCATGTAGAAAGCGTCAAACCATTTCCATCCCTCAATGAAGTGAAAACCGGCCGAGCCGATGGCGATCACGCTGAACAGCAAGGCCATGCAGATGTACAGGCGATAGCTGATCATCAAACGAGTTCGGCCTGGTGCCGGCATTTGGTTGTTGCATCGTCTGCGGCTCGGCCAGGAAAGTCAAGGATCACTGTCGGCTCCGCTCTTTCTTCCCTTTACTGCACGCTCTCCGCGGGGTCTGCTCTCGTTACTTGTCGCTCGTCACTGCGTCTATCTTCTGCTATCGTGTCCACATGATTGCGGCCAAGACACTTGACCTCGCTCTGCTCACCGCGGCCGTCCTCGGCTTCAAACACGGCTTCGATTACGACCACATCGCCGCAATTTCTGATATCACAAACGTCGAAACCGACCGTCCCCGCGCCATGCGCATGGGTTTGCTATACGTCGCGGGTCATGCCGCCACCGTCGCCGCACTCGGCAGCTTCGTTATTGTTTTTCAAACCTCGCTACCGCGCGCTATCGACAACTGGTCTGAGCGCGCCGTTGGCCTCACGCTCGTAGTCCTCGGAATTTACGTTCTCGGAACGATGTTTCGGAGCGGCGCCAAAGCTGCTCCCAAATCCCGAATCATTTTGCTCATCAACGCATTCCGCTGGACGAGCTGGCGTCTTCGCCGCCTGTTTCACGGTGACGCAGCGAAAAAAACCGCAGCCGCAAATTGGAATTACACCAAGCGTTCTGTGTTTCTCGTCGGCGTAATTCACGGACTCGGCGCCGAAACGCCCAGCCAGCTTTTAATCTTCCTGCTCGCCGCGAACCTCGGAGGTATCCGCCGCGGGTTCCTCGGCCTCGCCATGTTCCTCGCAGGACTGCTACTGATGAACACGCTGATGACCGCCTCGGCCGTCGGCATTTTCAGCATAAGCGCGCAACGCGACCGCACCATGCAAATTGCCACTGTGCTCACCGCCGCGTACAGCCTGGTAGTCGGCGCGATTTTCCTTTTCGGCTCCGCCGCGCTTTTGCCTCCGCTCGGCGGCTGAATACACTTTCAAAATCCATCTGCACTCGACAAGCGCCTTCCGCATGGCTACGCTGTCGTAGTTTTCTGAATTCGCGGCGGCTGAATCCACGATGAAGAAATCCAAGCAGCGCATCGATGTAGCGCTCGTTGAACGGGGCCTGGCCTCTACGCGCCGGCGCGCTCAGGCCATGATCATGGCCGGCCAGGTGCTCATCAACCAGCAAATGGCGCGCAAGCCCAGCGACACGGTCGCCCCGGATGCGCAGTTATCCGTTACTGGCGCGGAAGCAAAATATGCGAGCCGCGCTGGCCTGAAACTCGAAGGCGCGCTTGCCGATTTTTCCATCGACGTCGCGGATCGCGTTTGCCTCGATATTGGCTCATCCCATGGCGGCTTCACCGATTGCCTGTTGCAGCATGGCGCGCGCCGCGTCTATGCCGTTGACGTAAACACCAAACAGCTCGACTGGAAACTCCAGCGCGATCCGCGCGTTCACTCCATCGAAAAAAATGCGCGCTTTGTGACGCCTGCAGACTTGCCGGAACTCGCGGACATCATCACGGTAGACGTTTCTTTCATCTCCGTCACAAAATTGCTTTTCGCGCTCGCCGCCCTCGCGCAACCGCACGCCGAATTCCTGATCCTCATCAAGCCTCAATTCGAACTCGCGAAAAATCTCGTCGGCAAGGGTGGAATCGTGCGCGATCCTGCATTGCACCAACGCGCCATTGACAGCATTCAATCCGCTGCGGAGAAAGCGGGCCTTCTTGTTCTCGGCGTTCGCCCGAGCCGCGTGCCCGGCGCGGAAGGCAATCAGGAATTTTTCCTCCATGCGCGCCGCGATTCGATACAATCCTCCGAACCTCATGCGCGTGGCTAAAAGATGATAAAAATCGCCGGCATTTATTGCAAACCTCGCAAGCAGGAAATCTGCGCTGTAGTCCCGCGCATTTCCCAGTGGCTCAATCAGCGCGGAATTGATGTGCTCTTTGACTCGACCGCTGCTGCCTGCTTTAATCCGCCGGAAAAAGAGACCAGCCCCGAGGAGATGTCCGCGAAAATGGACTTGCTCATTGTTCTCGGCGGAGACGGCACACTGCTCGGCGCTGCGCGCCAGTTCAATGAGTCCGAGGTTCCCATTCTCGCCGTAAATCTCGGCGGCCTGGGGTTCATGACCAGCGTCACCATTGACGAAGCTTTTCCGCTTCTCGAAGATGTGCTCGCCGGCCGCCATCGCTTGAGCCCGCGCATGATGCTCAAGGCCGAATTGCTTCGCGGCGGCGAAATCATCGAGCGCGGGCAGGCATTGAACGACGCCGTGGTCACCAAAGGCGCGCTCTCGCGCCTCCTCGATTTGGATTTATCCGTGAACGGAAGTTTTCTTGGCCGCTATCGCGCCGATGGCCTAATCGTTTCCACTCCCACCGGGTCGACGGCCTATTCTCTCGCCGCTGGCGGCCCCATTCTTTATCCGGTGTTGCAGGCCTTCGTGCTCACGCCGATTTGCCCGCATATGCTCACCAATCGCCCGCTTGTGCTGCCCGATAACGTGCGCCTCGAACTCGACTTCACTGCACTGGATGAACAGGCTTATCTCACGCTCGATGGGCAAATTGGGCACGAACTGATGCGCGGCGATCGCATCATGATTTCGAAGTCGCCCTATCGCGTGATGCTGGTGCGTCCGCAGGAGCAAACGTATTACAAAGTTCTGCGTAGCAAACTGCGCTGGGGCCAGCGTTAATCGAGCTTTCTACACTGACTCGGAGGAAAAGATGAGGAACAAGCTTTTTTCATGCGTATTTTTTCTGGCTTCATTCGGCTTGATGATTTCGCCCACGCAGGCGCAACGTCGCGCGTGCCATCGCGAAGCTCGCGCCGCAAATAATAGCGCGAGCGTCTATCCCATACACGAAGGCTTCGTCGATGCGCATGGCGAAATGATTTATTACATGATCGTTGGCCGTGGCGCGCCGCTGATGATTGTTCATGGCGGCCCGGGCGCTTCGCACGATTACTTTCTGCCGTATCTGCTTCCGCTCGCGCGCCACAATGAACTTGTTTTCATTGACGAGCGCGGCTCCGGCCGTTCGCAGAAGCTCGCCGACCCCTCCGGCTACACGGTCGAAAACATGGTCGAAGACGTTGAAGCGGTCCGCCAGGCCCTCAACCTCGGAAAAATCACTTTGCTCGGACACTCCTATGGCGGTGTGCTGGCACAAGCCTACGCGCTGAAATATCAGAAAAATCTCACGCACTTAATTTTGTGCAGTACTTTTCCCAGCACTTCGCAGATGAATCAGGTCCTAGCAAATGAGCTGGCCAGCGCGCCAGCCGACGTGCGGGACAAAATTAACGAAATGCAGAAGGCCGGGCTTTTCGGCCACGGCCTTCCCTATCAGCAGAATCGCTACCCCGACGAATACATGAAACTTGCCTGGGGCGAAGTTTATTTTCCGTATCTTTACCAGAACCATCCCGACGCAAATTACGATCCTATCGGGCAGGGCGTGATGTCCTGGGATTTATATCGCGAAATGTGGGGCTCGGACGGCGAGTTCGTGATTGACGGCAATCTAAAATCCGTCGAGTACGTCGACCAGCTTCACACGATTCATGTACCAACGCTCATCATCGTCGGCGACCATGATGAGTGCGCTCCATCGCTCTCGCGCGAAATGCACCAGAAAATCGCCGGCTCGCGCCTCGTGATTCTGCCCAAGAGCGGCCACATGACATTCGTCGACCAACCCGATTTATTCATCGGCGCCGTCAACAGCTTTTTGCACCCGGGGGAGCGATAGCGGGCTGGCGGCGAGACTAGCTTCGCGCTTCGCCGCGGAGCAAATCCTCGCGTGTCTCGCGGCGGCGGATGACGCGGAATTTTGTTCCTTCGACCATCACTTCTGCGCTTCGCCGCCGCGAATTGTAATTCGACGACTCCACGAAGCCATACGCGCCGGCGCTCCAAATCGTCAGCAAATCGCCGGGCTGGACTTCCGGCATCGGCCAGTCGTGCAGAAAAAAGTCGCCCGACTCGCACACCGGCCCAACAATATCCACCCGCGACAATTCCGCATCCGCAGGCGGGCGCATAACCGGCGTAATCAGGTGCACCGCACCGTAAAGCGCAGGACGAATCAAATCATTCATGGCCGCATCCACAATCACAAAGTTTTTCCCGCGACTGCGCTTCGTGTACAGCACGCGGGTCAGCAGCACGCCAGCATTTCCAATCAGCGCGCGCCCCGGCTCGAGGAGCAACTCGCAGCCCAGCGACGCCAGGCCCCCCGGCAGAGAATTTGTGTACTCCGCAAACGTCAGCGGCTTTTCGTCGGTGTAACGAATGCCAATTCCGCCCCCAATATCCAAAAAACGAAGCGGAATTCCGTCGCTGCGCAGCTCCGCGAAATATCTCGCCAGCCGCGCGCTCGCTTTGCGAAACGGCGCCGTCGACGTGATTTGCGAGCCAATGTGCGCGCTGATTCCGCGCCAATCGATCCATAGATTTCCCTTGTAACGCAGATACTGCCGCCGCGCCTCGCGCCAGTCGATTCCAAATTTGTGCCGATGATGCCCCGTGGCGATGTGCGGATGCCCGCCCGCCTCGATGTCGGGATTCACGCGGATGGCCGCCGGTGCAGCGCGTTTCAGGCGCATGGCTTCTGTGGCCAGCGCTTCTAATTCCTCTTCCGACTCCACATTGAAAAGCAAAATTCGTGCGCGAAGTGCTTCGCGAATCTCTTCCCGCGTTTTCCCGACGCCGGAAAAAACAATGCGCTCGCCCGGCACGCCGACGCTGCGCAGCCGGAACAATTCTCCGCCGGAAACAATATCGAAGCTGCTGCCCATTCGCGCGAACGCCCGCAGCACCGCCAGATTCGAATTCGCTTTCACCGCATAGCAAATTCTGTGTGGAATTTTCCAGAGTGCGCGATGAAATTCGCGGTACGCTCCGATGAACGCCGGGCGGCTGTACACATACGTGGGCGTGCCCGCCCGTTGCGCAATCGTTTCAAGCGGAACCGATTCGCACGCCAGCGCGCCTCGCCGGTAAGAGAATCCCGGCGTGCAATTCGCAGGATCCCGCAACTGCACTTCGCGCAGCTTATTTTTTGCCATTCGGGGGATTCTTATACCACTTTCAGGACAACTAGAGTGCGATCATCGAAAGGATGCCTGCCGCCGGAGAAATGGTCCACATCCGCGAGCAACTTGTCAGCCAGTTCCGCCGAAGAAAGATTCGCGTTCGCGCAAATCACGTCACGCATTCGCTTCCACCCGTAGAATTCGCCCTCGGCATTTTGCGTGTCGGTGATCCCGTCGGAGTAAAGCGCCAGCGTATCGCCCGGCCCGAGCGCCAGGCGCATTTCGTCATATGTCGAATGGTCGAACATTCCCACCGGGAAGCCCGCCAGCGGAATCTTCTCGCATTTGCCATTCTGAAAAATCAGCGGCTGCTCTTGTCCCGCGTTGGCGATGCGCAACACGCGCTCCGCCGGCGACCACGAAAGGAAGCACATGGTCATGAAGCGTCCCTCGATGCGCCGTTCGCCGATAATGTGATTCAGCTTGTGCAGGATTTTCGCGGGCGGCAAATGCTGCGGCGCCAGGCTGCGCAAAATGCCAATCGCCGCCGCGCCATAAAGCGCCGCCGCACTGCCCTTTCCGCTGACGTCGCCAAGAACAATATCCAGTTCTCCCGAACTATGCGGAAGAAAATCGTACATGTCGCCGCAAAGCTCGCGCGAAGAAACCACGCGCGCCGCAATGTCCAGCCCATATTCCGGTCCGGGAACAGCCGGCAGCAGCGCCGATTGCAGTCGCCGCGCAGCATTCAAATCGCGCTCCATGCGCGCTTCGTCGCGCGACACTTGCTCATACAGTCGCGCGTTCTCAATCGAAATCGCCAGATGCGCCGCCAGAATTGACAGCGCCTGCACGTGGTCCGCGGTGAAGTAATTCAATTGCGGGCTCTCGATATCCAGAACGCCAATCACGCGATGCTTGTAGAGCAACGGAATCGCCAGTTCCGATCTCGTTTCCGGATTCAACGAAATGTATCGCGGGTCGAATGACACATCCGGCACCACCACCGGCCGCCGCAAAGTCGCCGCTGCGCCCACAATCCCTTCGTGCGGAGACACCACTGAGCGCTCTTGAATGTGCTGCCCAAATTTCACGTTCAGCCGGTGCCGGAAAACGCGCTCCGTCTCGTCGTACAACAGAATCGCGAAAATCTGGTAATCGATGACGCGCTTTACCATTTCCGCCGCGCGCCGCAAGACACCTTCCACATCGAGCACCGAACTCGTCTCGCGCGCCACTTCGTTCAACAGCAGCAGCGTGTCCGCCTGCCGTCGCGTGCGCTCGAAGAGCCGCGCGTTTTCAATGGCGCTGGCGATGCGCGTCGCCAGCATGGTCAAAATGTTTTGCTGGTCGCGCGTGAAGTAATCGAGTTGCCGGCTCTCGATGTCCAGCACACCCACCACGCGTCCTTGCACTTCGAGCGGCACGGCCAGCTCCGATTGCACCGCGTCCAGCGCGTTCAGATAGCGCGAATCGTTGCGCACGTCGCTCACGCGCACAGGACGCCCGGTCGCCGCGGCGGTGCCGATAATTCCCTGCCCCATCGCGATGTGCCAGTTCTCCACCACATCTTGCCGGTGCCCAATCGAGAAGCGGAACTTCAATTCGCGCGAGTCTTCATCCACCAGCAGCACCGCGAAAATTTCGTAATCAATCAGTCGCTTGATCTGCGCCGCTGCGTGCGCCAGCACTTCGTCCAGGTTTAGCGAAGCATTGAGCTCCTGGCCGATTTCCGCCATCGTCGCCAGCACTTCGGCAGGCAACTCTGTGGTCGTAAATGGTTTCGTGAAATCCATCTCTTCCTATTCGATGTGAATTAAACACACGGGGACTCATGGTTTCTCCGCGTATTTCACAACATTATAACAGGGGAACTCGTTTCGAGCACACAACATACGGCGAAGTGCGAGAATCACAACGCGAACGGCAAGAATCGTCCGTCGAACGGCGAGAACCTTGACTCCAAGGGCAAAAATTGCCACTAAATACTTGGCACCTGTGACGCAGAGGTTCCTACCTTTTGCGAGACTCAGTGGTCTTCGCCTTGGAGTGTCGTGATTTTTCGGGGAGTCACGGCTTGTTGCGGCCCCTGTCTTGGAGAGCAGCGACTGGACAGCGCGCTGCGCGGCACAGGCTTCCGCCTATGTGCTTTCCCTCTATACGCCGGTCACGCATTCGCTTCGCGGGCCTGCTGCATAATTTTCACACTTGCGCTGGACCCAATGCGCGTCGCCCCTGCCGCGATCATTTTCATCGCATCCTCATAGCTGCGAATGCCGCCCGCGGCCTTCACGCCCATTTGCGGACCCACTGTCGCGCGCATCAGCGCCACATCTTCGACCGTCGCCCCGCCCGCGCCAAATCCCGTCGAAGTCTTCACGTAATCGGCGCCGGCGTTCTTTGCCAGTTTGCACGCGCCTACTTTCTCCGCATCCGTCAACAGCACATTCTCCAAAATCACTTTACAAATCGCTTTGCCGCGATGGCACACCTCGACTACGCAACGAATATCCGTTTCCAACGCGCCGTCATCGCCGGACTTCAACGCGCCCACGTTCATGACCATGTCAATTTCGTGCGCGCCGTGCGCAATGGCTTCCTGTGCTTCGAAAATCTTCGCGTCTGTGGTCGACGCACCCAGCGGAAAGCCCGCCACGCTACAAACTTTCACTGTCGACGCTCGGACAAGCTCCGCCGCCAGCGCCACATAGCACGGATTGACGCACACCGTGGCGAATCGGAACTTCAGCGCCTCTTCGCAGAGCTGCCGAATCTGCGCCGCAGTCGCCTCCGGCTTCAGCAGCGTATGGTCAATCAGCGAAGAAATATTTTGCGCGGTCATAAAAATTCAACCAAACTGTCTAACTCACCGGCACATCCAGAACGCACACATCTTTCAAATTCCGGTAACGCTCGTCGAAATCGAGCCCATAGCCAACCACGAACTCATTCGGAATTTTAAACCCAACGTAATCGGCCTGAATGTCCTTAATGCGCCGCGAAGGCTTGTCGAGCAGCGCCGCAATCTTCAGCGTCTTCGGCCGGCGCTCGCGCAGAATTCTGCACAGGTAGCTTACCGTCAGGCCGGTATCGAGAATATCTTCCACCAGAATTACGTTCAACCCCGCGATGCTGCTGTCGAGGTCTTTATTCAACCGGACCTGCCCTGACGATTCCTTGTTTTTTCCGTAGCTCGCCACGGCCATGAAATCAATCGAAGTGTCCAAATCAATTTCGCGAATCAAATCCGAAAGAAATATGCACGCGCCTTTCAGCACTCCGATTAAGTGCACACGCTCGCCGCGAAAATCGCGCGTGATTTTGCGCGCCACTTCCGCCACGCGTTTCTGAATCGCCGCGTGCCGCAGCAGAATTTTCATACCGGCTTCGCCTGGCACGCGCACAGTCGATTTGCGCTTTCGTCTGGTCTTCAACGGGACACCGTGAGAGAGAGGCAGTTAATTTATCTCACGCGCCCGAGCGAATACAACCCCTGCCGAGTCCGGCTGACATGCCGACCACACAGTACACATTTTGCCCGATTGCGCGCCTATCGGGCCAACGAGCACACTGTCTCCATGCGCATTGTCCCACCAGATGAATACAATGGAGCGATCGCTTTTCTCCAGAAGCGCGGCCACCGCGTCAAACCGTTGGATAGTTTTTCCAGCGGCGACCCGCACGGCGCCCGCACTGAAGTGGACGGCAAAGCCATGAACGCCGAAGAAGTGATCAAACTCGCCGTCGAAAAGGGTTGGATTCTGCCTTAGTAATGCGATATCGCCGCGACCTGCGACGAACCGAGCGAACCGTTCCTGCTCGCTAGCTGAGGCGGTTGATAGCAATACCGACGATTGAAAGCGATACTGTGCAGCTCATCTCCGCTGGTTCGGAGTGTTGTTTTGTAATCCAGCTCCATTCACGGATTCTGAGCCGGCTTACGCGGCCACGCGGGCGTTTCGACGCCGAATTGCTTAGCATATTCCGCGTTCAGCCTCTGCCAATCTCCGAACTTCACGGCATCGGGGCCGGCGATGCGGCTAATCGCATTTCCGCTGAGAAGGCGATCGAGAACATCCAAAGAAATGTGCCACCCGGCAGCGCCCATTGAGATAAAGTGGCGATCGATGCCGTGCCACAGCGTCAAGCGCGTACCGCCATCGGAGGCTTCAAGTTCCCACCGGATATCGCCGTACTCAAGCAGCTTGGGCGCGTCCGCTCGCGTCACTCTTGTTTCCAGCGGCGTAAGCGTTCCCACCCAGGTGAGCTTCACTGTTCCAATTGCAGCGAGGCTGCCATCGACGTTAAAGGGCGCCCACTCGCGCAGATGCGCTGGGTCGGTGAGCGCCTGCCAGACTTTTTCTGGCGAGTGGCCCAGTTGTCTCGTGAGAATGAGCGTCCACTTCTCTCCGTCCTTTCGTATCTGCGCTCCCCTGGCCGGACCCGCTGTGTACTGCTCGCGGCTGTTCATTGAGCCGCCTTTGATTTCCATGCCAGCTGGACAATCTGAATGAGGTTGCCGCAGGTATCATTCAGCATGGCAATGGTCGAGGCGGTCACGTCGGTGGGCGGCATGGTGAACTCGGCACCGCGGCTCCTTATCCGCTCGTAGTCACCCTTGACGTCGTCGGTGTACAACATGAGTGCGGGCAGGGTCTGTTGAAACATAGCCTGCTGATATGCGTTTGCCGCCGGGTTGTTGTTCAGTGCCAGCTGCAGCTCGATGCCATCCGGCTCTTCGGGCGAGGCCACGGTAAGCCATCGATATGGACCCTGGCTGAAATCGGCCTTTTTGGTAAAACCGAGCACCTCCGTATAGAAGCGAAGAGCCTTGTCCTGATTGTCCACGTATATGCTGGTGACTTTAATTTTCATTCCTCTCTCCTTGGTCAGATTCGCGGCCTTGCCCGCGTGGTCTTGTGGTTCTTCCTTTTCGTTGCGGTTGGCGTTTTTACGGCAGGTTGCTCCATGCGGTCGAGGTGACGCTCGAGAGCATCCACCTGAGCGGACCAGAACCTACGGAACGGTGCCAGCCAGGCATCCATTTCCTGAAATCGTTCAGGCCTCAGCCGGTAGAGACGCCGCTGTGCGTCCACGGTGGATTCCACGAAACCGGCCTCGCGCAGCACTCGCAGGTGCTTCGATACGGTCGGCTGCGGCATACGAAGTCGGCACTCGATCTCTCCAACTGAGTGTTGCGACGAGGCCAGCAGACTCAGTATCGCCCGACGGTTCGGCTCCGCAATGATTTCGAATACAGATTCCACGCTCTTAATATACTCCATAGAGCATATACGTGTCAAGGTACATTCAATGCCAACTCGTTCCTGGCTGCATTTTCCCTGGGGCGTTTTGATACATCCTCTTGCACCCAAGCCTGCTCCAAAACCAGTAAGCCGTTTGCCTGATAGACGCCAGTGTTTTAACAAAGTAGCCTTCATTTATGAAAACTCTTACAACCGAACAGTTCAATCGCGCCTTGGCCTACCTGAAAAATCGCCATAGAGTCATACTTTCTCAGGAATTGCTTGACGGCGAGACGCGCATCTCCGTGGACGGTCAACCGCTCCAACGCGCCGACATCATTCGCATGGCCGAAACCGAAGGCTGGAGCGACCGTTGGAAGCCGGGTGGCCCGGACGCCTAGCCGTCACGCGTGGTCATCTCGCCTCAACCTTTCACGCATTTTCAGGCTCTGCTGGCTACTACGGCTTGCATGCCCGATTCCATCCCGCGCGCCGGTACGTGTATGATAAAACCAGGCTGAAGGAGCGCGCTCGGAATGCATCTTTGGGGGATTAACTGGGTTCATTACTTTTGGGCTGCCGGAGTTATCGGCGGCGCCATTGTTTTCGGCCTGATTATTCACGCCATATTATTTTTCATCCTCAGACGCGTTGCGCGCCGCAAGGGCGACGTAATCGCAAATTCGCTGGTACACCACGCGAACGTTCCTGCGCGCTGGATCCTCCCTTTGCTGGTTGTTCTGGCGGTTTTGCCCGAAGCGCCCCTCTCCAAAAATGTAATGGACATCCTGGAGCATGCGGCTGGCCTCGGCCTGATTGCGGCGATCGCCTGGCTGGTGATTCTGGTGAGCCAAGTCACCTCGGATATTCTGGCGCAACGCTACCGCGTGGACGCCACAAATAACTTGCTGGCAAGAAGGGTCCAGACGCAGTTCTCGATTTTTCATCGCATCATCGTGGTGGTGGTATGTATCGTGGCGCTGGCCATTATGCTGATGACTTTCCCAGCGATTAAACACATCGGAATGAGCATCTTGGCATCGGCGGGGCTCGCTGGGCTGATAGTTGGCCTGGCCATGAAAGACACGCTCTCAAACTTAGTGGCCGGCATACAAATCGCCTTTGCGCAGCCGTTTCGGCTGGAGGATGTCGTTATCGTTGAAGGGGAATGGGGTTGGATTGAAGAAATCACCACCATGTACGTAGTGGTACGGATCTGGGATCTGCGGCGGTTGGTTCTTCCCCTTTCATATTTCCTTACCCATCCCTTTCAGAACTGGACGCGCACAAGCGCGCAACTGCTTGGATACATCTACCTTAACGTTGACTACAAGGTGCCGATCGACGAGGTGCGCAAGGAGCTCCGGCGCATTTGTGAATCGACGAAACTGTGGCAGGGCAAGGTGTGCGTCCTGCAGGCGACGGATTCGACCGAACACACCATGCAAATTCGGGCACTGATGGACGCTGAAGACTCAAGTAAAGCATGGGATTTGAGGTGTTTGGTTCGCGAGAAGCTCATTGAGTTTCTGCAGAAGAATTATCCTGACAGCCTGCCAAGGTATCGCGCGGAATTGACGCCCCTACCGGATGGAAAGCAGACGACGAGCGACGACTCCGGAAGCGCTGGCGATTCTGGCGGTGCCCGCGCTCCCGTCAGCCAGTCGAGCACCTCCGTGCATGGCGTGGCGAAACCCGCGAAGTAAATTCAGCTACTGAGATTGGGCCTGGGCTTCTCGCGCCAAAATTGCTTGCCATGCTACTTCAAACAGCACTAGCCTGTGAGCGCAGAGAAAGTTGAAGAGAGGCAGGTGAGATTCATGAGCGAAGCGGTTGGATTCATCGGGCTGGGCAATATGGGAGAGCCGATTGCAGGGAATATTCTGCGCGCCGGCTTTCCGCTGAAGATTTTTAATCGCACCGTGTCGAAAGCTGCTGGGCTGACGGCGCAGGGAGCGAAATTGGCCGCTTCGGCGGCGGAAGTGGCGGAGCGCGGAGGAATTGTATGTACGATGCTGGCCGATGACCGCGCTGTCGAGGAAATTTGCGGCGGAGAAGAATCGTTTGTAAAACGGCTGGGGCAAGGAGGCGTGCACGTTTCGATGAGCACGATTGCAGCAGCGACGGCGCGTCGCCTCGCGGCGCAGCACAAAAAATACGGAGTTGAATATATTGCGTCACCCGTTTTTGGACGACCCGAGGCGGCCGCAAATCGGCAGCTCGCCGTGTGCGTGGCGGGGGCGAGCGCGGCGAAGAAGCGAATTGCGCCGATTCTTGCGGCGACTAGCCGAATGACATACGACTTCGGCGAAGACGCTGGCGCAGCCAACGTTCTGAAGTTATGCGGGAACTTTTTGCTGGCGGCAGCAATTGAGGCGCTGGCGGAAGCATTCACGCTGGCGGAAAAAAATGGTATTGCGCGCACGCAAGCGGCGGAAATGCTGCTGCCGACTCTATTTCCCTGCCCCGTCTATCAATCATACGGAAAACGGATCGCGGAAAATGTGTACGAGCCTGCAGGATTCCGCCTGGCGCTCGGGTTCAAGGACGTTCGATTGACGCTGGAGGCTGGCGGCGAATCGAACACGCCGATGCCGATAGGGAGCTTGTTGCGAAACCGATACCTCAGCGCAATGGCCAATGGACGCGAGAATCTGGACTGGGCTGCCGCAGCGTTGGGCGTGTCCGAAGACGCGGGCATTCACGCGGCAGTTGGCACCAGCAGCACTGCCCGGAGCTGAGTTTTTTGCAGACATTCGAGCAGGGCTGCAATCCTTCAAGAAGCATGGTCCCAGACCGATAAGTACGATCGACCTCTACAAAAGCACGGTTTATTAAGACGTTGCGGATTACGGGCGGGAAGATTCGCCGAGGATTTCGTATTTCATTTCGCCGCCTTTGGGCTTGCGGAGAATCAGGCGATCTTTGTCGACGCGGCAATCCACATCCTCACCGGCGGAAAATTCGGCCTTTTTGGAATGGCGCGTGACTTTGTAAATCACTGTGCCGATTTGCACTTGATAGATCACTTCCCCTTTGGGAGCGTGCTTGGAGAGGCGCTGGCCGGTGTCGAACGACAGCACTTTCCCGTATTGATAGGCATGGTTCCCACCGGCAAGCGCGGCGGGCGCAGCAATTGCGGCCAGCAGAAGAAGCGCGAGTGTTTTCATAATTACTGTTTAGCGCGGCCCAGCAGGGAAGGTCAATGCAAACGTAAAATGATGATCGGCAATGAGTACACAGGATTGCAAATCGAAAGCGCGTTCGGCATAGCTTGCCGCGGATTTCTGCTATTCTTTTCGCGTGAACAAAAAAATCGCGGCGGCAGTTTTGATTTTTGTTGTCGCGCTCTGCGCGCGCATACGCGGAGCCGCGCCGGAAGCGCACGCGGCGAATAGTTTTCAAGCGGCGCAGAGCACGCAGCAGCCTCCTACGCAGCAGCAAAAACCGCCGCCGAGCGCGCCACAAACTAAAGAGCCGCAAAATCCGGCACCACAGAATCCGCAAACTCCGCCACAGGCGGCGCCTCCGCTGCAGCAGCCCGCGGAGACGCTGCGCACCGTGGTGATTGATCCTGGCCATGGAGGCGCAGATACGGGGGCGCGCGGGCCAAGCGGCGTCGAGGAAAAAGACGTCGTGATGGATTTAGCGCGCGTAGTTGGCGATTCCTTGCGCGCGCAAGGTTTTACCGTCGTAATGACCCGCATCGCGGATGTTGATCCCTCGCTCGACGACCGTGCCACAGTGGCGAATGCGCAAAAGGATGCGATTTTTATCAGCCTGCACGTGGGCTCGGGCGGGCCGATGGGGACGGTGCGGACGTACACGTATTTTTATCCGTCGGCTGCGGCGCCGCCGGTTACACCAGCGGTGGGAACAAGCCCGGCGGGCGGCCCGAACGCCCGCGCACAGGTTTCTGTGCCGGCGAATTTTGTGCCGTGGCGCGAAGCGCAAAAACCCTTTCTGGGGCAAAGCCGGAAACTGGGCGATTTGATTCAACTGGAGCTGTCGCAAAAATTCAAAGGCTCGCCGGAAATTTCGTGGAGCGCGCCTGTAGCGGTGCTGCGTTCCGTCGAGGCGCCAGCGGTGGCGGTGGAAATCTCCAGTGTCGCGTTAGATCCGCAAAAATTGCAGGATATGGGCGGCGATGTCGCCGACGGAATCGCGCGCGCGGTGCAAGCGTACAAGAGCATTTACCCGCCGGGAGGCCAGTGATGACGCGGCAGATGCAAATCATTGTGATTTGCGTGATGGCGGCGGTATTGGCGGGACTGTTTTCGTTGCGCACGCTGCATCGCCGCGTGAGGCAACTTGTGCCCACGCGCACGACGGAAGAGCAGGAACGCCGCGAAGTGATCGCGCCGCCAATCTCCACACCGACGGATGTGACCACGCCCGCGCAACTTTTCTGGATCTCGCCGGCCGCGACGGACCAGCTTGCTCCTGTGACCGTGCAATTGCCGCTCTCCGCAGATCCGGCGCAACGCGCGAAGCAGCTGATTAACGAATTGATTGCCAACCCGCCCACGCCGGCGCAAAGGACTCTGCCTCCCGGCGCGACGTTGCTGGATTTTTACCTGCTGTCGAACGGGCAGGCCGTCGCGGATTTCTCGGACGAACTTTCCACGGAGATGCCCTCGGGAATTTTGAGCGAATGGATGGCGGTGAGCTCGATTGTGGACACACTGGGAGCGAACGTGCCGCAGATCAGCGAATTGAAAATTCTGGTGCATGGCCATGAAATCGAAACGCTCGCCGGTCATATCGACATGAGCGATTTTTTCGACGTGCGTCCGCCAGCGCCGGCGCCGGCGCTTCCCATCACACAATAGACGAGAAGTTGTTGCACGCTGACAGGCCGGCGAAGCTGAAAACCTGCGCGCAGAGATTGACACTGGCGAGCGCGCCCGTCACACTGATGCGGTAATTTGAGCGCAGGCTTCACGCTTGGTGCAGCGAGGGAAATTGCGAACCGACGGACGAGCGGCGAATGAAATGCGGCCCATCAAGCTGACGCCAGACTTCGTCTCGACGGCAGAAGGCAGCGTGCTGATTGAGGCCGGGCGCACGCGTGTGGTGGCGACCGCGACAATTGAAGATGGCGTGCCGCATTTTCTCAAGGGCCAGGAAAAAGGCTGGGTGACCAGCGAATACGGAATGCTGCCGCGCGCGACGGACCGGCGCACTCCGCGAGAAGCGTCACGCGGCCGGCAATCCGGACGCACGCAAGAGATTCAGCGGCTGATTGGACGCGCGTTGCGCGCGGTGACCGATCTCGAAGCATTGGGCGAGCGCACTGTGTGGATTGATTGCGACGTTATCGAGGCGGACGGCGGCACGCGCACCGCTTCCATTTCTGGCGCGTTTGTGGCGCTGGCGCT
Source organism: Candidatus Acidiferrales bacterium (assembly GCA_035933545.1). GTDB lineage: Bacteria > Acidobacteriota > Terriglobia > Acidiferrales > UBA7541 > DAHUXN01. The sequence goes on along the minus strand of DASYYQ010000002.1, from coordinate 14,399 downwards.
GGCCTTCGAGCGCATGAAGGCGGCAGGAATTCTTCCGGCGATTCCCTTGGTTGACTCGGTGGCGGCGATTAGCGTGGGCATCGTGAAAAACGAGCTGCTGCTCGATTTGGCATACGAAGAAGATTCGCAGGCGCAGGTGGACATGAACGTAGTGATGACTGGAGCAGGACAATTGGTGGAGGTACAGGCCACCGCCGAAGGGCGGCCGTTTTCCTCCGACGAAATGCAGCAACTGCTCCGTCTGGCATCGGCGGGCACTCGTCACTTGAGCGAAATTCAGCAGGATTTGCTGCACCTGAAATATCGCGCCCATGCGCGTTAGGCTGCTGCTGGCATCATCCAATGCGGGCAAGCTGCGGGAATATCGCGCGCTGGCCGCCGATTCGCCTTGCGAAAAACAAATACAGATTGAATTGTTGCCGGGATTCGATGGATTCCCGGCGTTCGCGGAGGATGCGCCAACGTTTGCGGAAAATGCCGCGGGAAAGGCGCTGCACTACAGCCGGTTTTCGAGCGAGATTGTTTTCGCGGACGACTCAGGCCTGGTGGTGCCTTCATTGGGCGGCGCGCCGGGAGTGCGTTCCGCGCGTTACGCTGGAGAAAACGCACGGGACGCCGAGCGCAATGCAAAATTGCTGGCAGAGCTGCGCGGGAAAAGTAGTGATGAAAGGCGCGCTAGATTCGTTTGCGTGATCGCCGCGGCGAACCGCGGCAAAATGCTGGCGGTGGTCTCGGATTTTGTAGAAGGCTCAATTGCCCATGAGCCGCGGGGAGCCAATGGATTCGGCTACGACCCGGTTTTCTATTTTGCGCCGGCTGGCAAAACGTTCGGAGAATTAGCACCGTTTGAAAAAAATGCAGCGAGCCATCGCGGAAAGGCCTTTCTCAAACTGCGCGGTGCGCTGCGAGCAGATCGCGAATAAAGCGCGGTTGCGCATCGCGGATTTGCTGTATGGCGTAAGGGAAAAGCTGTAGAACCTTTTTCCAGCTGCGTTACATCTAATATGCCGCTGTAAAATCCGCCCGCATGGTTGTAAAAACAAATTGGTGTGTCCCCGGGGGAACGTCATGGCTACCGCGAAAATCGCGCCTGAATCGCTTGAGCTGCTGTTTGAGCGACTGGAGAATGCGCGCAAGGAAACGGATGCACTTTTTTCGCTGATTCGCCCGGAAGCGTTGTATGAGCGGCCCATTCCGGAGCGACACCGCCTGATTTTTTATTTAGGGCATTTGGAAGCGTTCGACTGGAATTTGATTGCGCGCGGTGCGCTCGATTATCCGAGTTTTCATCCTGAATATGAAAGGCTGTTTGCCTTTGGAATTGACCCCGTGGACGGGCAGCTTCCGCACGACGTGCCTAGCGATTGGCCCACCGTGAGCGAAATTCAAGCCTACAACGACCGGCTGCGCGAACGAATCGACAAAGCGGTGCGCGAGCCCGCGAGCAAATTGCCCACAGCCATTGCCGATGGGACGCTTCTGAACGTCGCCATCGAGCACCGTTGGATGCACGCGGAAACGCTGGCATACCTGATGCACCAGCTTCCCTACGAGCAAAAAATCAAGCCTGAGGATTACAGATCCGTGGCTGGTTCGCCGGCGAGCGGTTCGCGGAATGTTTCCGCGCGGATTATCCGAATTCCCCCAGGCACGACAACTCTAGGAATGCGCCGCGAGGACAATGTTTTTGGGTGGGATAATGAGTTCCAGGAAAATCGCGTGGATGTTCCGGAATTTCAGATTGGCGCGTATCCGGTAACCAATGGCGACTTTTTGGAATTCGTGCGCGCGAGCGGATATGAAAATGAGCTGCTGTGGCGTCCAGAGGATTGGGCGTGGAAAACTTCCGCCAGTATCACGCACCCGTTTTTTTGGAGCAAAAGCAATGGCGATTTGCACCGCGATCACGATGATGACGGCTGGCAATATCGCGGAATGTTCGAGCAGTTCGCCCTGCCGCTGGACGCGCCGGTGTATGTGAGTTACGCCGAAGCGGCAGCCTATGCGCGCTGGAAAAAGCAAGCTTTGCCGACCGAGGCGCAATGGCATAGCGCCGCATACGGCACGCCTGCAGAAAGCGAATGCGCGTATCCGTGGGGCGACGTCGAGCCAAGCCGCGAGCGCGGGAATTTCGATTTTGCGAATTGGGATCCGAGTCCCGTGAACGCGCATCCCGCGGGCCAGAGCGCGTTTGGCGTAAACGATTTGCTGGGCAACGGGTGGGAATGGACCTCTACAATTTTCGCGCCATTTCCCGGATTCGAGCCGTTTCCGTTTTACCCGGGCTACTCGGCCAATTTTTTTGACGGCAAGCATTTTGTGATGAAGGGCGGCTCGCCGCGCACGGCGAAGTGCATGCTGCGGCGCTCGTTTCGCAACTGGTTTCAGCCGCATTATCCCTATGTGTACGCAAAGTTCCGCCTCGCGGAAGCGTAACTGGAGGATCCAATCATGGCCAGCACAGCCCGAATTTATACGCATAGCGTTCTGGGGGATGCGCGCGCCGATTTTGCAGAGGACGTGCGCGCCGGATTGACGAAGCCCGGTCAAAAAGAATTGCCCTCAAAGTATTTGTACGACGAAATCGGCTCCGCGCTGTTTGAAGTGATTACTTTTCTTCCGGAGTATGGGCTTTCGCGCGCGGGTGGGCGATTGCTCAAGCGTCATGCTGAGGAAATCGTTGACCGCCTCCCTTCGCCAGTGGCTGTTGCGGAACTGGGCTCGGGTAGCGGCGCGAAAACGCGGTGGATTCTCGAAGCGCTCTCGCGGCGCCAGCCCGTCACCTATTATCCCATCGACATTTCGCGGACGGCGCTCTCGCGCTGCTGGCAAGAGCTTGGCCGCATCGACTCGGTGAGCATCGTCGGCTTCGAGCGCGCGTATTTGGACGGGCTCCTGGACGTTTCTTCGCGGAGGAAACCGGGCGAACGATTCTTGGTGCTCTTTTTGGGGAGCACTATTGGGAACTTGGACCGCGAGGCCGGCGCGCGATTCATGAGTGAAGTGCGCCATATTCTGCACGCAGGTGATGCCCTGCTGCTGGCGACCGATCTCGAGAAATCCGTGAGCGAGCTGCTGCTGGCGTATGACGATCCCGCCGGAGTAACCGCGGCGTTCAATCGCAATTTATTGGCGCGGATCAATCGCGAACTTGATGGCGATTTTGACCTGGCCTCTTTTCAGCATGAGGCGCGTTACAATCAGAAGGAACGGCGAATCGAAATGCATTTGCGCTCCACGAGCCGGCAAACCGCGCATATCGGCGCCGCGGCGCTCGATGTCACGTTTGAGAGCGGCGAAACAATTTGGACGGAAAGTTCGCACAAATATCGCTGCGAAGAGGCCGCGGAAATGGGCTGCAGCGCGGGATTCCGCTGCGAAGCGCAATGGGTGGACGCGGAGTGGCCCTACGCCCAGAGTTTATTTTTGGCAGCATGACCTCGGCCGCTAAGACTTGCCGTTCCACGACATGCCGCGCCACTGCTTTGCGCCTTGAATGATTTGCGCCATCACGTCGCGATATTTGTCAAAGGTATCGTCGACCACGGTGATGGTTGGAATCACCGGCTGATCCGGCCTTACCTCCGCGCGGAAATGAGAGAATCCCGATTCGTGGACGCCGGAACTGCCGCGTCCGGGTGCCGGATGACTCAAATGCTCAAATGAACGCGCATATTTCTGAAACGCCGCCGGATAACCTCGTGACGGAAAAATTTGATAGACGGGTAGAATGGACATAAGCGCGTCATAGGAGAATTCACCGACAGCAAGCACGTGCGGGAATTTTTGCCGCAGCTCATCAACCAGCTTGCGGGTGCCTTCGTGCATGTCGGCTTTCGTGTTATTCACCCAGCCCCCGGAGATGTCCAAAAAATACGCGTCGGCGCCATAGCGCTCAATGGTTTCGGAGATCCGGCCCGAGAGCCAGTTCCTCCAGGAATCGACTCCCAGGTTCATGTATTCGCTGCCGCCTTCCATGTGGCGGTCATTGTCCCAATCCACCCAATTCAAATCGAACGAATCGCCATCAATCTGGGCGGTAGTGGCGTCTGCGAATTTCGAGAACACTGGAAACTTGGTATTCGCTGCGTTCATGCCAAACATGGGCAGAAAATGAAATCCAAGCTGATGGCCGCGTTGGATCAACGCGCGCAAACCTTCCGCGCCGCCGAGACGCGGCTCGGGTTTGTAGATCGGATATTCCCAATAATATCGCCCATCCCACGCGGGCAGAAACACCATTACTTTTTCCGCGGGAATCTGCGTGGCGGTCCATTCGAGAATGCGTTGCGCCTTGGCAAAATCGTTGAAAATGTATCCGGTCCAATGCATCCCGTGAATCGATAGCACCAGCGAGATATTTCGGAACCACGCCGGCACATCCTGACGCGTCTGCCAGTCAGGTATGCTGAACGCGCGCTGCACATTCTGAAAATGCGGTTGAAAAGCAGCTTCCGCGGAGGCTGCGCGACCGGCTCGCCAGCGCGCGCCCTCCAGACGATTGCTTTTGCGCCAGCCCGGCTGTTCATAAACGAGCTCCGCGCGATAGCCCTGCTCGCCTGGCTGCAAGTAAATGCGGCAAGCGCGCACTTCGTCCAGCAAACAGGAAAGAAAAAAGAAATCTTGCGAGTTCGCTTGTATGACGGCGAGCGGCGAGTCGATGCTGCGCGCGACGTGGTGGTCGCCGGCGCCGAATGGATAGCCGAAGAGCAATTCGCTATCACTCGGGTCGAAAAAATCGCCGCTTCCCGCGGCGACTTGACCTCGCGGCGCGCCGCGCACGATAGCGGCGATAGACTTTATGGGCTGGTTCATCTCCGCTTCAGCGGTCCATTCCACATGTCCGTCATTTTGGCGGAAGCGCGCGAGCAAATTGCCGGCACGTTTCTGCTGACCGCCGGCCCACACAAATTGCGAGCAGCGCAGCTGTAAACCGCCGGACGTTTGTTCAACGACCATGCTGGACTGGTCGAGGCCGTACGCATTCTCGAAAGTGTACAGGCGAAACGAGAACAGCATCCCGCCGTAAGCGACCGACGGCTCAGGAAAATCGTAGCTGAATTTGAAGAAGCTCTCGCCGCGCGGCGGAATGAAAACGTCGCTGGAGCAAGTCAGCGGCAGAATCGCTCCTTCAGCCGCGAGCGCGGCAACCGAAGCAACAGGCAATGTTGTCGCCGAAGAATCGAGCGGAACAATGGAAGAAACTCCCGCAACTAGACCGGTCTTCAACAAGTCCCGGCGAGAGAGTCGGCTCATGTGTTTTCCTCCGCGCAGGCGGCAATTTTTGCGCGACCGCAAAAGATGTTCGGCGCGCACCGCTAACAAACGGTTCTACGTTCAGCGGCATTATTTCGCGTTTGCGATGATTGTCAACGAGGAAACGAAGAGCCCGGAAGCGTTGCGGCGCAAGCAATCTGCGGCAAGGCACAATTACAAAGAGAAACCCGGGCTTGCTGGGAGGGACAAGCCCGGGCGGGGTTGAGGCATGAGCCGAAAAGATCGTTTTTGCGTCTGTTTACGCGTGGTTCACAAATTCAGTGCGCGCATCCAGACGAGCAAGCGCAAAGTTTCACGGTAAAGCATGAAATTCACCGCTCCATAAAATCCAGCGATCCAGTGCCAAATACCGCCGGAAAAATGGCGCTGATCAGTATGGGGCAAAGTCACGGGTACCCCAGGCTGTGTGGATAAGGCAAATTCGATGTTGCCAATATTGCGCATTAACATCCTCGGTAGTCAACAGCGCGATCAGTGTATGAGGGCCACAGGAGTATCATGTTCGATGGCTACGACCATGGATTTGAAAATATCGACGTCCCAGTTGTCGGCGATACGCAGGCGCAGGACGGTGTCCGTCTCGCTCACCAAGCGGCCACGCACTGGCACGCGCAGGGTCCCTGCGACGACTCGTAGAATCACGGGCTGCCCCATCCACACTGCGTAACCGCCTTCCATAAGCCGCCTTTCTGGCGCAGGATTTGCTGGCTGGAACGGGATAAGTCTGTTCTACCGGGCTGATGCGAAAAATGGTACGTGAGAGTACTTTTTCTGGGAGCGAAGTACTAGTAAGACAAAACGAGCTGGATGTCCCGCGTAAACCCTGATTTTCTGCTATGTTAGTTGAGGAGAGCGCCTCCGGGTGCCTGACGCGCCTTAGAAAAATGGCGCGAATTCCTGTGTTTTTCATCTAACTTCCAATGGCCCTCAACATCGCGGCGATTCCCTGGCGTGACCTAGTTCATCGGCTGTACAACGTCCAGGACCTGATACGTTCCGGTGGCACGCTGCTGGTCTGCACGATCGTTTTTGTGGAAACTGGGCTATTTGTGGGATTTTTTTTGCCCGGTGATTCTCTTCTGGTGACCGCTGGAGTTTTTGCGGGCGCGGGGCAGCTCACGCTGGCGTGGCTGCTGCTGCCGGCTTCGTTGTGCGCGATTGCGGGAGACCAACTGGGCTATTTCATAGGATACAAGGCTGGCGCGAATTTGTACCGGCGCGATGATTCGCGGTTCTTCAAGAAAAAGCATTTGGAGCGCGCGCACGAATTCTACGAAAAGCATGGCGCAAAGGCGGTGATCATCGCGCGTTTTGTGCCCATCATACGGACGTTCTGCCCGCCAGTGGCCGGAGCGGCACGAATGCGCTATGCACGTTATCTCCTTTTCGACATTTTCGGGGGCTCCCTGTGGGTATGCGGAATGGTGCTGGTAGGATACGCGCTCGGCAGGAAAATCCCCAATGTGCAGAGCCAGATTCACTGGGTGATCGCGGCGGTGATTGTGATTTCGCTGATTCCAGCTGCGGTAGAAGCGATACGCCTGCGGCGAAGAGAAAAGCACGCCGAGTCGGATTAGCAATCTAAGTGCGAAATGAAATGCAAAACGGGGAACCTTGCGGCTCCCCGTATTTGCTATTTCCTGAAAGCCCCGTCAGCGCCGTTCGGCGCTTAAGGGCTCGCACCGCAAAAGCGGTGTGAATGTCATCAGGACTCTTGGCCCGGTGGACTCATACAGCTTCCTCCGTTTTCCAAGTCATCGTCTCTGTGATACTCCGATGCAGCGCCATGCGCAAGTCGCATTTTCGCCTGACAGACAAATCGGCGGTGACGCTGTGGAAAACGACGTGCGTTGGCGGATGACCACTGAAACCGCTGTAGCGTTAGCGGATGAAGAGGCCCTCGCGGAGCTGATCGCGGCCGACGAAAGTCTTTGCCGAGCGGAAATGCTTAAAAAGATCCAGGATTTCGCGATTTTGAAAACCATGATTGTGCGTAACGGCAGTTCCAATAGGAATCGACTCGATGGTCTGATTGTCGACGATTCGGTAGCGATAAAAATGCTCCGGCTTGCTGTGGAAAATCGCCAGCACGGCACCGCCAGGCCTCATGATTTCGTAGAGGCGCTCGGTGACTTTGGGAAGCAGCTCTGCGTCAAGATGATCGAAAAGATCCCACACTAAAACCGCATTGAATGTTTCCTCAGGATACTGCAGCGAGTGGTCGAGAAAACGCGCGGCAATTTGCTCCGGCGAAAAAGGCTCGTAGAAATCGCTCTGCTCCTCCATGCGCTGCTTCTCTTCCTCGGCGGCTCGAAAATCCTTCCAGGAACGCGCGAAATCGTCTGTGGTCACGCGAAACCCGCGCTCGATGAAAAAATTGAGAGTGGCTTGGGAGACGGCGCCGAGATCGAGCAGACGACCATTTTCAACATCGCTCAAGAGCCAGAGAAAATCCTTCAGGCCGTTGGAGGTACGAAAATTCGGGGAGCTGTGGCTCGCGGCGGCGGCGACGGCAGGCGTTACTTGGGATTTTCGCGGCGGAACTGTTGCCGTCGTGCCTGCCAATCGCGTTTTCCCAATGAAATTCATGACCGATTAGGAGTTCCGGTTGGTCTCTACGGTAACTGGCGTTGGAGCCGATGCCTGCGTAGAGGGCCGGACCGGTGTGGCGCTCGGTTCCGACGCGGAAGTCGGCCGAGGCGGCGCCGTAGCGGCTTGCGGAACGCGCTTGCTCTGATGCTCGCGAGCGTCTGCGCTCGGGCCCATTTCCACGCGCCCCTTGAATCGCGCGCCTTCTTCGATGGCGACCCGGGGCGATTCCAGATCGCCTATGACGTGGCAGGAACTGCCAAGGATAACGCGCTCACGTCCCCGAAGATTGCCTTCCACTTGCCCCTTGACGAAAATCTCCGCGGCCTCGATGTGCGCGCGAATGTGCCCGGCCTGTCCAATAGTGAGGCGCGAGTCGCCAAGACGGATGCTGCCGTCAACCTCTCCGTCAATCACGAGATCGGCTTTTCCGGTCAGCTCGCCCTTGATGCGAATGCCGCGCGTCAAAACAGCGGCATCAGAGCGCGGCGCTTGTGCCGACGGCGCGGGCAAACTTGGCGACGACGCGAAAGGCGCGGGCGGTCTTTGGTTCGGATTGACATAATCGGACGCTGCTGGCGTCACGGGAGAAGAGGGCTTCGCTTCCGGTTGTTTCCGCCACATGGAAACCTCCAACGCGGTGAGATGGGCGTGCTTCCCCAAACCACGGATGATTTTGAAGTGCGAGGACTATAGTACAGAGTCCCGGGGATGTAAACCAAGCGGAAATGCAAGTAGTGTTCTCAAAGTGCACCACAGGCCTCTCTTTGCAGCTCAGGTCCATTGCAGCGCCGTTTGCCGCAAGTGACTCAAGGCTTTTGCGCCTTCCATCGCGAAGGCGTCCGCAGTGCTCTGCGGAGCTTTCATATTTTCGTGATGCACTTCCCAAAAGGCCACGATCATGCCGACGGATTCGTGGAAGAAAATTTTCAGACCCGCGCGTGTGCGCCACCAGGATTCCGGGTCGTAGTCATGATCCGGCGCGGCCACCACCAACACATGAAAATCCGAAGGGAAAATGTGACGGCAAAGATAGCGCGTGCGCCGCGTGTGATAATTCGAAGTAACAATCATCACGCGCTTCCATCCGCGCAGCGCGAGAAAGTCGCGAATCCCTTTCAATTCCTCGAGCGTATCGGGCGCGTTATGCGCAAGCGGAATGGCCGCCTTCGCCGGAACGCCGCGAATTCCCAAATCGCGTTGCTCCAATTGCGCAATGCTAAAGTACGGACGCAGCCGCCTGCCGCTGCAGACCACATGCGGCGCCCAGCCGTCGTGATAAAGCTCGGCGGCGCGCGCGGCGCGGTCAGCGGTGAAATTATCGTCGCTCAAAATTACGATTGCGTCGCAGTTCGCCGGATGGTCGGAAACAATCCAAAATCCTCCGGCCACGCGAAGCAGCGGCGCGCGCACCAGGTAAATCAGCACGCAGAAAATCACGAAGGCAATCAGGACAATCAGCTTCGCAAGGATGCCCCCGCGTTGTCTCGATGACGCGTTGGGCCAGGCCAAAGCGCCGTTCATGAACCCGGATTAACCTGGCGCAGCAGTTGCGCCGCCTGCTCCGGCATGAGGCCGTTGAAATAGACCTCTTTTATGACGTAGGACTTTTCGCTGGTGGGCACGATAGGAAGGATTTCGATATGCCAGTGATAATCGTCGGAAATGCTCTGCCAGTAGTCGCTCAATTCCCCTTTTGTTTGCAGAGAATTGGGTGAAGTGTGCACGACCATGTGATATCCCTGCGAAATGGCCGGCAATCTGCGCAGGAAACGTCCGAGAAGCGCGCCGAGCGAAAGGAAATCCTCGGAGCCAGGCGCTTCAAACTCATGGTTGTGGCGGCGCGGCAGAATCCAAGTTTCAAACGGCACGCGCGAAGCATAAGGGCAGAAGGCGACGTAGTTGCCTTGCGCATCGACCACCCGCTTCTCCTGCTTTTCTTCCTGGCGCAAAATGTCGCAAAAAACGCAGCGGTCGCGCTCGCGAAACCAATCGCGAGCGGCGCGCAATTCGTAAAGCACGCGGCGCGGAACGAAAGTGGTCGCGGTGATTTGCGAATGCGAGTGCGGCCACTCCTGGCCGGAATTCGCGCCTTCGTTTTTGAACACAGTAATATATTTGAATCGCGGATCGCGCTTCAGATCGACGATGCGCCGGGCATAAGCTTCCAAAACAAGAGCGATGCGCTCGGGGGATTCGCCGGCCAAGCCCCGCTGGTGATTCGGCGTGTCAACCAGGATTTCATGCGCGCCGATGCCGCTCATGCGATCGTAGATGCCCTCCGCCGAGCGCCCCGGCTCGCCTTCGATGCGATAAAGCGGACGGAAATGCGGGAAGACGCGGACTTGCCATGGCCCTTGCGCGGGAAATTGGAGGATGGTGCGTGTGTCGCCTTCGTTGTCCGGGCACAACGGACAAGGATCGACGGGAATCTCGACGGACTCAGAATGTCCGACGACCACCCAGCTTCGCGTGATTGGATCTTTTCGCAGCTCCATGAAGTCAATAACCTTAAAAAGAAACGCTCCGCGTTTATACTCCAGGCCGGACGAAGGAGCAAGCCAGCAAACAAGCATCGGCGCCGGACATGGACGCCGGAAAAGCGCAAATCTGTCCCGATTAGAACAGCGCGGTAGTGTTTGTTTTCAGCCACTTACGTACCCGCCGAGCGAAGTTTCAATGCGGGATAATGGTGGAAGCTCCGGGAAGGCTCAGGGGAGCAGCGAGCACGTCCGGCCTTTCATGATTGTGCAGGCGAATGATCGCCGCAGCAGCCATGAAGCGAACTGCATCCACGGGCTTGATCACGGGCGTTCCCTTTTCGCTGAGTAACGGCGCCAGTTGCGGGATAAGCGCCTGGTCATCAAACCCGCCGAGAGCTTTGGCCACAGCGGCGCGCACAGCGATATTTTTGTCGTCCAGCGTGTCTATCAGGATTTTCTCGGTGTCGTGATTAGGACGCTCGCCGAGGAGCGTCACGGAAAGGGCGCGTGCAGGCGCGGAGCGATCCTTGGCCAATTCGCGCGCGATGGTGATTCCTTCCGCAAATGGCCCCAAAAACGCGCTGGAGGCTTCGCCAATGCCGATATCGGCGAGCGCCAAAGGGTTATGCAGTTCCTGCCACGCGGCGTAGATATTGCTGGAGACGAATCCCTTTTCCACATGGCGGTTCCCGAGCACCACGGCATAAAAAATTGTCGCGCCATTTTCGTCGCCCATTCTCCAGAGGGCTTCGGCGGCGGCGAAGCTCACGCCAGCGTCTTTGTCGTTGGTGGCCTGCCTGAGGTGCGGAATCGCTTCCCGGGCGTTCATATTGCCGAGTGCGGAAGCGGCGTTGCGCCGAATCTCCGCATGCTTATCATCGAGCGCTACTTCCAGCAAGCGTATGGCGCGCTTGTCGCCTTCCATGCTGGAAAGCGCGGCGATCACATCGGTGCGTTTGCGAAGATTTTCCGAACGCGAGCCAGCATCGAGCAGCCTCCAAGAGTCACGGTAGATTTCAGCAGTTGCATCCGGCTTCTCGGCGGGGGCGGCAGCTTTCGACTGAGGCGGCGCGGTTTTTGACTGCGGCGCGAGCGGGCCCGAATACGCCGGGAGTGCCAGGAGCGCGATGGCCAGCAGCCATGCGCCTTTTGAAACGAGATTTAGCGACCACAGGCGCTGCGCGCACGCGCCCTCAAACCGTCGAAGATGCATGAGATGCCGCCCCTCCAGAATTTCCTCGAAGCAGAACCGCCAAGACACAGATCCCTAGAACAGGCGTGGCCGCTGTGTTGCAATAGACATTGCCAAACGGGGCGCAGATGGGCCGCCATGTTATTCTGATGCGCCATGAACAGCTTCGGGCACATAGGCGCGACAGGTGCTGTGGATGAGAATTACATGCGCCTAGCACTCGAAGAGGCGGCTGCGGCAGAACGCGCCGGCGAAGTACCCGTCGGCTGCGTGATTACGCTCGATGGGCGCGTGATTGCGCGCGCGGCGAACCGCACCATTGCCGATTGCGATCCGACGGCGCACGCGGAAATGGTGGCGCTGCGCGTGGCGGCGGCGGCGATGGGAAATTACCGGCTGGCGGGAACGACCATTTACGTGACCATCGAGCCGTGCGCTATGTGCGCGGGCGCGATGCTGCAAGCGCGCATCCGGCGACTGGTTTATGGCGCGGACGATCCCAAGGGCGGCGCGGTGCGCTCGTGCTTTGCGGTTTTTGGTCATCCGCACGTGAATCATCGCGTGGAAGTGGCTGGCGGCGTTTTAGCGAATGAAGCGGCCGCGCTCCTGCAGAAGTTCTTCGCCGCACGCCGGTAGCGGCCCCGCAAAACCGAGCATTGAAGCGGCCCGATAAAATCACTATACTTCGCTCGTTATAGTCGGCACCTGCGCCGCGCGCCGATGCGGCAACTCCACAATTACGTTTGGCGATTTTGCGCAATTTTAACGGGAGGAATTCCGATGAGCAGTTTCACGAACAGCCTCACGAGCGATCTGGCGAATACTCTTGCGAGCAGCGGCACGAAAATCGTCAGCAAACTCCGTGCAAAGGCGGCATGCGTTGCATTTGCGTTTGTGCTGGCGGCATTGACGCTGACCCTGGCGTCAGTCGTGACCCAGGCTCAAGAAGCTTCGCCCGAACAGAACACCGTCGGCGCGCGCAGCAAGGACGGCAAGAAACTTTTCGGTACGAGCGCGGCGCTGCGTGTCGCCCGCGTTTCCTCGCCGCAGATTTCGCCGGACGGCTCAACGGTGGCGTATCTAGTCACCACCGTCGAAATGAAGAAGGACGACGCGGGAAAATCCGTGACGCATTTGTGGGTGGTTCCCGCCGCAGGCCCGGCTAGCGCGGCGCGGCAGTTTACGCGCGGAGATAAAAGCGTGTCGAACGTGGCCTGGTCGCCGGATGGAAAAATTATCGCCTTCACCAGGGAAGGCGAAGACGCCAAGCAAGGGCCGCAAGTGTGGTTCATGTACGCCAATGGCGGCGAGCCGTGGCAGGTGACCAAGCACAAATCCGGCGTGCGCAGCTTCGAATTTTCTCCCGATGGAAAGACGCTGCTGCTGGTTGCCACCGCTGCGCCGAGCGCGGCGTTCGAGAAACGCGAAAAAATCAAAGACGATGCGGTGGTGGAGGACCACGATTTTCGGATGGCGCAGCTTTGGACGTGGAATATCGCTTCCGACGACGAAAAGGAAATCACCAAGGGAGATTTTACAGTCAGCGATCCGCGCTGGTCGCCAGACGGCGCGCACCTCACATTCACCGCGAATCCAACGCCGCTGCTCGATGACGCGAGCGTGCAGACCGCATGGATTCTCGATGTCGCCACGGGGCAACAGCGCAAGCTCGCGGACACGAGCGAGTACACGCACACCGCGCGATGGTCGCCGGATGGAAAATGGATTGCTTACCTGCAAGACCACGGAATGGCCATTTACCGAACGAAACTTTTCGTCGTCAGCCCCGATGGCGGCGCGCCGCGCGAACTTACCAGCTCTTTTGAGTTGAACGCCGGCCAGCCAGTCTGGGCGTTCGATGGAAAGACGATTTACTTCAGCACCGACTCGCGCGAGACAGTGGAAGTGTTTGCCGCGAACGTGGAGAGCGGAGCGGTTCGCGCGGTATCCGACAAGCCCGAAGTTATCGAGCTGAGCGAAATCAGCAAAGATGGGCAAACCGCAATTGGCACGTGGACAGATCCAAAGCATCCGGCCGAAGTATTTCGCTCGGACTTGGGCTTCCATTCCATGGAATCCATCACCGATCAAAATCCGTGGCTCGCCGATTACGCGCTGGGCAGCGCTGAAGTTGTGCGCTGGAAGAGCAGCAAAGACGGAATGGAAATTGACGGCGTGGTCACCAAGCCGGTGGATTTCGATGCCTCGCGCAAGTATCCTCTGCTGCTGAATCCCCATGGCGGGCCGACCGGCGCGACGTATCTGTCGTTCAATCCTCAAGAGCAAATCATGGCCGCGAATGGCTACTTGATTCTCGAGCCGAATTTCCGCGGCTCTTCCGGGCGCGGCGAAAAATTCGCGCAGGCCAACCAGAACGACTGGGGCGGCGGGGATTACAAAGACGACATGAGCGGCGTGCAGGCCATGGTGGACAAAGGCTGGGCGGACCCGAATCGCATGGGCGCGTTTGGATGGTCTTATGGCGGGTTCATGACTTACTGGATTGACACGCAAACGCACCGATTCAAGGCCATTTCGCCGGGCGCGGGCCTGCCAGATCTTTACTCGATGTATTCTCAGACGGACATTCATCACTATCTGACGCTCTTCTTCGACATGAAAGCGCCATGGGACAATTTTCAGGAGTATTGGGCGCATTCACCGATGAAGTATGTCGAGAACGTGACCACGCCGACGATGATTCTGCACGGAATCGCGGACACGCGCGTGCCTATTCCCCAGGCTGAGGAATTCTATGAGGCGTTGAAGGAGCGGCATGTGCCGGTCGAGTTCGTCAAATATCCGCGCGAAAATCACGGGTTCATCGAGCCGCGGCACATTCAGGACCGCTGGCAGCG
>DASYYQ010000159.1:0-3498 GCA_035933545.1 Candidatus Acidiferrales bacterium | reverse complement strand
AGCCAAATGGCGTTGTTGTAGCTCTTGGCCATGCGGCGACCGTCGGTGCCCGGGACGCGGGGCGTTTCGGTGAGAATGACGTCGGGCTCTTGCAGTGCTTCTGTAACGCGCACAAACTTCTTCTTAGGCCCCAATGAATCCAAGAAGTTCTGTATCCCGGCTTTTCCTGCGGCGCTGCGAACACAAAGCCGGATTTTGGTCCAGGCGTCGTGCGGAAAAGCCGCCAATTTGTCCAAGTTAAACAGAACCGGGTCGCAGTGTAGAAGGATGGAGTAGAGGTCGGCGGCGTTCTTGTCCTCGAAAACGTCATCGTCCAAATCTACGCCGAACATCGCGTTAAATCGTCTAGCAATTTCCCGGGTCATTTCGATGTGCGGGGCCTGATCTTCGCCGACGGGGACAAGGAGGGCCTGGCCGGGCTCACCGTACATGACAATGTCGGCGCTTTGCAGCAGCGGGTAGCCCAAAAATCCGTAGGTGCCCAAATCCTTGTCGCGCAAATTCTCGATTTGCTCTTTGTAAGTGGGGACGCGTTCGAGCCAGGAGAGCGGCGTAATCATCGAGAGGAGCAGATGAAGTTCGGCGTGCTCGGGCACGGCGGACTGAATGAACAGTGTGACTTTTTGCGGGTCGAGGCCGACGGCGAGCCAGTCGGTGGCGACTTCGAGCGTGTTGGTGGCGACTTGCGAACTATCGGCGTAATGCGTGGTGAGCGCGTGCCAGTCAGCGACAAAATGGAATGAGTCGAATTCCGGCGAGCCGTCGGGCAGGCGCGCGTTCTGCATCTTCACCCAATTCGACAGCGCGCCGAAATAATGCCCGATGTGCAGGCGCCCTGTCGGCCGCATCCCGCTCAGCACCCTCTTCCGCTTCGTTTTTTCTGTCTGTTGTATCATCTTGAATTTTTCCAGACACTTACCACTGCTCGCTCACTCTTCGCCCGGATTCACCGGATGATTTGACGAAAATACATCTTAACGCGGATGACCCAGACAGCGAATATCATTAACCCAGACTCGCGGCTGCGGACTCTGCTGATTGACGCTGGGCGAGAAAGTCCGCGACGACCCACGCCGATGCGGCGATCGAGAGGGTCTCCAGACCTTCGGACCAGTTCACAAAACTGTGAAGATTGGCAAAGAGCCTGGGCAGCCATACGAGCAAACCGAAGCCCAAAAGCATTGCCGTGGTCAATCGAGACGCGAGGAGGGCCAAGATCCCCGTGAGCAGAGCGATCGCGGCAAGAGCAAACGCCACAGTGGTTGCGACCGCCCAGAACATTTGTCCAGGCGGAATCCATTTCGGAACAAGAGGCGCCGTTCCAGAAGAGAGATAGAAAAGCTGTGCCAGTGTGAAGGACACAACGCAAATGCCGAACGAGTAGTACCCGAAGAGCGCCAATCCGGTCTTTCGAGCCGGGGCCATTAAACCAGAACACGCAAACAGGATCAGCGCCCCCGAGACATACGAGAATTGCTCGAAGAAGTTGCCAAAGCTAGTGTAGACCAGGGGATGCTTGATGATCAGCGGTACGCCCAGCAGCGCAAAAGCCAGGTAGATTGCACCCAGCGCGGCGGCGCCGGCTCGCGCCGTTGTTCGCCATAGAACGGCTGCGCCTCCGAGGATTTCGACGGTCGCCACGATGTAGGTGAGAATCTCGCGGTGTGGAGCGTGTGCCAGCGCCTTGATCTGATGCCAACTGGTGATGTCATGCCAAACGAAGGCGCAGATAGCGGAAGCAATCGCCGCCAAGCCATAGACGTAACGTCCTGGAGAATGTTTCATCGCAGCACCTTAGCCGGAACTAGCGCGCATAATGCCCATGTGCAGCCGTCCCGCGCAGCACCCGTTTGCGTTGTTTTGCTCCATATTCTGCATCATTGCGAAGTCATCATTTCCCGAATTCCCTTTTCGATGCTAGCGGTCTGTGACGCGACGCGTTGCGTCGCGCGGGCGAGGCAAGCCTCGCCCCTACGAAAACAATGCCCCACCCTTTGCAGAATTCGCAAAGGATGGGCCACCCGCCATGTGTTCACGTTTTTGGTCGGATGTCTGTCCTGGACACGAATTCCAAGTTCTCTTCTCCGCCAATTTGATCCGCGGAAATGAAAACTCGGCCGAAAGCGCCGCCGAGCAACATAATGCCGCCCCCATATTCCTGCACATACCAGTCGGTCTCGGAGTCGTCGAGGCTGGATGCGACAAACTCGATTCGCATCGGCTCACCGTGATACAGAACGCAGTCGCCTTTTATGATCTCCTCGCCCGATTGATACTTCATGAAAATTGCCTTGTCACTGCTTCAAAAGTTCTCTCGCAATCACCGTGCGCTGAATTTCGCTGGTGCCTTCGTAAATGGTGAGGACGCGGGCATCGCGATAATAGCGCTCCACATCACTTTCCCGCGAATATCCCTGGCTGCCGTGAATCTGCACCGCCTTGGCGCAGACGCGATTGGCCATTTCGCTGGCGTAGAGTTTCGCGCGCGACGCCTGCGCACCGCGACGCGACGCCGCCACCGATTCCCCCTGATCCCGCATCCACGCTGCGTAATAGAGCAGCCCGCGCGCCGCCTCGATTTCCGCCTGCATGTCCGCGAGCATGAACTGAATCGCCTGAAACTCGCTGATCGTTTTGCCAAACGCGCGCCGCTGCTTCGCGTACCTCGCCGCCGCCTCGAACGCCGCCTGCGCCAGTCCCACCGACTGCGCCGCGATGCCCACGCGCCCGCCATCGAGCGCCTCGAACGCGATTTTCAGCCCCTGCCCTTCCTCGCCGATACGATTCTCCACCGGCACATGCAAATCTTCGAGCGAAAGCTCCGCCGACTTCGAAAGGCGCAGGCCCATCTTATCTTCATAACGCGCCACGCGAAAACCCGGGAACATGGGCTCGACCAAAAACGCCGTGACGCCTTTCGCGCCCGCGGACGGATCCGTCTTCGCAAAAATAATGTAAATTCCCGTCTGCCCGCCGCTCGAAACCCAGCTTTTCGAGCCGTTCAGCACGTAAAAATCGCCGTCGCGCACGGCGCGCGTTTGAATCGCCGCCGCGTCCGAGCCGGCCTGCGGTTCCGTGAGGCAAAACGAGCCGAGAATTTCTCCGCACGCCAGCCTCGGCAGATATTTTTTCTTCTGCGCCTCTGTGCCGCACCTCCACACCGGCACCGCGACCACCGAATTCGTCACGCTCAGCGTCACCGCCGTGGAAGCGCACACCCGCGCCACCTCTTCGAGCATCACCACGTAGCTGACCGTGTCCATGCCCGCGCCGCCCCACTCTTCCGGGACAAGCATGCCGCAGCAGCCCAATTCGCCGAGCTTGCGCAGCTCCGCAGCGGGAAATTTCTCCTCGCGCTCGTACGCCCGCAGCACCGGGCGCATTTCCGTCTCCATGAACTGCCGCACCGTGTCGCGCAGCACTTTTTGCTCCGAATTCAGCGCAAAATCCATGCCTACCCCACCGCAACAAGTCCCCGCGATGCTAGCATAGCCGCGC
>DASYYQ010000137.1:0-2698 GCA_035933545.1 Candidatus Acidiferrales bacterium | reverse complement strand
TGTTGACTCCGTGTTGACTTTTCCAAGCAGCGAGTTGCACACGGATTCCCGATAGCTCGGAAACCCGCATAAACATTGATGAAAGTGGTGAGCCGCCCAGGACTCGAACCTGGAACCCGCTGATTAAGAGTCAGCTGCTCTACCATTGAGCTAGCGGCCCGAACGAAACGCTTGGCAGGATTGCCAGAAGCGTGCAAACGTAAACTTCAAAACTCAAATTCTATCATGAATTCCCCAACTCGTACGGACAGGGCGCGCCTCTCCCCGCGGAAACTATTCCGCCATTCATTGCCGTGCAATAGAGAGTTCTAGAGTTCTGTCCGACGGAGAGAGCAACTCGAAACCGGTGCCCGCAAGCCGCGGCTTAGCACGGTTGCTGATCCATTCCACGACGGCATCTTGATTCGCTGTGGCCTGCGCGATAGTACAAAGCGACCGCGCGTCAGTAGTGTTCCTTAACGCTGTTTGCGGAGAGTTTCAGCGATTTCTTCCGCCGCCTGGCGAGCGCGAGCCAAATCTCCCGGCGCAAACGAAATCGCCGCGACGCGAGCATGGCCTCCGCCGCCATATTTTTCGCAGAGCGAGGCCAAATTCACATCAGCGGGCGCTTCTTTCCACGGATTTGTTCCGACGGAGACTTTGGCGCGCGCCGGCGAAGCGCTGAGCCCAACGGTATAAAGAAAATCCGGGTACAAATAATAAGGAATGAATTTGTTGTAACCTTCGAGATCCAAATCGCTGACGTCGAAATAAATCACGCCTTCGCGCGCCTCCGCGCGTTCTTTCAATATGCCGATGGATTTGCGATGCCGCTCGAGCAGCGGACCGAGGTGCTTCTCGACAATCGGCAGCTTTATCATTTCCGCGAGCGAGCGCCGCGCCATTTCCGGAATCAATTTTGGAACCAACACCGGTTCCGGCGCCGCTTCAATGACCAGAGCGAGTTGCATGGCGGGTTCTTTCAGCCCAACGGCTACTTCCGCAGAAGTGAATTGCGCGCCGTCAATGATGTCTCCCCAGTGAATCAGTTCCGCCAGCGGACGCGCGTCAAATCCGAATTTTTCGCTGGCCACGGTCGCAATGAATTTCGTGCAGGACTTGTAAGTGGGGTCGTAGAATTTCTTTCCGGAATGGTCTTCGCGAAAATGCTCGGCATCTGCAGGAGAGAGGAACGCGCTCTGGTGATGGTCGAACCACCAGGTGAGCTGCGGCGCGCTCGAATACTTGAAATCAACGATGGCATTTTCGTCGCCATCGAAAATTCCGGATTCAAAAAGCTGCGCGGCCCGATGAATCATTCCGCGATAGCAAAACTCCGCGTCCGCGTGGATGCGTTCACGATAGAAACGCGAAAACACGGCAGCGGAAGCTGCGCCATCGAAGCATTTATCGTGGAAGCAAACCCGGACTTTCACCTTGAAACGATTCCTCCGGACAGCCCAAAATCTACCGCAGAGTAAAGCCAATAAAGATGGCCGCGCGGAGGAAGAAAGTCAAGCGTTCATCCGCAGGGTTCATTCTGAGTTTCGGGTCGAAACCGATTTCCTTTTGCCTCCACACACAGCGCCGAGAAGGCAGGCGCGCTTTCGCAGCACATCACGCTCACGCAGCCCGCGGCACAGCGGCTTTTCGACAGAGAAATTGCCCTGAAGGATTAAAAATCAAGCCTGCACAATGTCGTTGCGGATGGCGTATCTTACCAGTTCGCTTACGGAATGAACTTGCAGTTTCCTCATGACGTTAGCGCGATGCGTTTCCACCGTCTTGACGCTCATGTCCAGTTTTTCGCCCACGTCTTTGCTGCTCTTTCCTTCCGCGATCAAGCGCACCACTTCGCGTTCGCGCGAGGTTAGCCGGTGTTTCAACTCGCTCGAATCGCCATTTCCGCGATTGAACAGGCCGTGGCCAATCACGTCAATGGCGCCGGCGGTAAAATACGGCTGATGATTCGCGAGCGTTTCCACGGCAGTCAGGAGATCCTTGTCCGCGTCCGACTTGACCATGTAGCCGCGAATGCCTGCGTCCACCACATCACGCACAAGCTGGTCGGAATAATGCATGGAAAGGACCAGCATTTCCGTTTTCGGGGACACGGCGCGAATTTGCTTCGCCGCGTCGACGCCATTCAGCTCCGGCATGCTGATATCGAGAATGGCGATGTCTGGCTTCAGCGATTTGGCCTTGGCGACCGCTTCTTTGCCGGTATGCGCTTCGGCGCAGACGTTCCAGTCCGCATGCGCTTTGAGAATGTCACGCAAACCTCGCCGCATTAAATCGTGATCGTCAGCAATCAGAATTCTCAGCGCGCCCATCATTGAACTCTCCCTTGGAATAAATCCTCGGTGTAACACTTGAACAAGCAAATGTTCCAGGCTGGGCAGCCTGCACCGCCACAAAATACGAGCACCAAAATGCAATACGTTATCCTAATGCGGTCGGTGTCTGGCGTCAACTGTGGCAGCCTCCCTAAAGGCCCGTGGAACATTTCGTGGTCATACCCTGGCCGTGCCCGGGCACTACGCCCCAAAGCGCTTGATTCTTCAAACGTTTTACCGTATTAGAGAGTCACTACTGCTGTGGGAGGGTGTCCGATGCGCGCAGATCGCGTGGAAATATCCTGGGATTCTCAAAAATCGCAATGGTTGATTCGTATCGCGAGTGGCGAAGAAGTGCTTCGGCGCCATTTGAAGCTGCCCAG
>DASYYQ010000122.1:0-43309 GCA_035933545.1 Candidatus Acidiferrales bacterium | reverse complement strand
TACAAGAAGCTGGCGGAGCGGGCGATGGAACAGTGTCCGGACGCTGGGCTGTTTGCGGCGCTGGACAAAGAATCGAACTCGATTGCGATTATTGTGAAGCATATGGCCGGAAATATGCGTTCGCGATGGATGGATTTTTTGACCAGCGACGGGGAGAAGCCGGATCGGAATCGCGACACGGAGTTTGAAGATGCGCCGCGGACGCGCGGGGACTTGATGGAGATGTGGGAGCGCGGGTGGAAGCACGTGCTCGACGCGATGGCGCCGCTGACGGATGCAGACTTGGCCAAGATTGTGACGATTCGTGCGACACCGCATTCGGTGATGCAGGCGATCACGCGGCAGGTGGCGCATTACGCGCATCACGTGGGGCAGATTGTGTTTCTCGCCAAACATTACGCAACGGAGGCGACGGGGAAGTGGGAGTCGCTGAGCGTGCCGCGGGGACAGTCGAAAGAGTTTACGGCAAGAGTGGCGGCGGGTCACAAGTCTGAAAAGTGAAGAGAAGGATGGAGTCGAAGCGCCGGCGTGGCGCAACGAATTGGGTCAAGGGCGGCGCTGCTGTTCGCGGCGGCGGTCCTGGACCCAGGCGAGAAAGCGGCGGATGCGGGCGCGTTCCGTCCACATCAAGTGGAGGAATTTGCGCGCGGTGAGATTGGCGCCGGCGGGGCCGAAGAAAGTTTCCATGCGCCATTGCAGATAAGGGCTCTTCCACGGGCGCAGGCGGTAGCCTTTGGAAATGAGCCAGTAGTAGCGAAGAGCGGTTAGCATGTGTAATGCGGCAGTTGACGTGATTGCAGCATAGCCGGGATTTTAGCAGAGGCTACGCGAAGGAATACACAGAACAGAGTGAGATTACGCGATTCGCCAGAATCGCGCGGGCTGGGCGAGCCCCCTTCGCTTCGCTCAGGATGATTGCGGAAACCGCAATCACTTTGCGGCGGAGATGGAGGAAACGGTGATCATGTCGCCGTTCAGCGTGCCGGTGACTTTGACGTTTTCGCCGGCGAAGGGGCGCGGCGATTTCTGGTCGCTGAGCTGATAGATTTTGCCGTTGGGACCGACCAAGACGAACTTGCTGCCGCTGTCGACGCATTTGAGGGTGCAGTCCTTGGCCGAGCCATCCATCATGTGCGATGCGCCGCACATGCTGTCACTGATGGCGCCGGTGAAGGTTTGCTTTTTGGGGCTGGCAAAAGCAAGAGCGGCGAGCATTACAACTGCACTGCAAAGCATTCCAAGCTTCTTCATGGTTCTCTCCTCAAAATGTGAAAATTGACGGCGCGATGAAACATGAATGCAGCGAATGGGATTTAGGATTCACCAGCACTGCCGCTGAACGCCACAGCCACTGCTCAACTGAATGCTTTCCCATCTTATAGATTACGCATCGCGGTGCAATTTGGATTCTCAAGCGAAGCCCAAAAAAGAAGAGGCCCGACTGCCTTATAGCTAGCGTAATTTTGCATAGGACTGGAGCTGGGCGGCCGCGGCGTCGAAAAACTGCTGGATGATTTTTTTTGCGGCGACCTCGATCATGCGGCTGCCGACGGAGGCGATGACGCCGCCGACTTGCGCTTCGCCGTCGTAGCGCACTTCTGTTTGAGCGGATGTTTGGTTGGGCGAGTGGCGATGGTTGTCGAAAAGAGAGATGGTTCCCTCCCCTTTCATGAAGCCGGGGGCGCCACGGCCTTCGACGGCCATGCGAAAAGATTCGGGCGGATGCTCGTCGGAGAGATGAACAGCACCGTCGAATTTTCCGGAGAAGGCGGCGATGCCCATTTTGAGCGAGACTTTGTAGCGACCGGGGCCGTCGGGCGTGAGCGACTGCGCGCCAGGGAGGCATTTGGCGAGGAATGTGGGATCGGTGAGGGACTCGTAGACTTTTTCCCGCGCGGCGGGAAGAAGCGTGGAACCTTGAAGCTTCATTTGGAGTCACCAGTTGAAATGCATAACTCAAACTAGAACTAGTCCTCGACAAGCCATCTCATAAATATCGAGAGTCGAAGAGCGCCGTACTTCAGGGGCTAAAGCCCCGCTTTTTAGAGGGCCTTACGTCGGAGCGAAAGCTCCGACCTCCTGAAAGACTATTTACGAGACAGCGACAACTTCTAAAGCATGACGGCAGGTCGCTTGCCGCCGTTCGCCAATTACATCACTGTTCCCGAATGGCTCGATGTAGACTGAGGAAAACTACGCCCTCAACGGCCAAAGCCGCATTCATATACGCCGACTACGGCACGGCTGAAGCCGTGCCCTTACAAAAACGATTTGGTGAATGCGTGGCGACACTGGCGGCGATGTCATTTGCGTTTGCCTTTGGATTTTGCAGCGGGCGATTTTCCGCCGACGGATCTCCTGGCGGGAGTTTTGGCCGCGGGCGCTTTAGTCACGCTGGGTTTTGCGGCAGAGGGCTGTGCGGCTACGCGAACGCCGGCGCGCGCGAGGGCGGCGGAGATGGCGCGATTGGCGAAGACGCTGGCCATGGCGCGGCGATATTCGGCGGAGGCAAAAATGTCGGAAAGAGGCTCGACGCCTAGCGCGGCTTTGGAGCAGGCGCTCTCGATGAGTTCGGCAGAAGCTTGTTTGCCGCGCAACATTTTTTCGACGGCGGAGGCGCGATAGGCTTTGGAGCCGACGCCGGTCATGCCGAGGGCGATGTCTTCGATTTTTCCGTCTTTGGAGGCAATGACGCGGGCAGCCGCTCCGACTGTCGCGAATCCCGACGCGGGCTGGTGGAATTTGCGATAGGCGGCTCCTTCGCCGGAGCGCTGAGCGGGCACACGAATTTCTGTGAGAATGTCGCCGGGACGGACTTGCGTCGAAAGCAAATCGATAAAAAACTCGGCGGCGGGAATGGTGCGCTTGCCGGAGGTCGACTGGACGATGAGTTCCGCGTCAAGAGCGAGAATGGCCGCGGGATAATCGGCGGCGGGATCGGCATGAGCGAGGCTTCCGCCGATGGTTCCGCGATTGCGGACTTGCAAGTCTCCAATTTGCGCAGCGGTTTCAGGCAGGAGCGGGCACTTTTCGCGGAGAAGTTCGGAGGCGGCCACTTGCGCATGAGTGGCGAGAGCGCCGATGGCAATGTGGTCTCCGTCTTCGCGGATGTAATCGAGGCCACGAACGCGGCCAATGTCGATGACGTAGCGCGGAGAAGCGAGGCGGAGCTTCATGAGCGGAAGCAAGCTGTGGCCGCCGGCAAGGATTTTGGCTTCGTCACCGTGACGTCCGAGAAGGCGGAGAGCTTCGTCGAGCGTTTTGGGAGCTTGATATTCGAACGATGAGGGAATCATGAGGCCCTCCGGGATTTTGGAGCGGAAGCGGAACCGTCGGAATTTTTTTGCAGGATACGCCAGATGTTTTCGCGCTTGATGGGCAAGTCAACGTGAGTGATGCCGAGCGGGGCGAGCGCATCGACGACGGCGTTCACCAGGCAGGGAGTAGCGCCAATGGTTCCGGCTTCGCCAACGCCTTTGACGCCCATGGGATTCACGGGAGTCGGCGTGACGGTGCGGGACAACTCGAGGCGCGGAAGGTCTGCGGCGCGAGGAAGCGCATAATCGGTGAGTTCGC
The DNA here is from genome assembly GCA_035933545.1 of Candidatus Acidiferrales bacterium. Classification (GTDB taxonomy): domain Bacteria; phylum Acidobacteriota; class Terriglobia; order Acidiferrales; family UBA7541; genus DAHUXN01. The sequence continues at coordinate 39,733 of DASYYQ010000122.1, read as the reverse complement.
CGCTGATAAGCTGGCCTTCGGAATCGTAGACGGCCTCTTCGAAAAACACCTGGCCGACGGACTGGACGATGCCGCCGTGCACCTGGCCATCCACGAGGAGCGGATTGATGACGTTGCCACAATCGTCCACGGCGACGTATTTCAGGAGCTTGACTTCGCCGGTGTCGCGGTCGATTTCCACCATGCAAATGTGCGTTCCGAATGGAAAAGTGAAATTCGTTGGCTCGAAAAAAGTGGTGGCTTCGAGGCCGGGTTCGACGCCGGGCGGAAGAGTTTTGGCGACGTAGGCGGCGGTGACCACGTCGTTGAAGGTGGTGGATTTTTTGTCGGCGGTCGAGAAAATCTTGTGGTCTGCAAAACTGAGCTTCGCGGGATCGGCTTCGAGAATGTGGCCGGCGATTTTGGCCATCTTGTCGCGAAGTTTTTCGAGGCATTTATACATGGCAGTGCCGCCGACGGCGGTGGCGCGGCTGCCAAAAGTGCCGATACCGTAGGGAACCTGATCGGTGTCGCCATGAACGACGAGGACGTCGTCAGGCGTGACGCCGAGCATGTCCGCTGCGATTTGCGCGAAGCTGGTTTCCTGGCCCTGACCGTGGGGCGATGAGCCGGTAAGGACTTTCACTTTGCCGGTAGGCTCGATGCGCACGGTACCGCTCTCCCAGCCGCCGGCAGGCATGGCGCTGGAGGGGCCCATGGCGCAAATTTCGACATAGCTGGAAACGCCGATGCCGATGAGCTGGCCCTTTTTTCGGGCCTCGGCTTGCTGCTTGCGGAGTTTCGCGTAGCCGGATTTTTTGGCAGCAGCTTCGAGACAGGCTTGATAATTTGCGGTGTCGTAAATGAGGCCGGTAGGCGTGGCGTAAGGAAAATCTTTGGGTTTTGGAAAATTCTTGCGGCGCAGTTCGAGAGGATCTTTTTTCAGTTCGGCGGCGACGACGTCCATGGCGCGTTCGATGAAGTATGTGGCTTCGGGACGGCCCGCGCCGCGATACGCGTCGGTAGCCATTTTGTTGGTCAGCGCGCCGATGATTTCGATGCGAATGGCGGGAATTTTGTAGCTGCCGCAAAGCATTAGGCCAGTAAGCGTGGGAATCAGCGGCGTGAGCAATTGGTAGTAAGCGCCGAGGTCGGCGATGACTTTGAAGCGCGCGCCGAGAATTGCGCCGTCGCGCGTGACGGCAAGTTCGGCATAGTTGATGAAGTCGCGGCCGTGGATGGTAGCCTGAAAATTCTCGCGGCGCGATTCGATCCACTTCACAGGCTTGCCGGTGTGAATGGCGAGATAGGAGCAGAGGGCTTCTTCGGCGTAGACATTGAGCTTGCTGCCGAAGCCGCCGCCGACTTCAGGCGTGGTGAGGTGCACGGAATTTTCGGAGATGCCGAGCATGGCGCCAATTTGCGTGCGCGCGAGATGGGGAATTTGCGTGGAAGTCCATACGCGCAATTTAGGCTCGCCGGGATCATATTCGGCGACGATGCCGCGGCATTCCATGGGCACGGGAATCACGCGCTGATTGGCCATGCGCAGCTTTACGACTTTGTCGGCATTTTTGAAGGCGGCGGCGACGTCTCCGCCCTCGAGTTCCCAGCGATACGCGATATTGTCGTCAAAAGCGTCGTAAAGCTTCGTTGCGCCCTTGGCGATGGCTTTTTCGGGGTCAACGACGGCGGGCAGCGGGTGGTAATCCACTTCGACGAGGTCGGCGGCGTCGCGCGCGGAATATTTGTCGGTGGCGGCAATGACGGCGACCGGTTCGCCGACGAAACGCACTTTGTCGGTGGCGAGCGGGGAGCGCACGGCGGGTTTCATGTCGGGAATTTGCGCGGCGCAGGGAACGGGGCCGATTTTGCCGGAAAGGTCTTCACCCGTGAGGACAGCAACGACTCCAGCGGCAGATTTTGCTTTGGACGCGTCGATGGAGCGAATTTTCGCGTGCGCGTAAGGGCTGCGAACGACCACCATGTGCAGCATTCCCGGAAGCTGAATGTCGTCAACGTAATGAGCAAGGCCCTGAATCAGGCGCGGATCTTCTTTGCGCTTCATGGGCTTGCCGACGTATTTCGCTGCTGTGGCCATGATTCCCTCCCTGACAAAAAGCTGACGCGAATTGTTGCGCGCCGGCGTTTGCGTTAACGCGCTTTTGCGGCTGCTATTTTCTTTGAAGCGTACTGCACTGCATCCACGATGTGCTGATACCCGGTGCAGCGGCAGAGATTGCCACTGATGGAGCGACGAATTTCCGGCTCGGTGGGATTAGGATTTTCCGCGAGAAACGCCGCAGCGGTGAGAATCATTCCCGGAGTGCAGAAGCCGCATTGCAGGCCGTGCTTCTCCCAAAAAGCTTCCTGAACGGGATGCAGAGCGCAATGTCCGGCTGCGGCAGGAGCGCCGTTGGATTTCGCGGTGGCGGCGAGGCCTTCGATAGTGGTGATTTCGGCGCCGTCGGCTTGCACGGCGAGCATGGTGCAGGACTTCACGGCTTTGCCGTTCAGCAAAACGGTGCAGGCGCCGCAGATGCTGGTTTCGCAGCCAATGTGCGTGCCGGTCAGCCCGAGCGTGTCGCGCAGATAGTGAACGAGCAGGAGGCGCGGCTCGACGGTGCTTTCGCGTTCTTTTCCGTTGACACGCAATCGAATTTCTGTGGCTACGGGAGCCATAGGACCTCCTCGGACGGGATAATCGCGCCGCAAGGGCGGGAATGGAAAGTTACTCCCCGGCAGGAGAAAATTCAAGGCATGTTCGGGCAAAACAAAGTTATAGCAAGGAATGCCTCGCGCAACTGATCGCATCGAGGCGGATGAGCGAAGCATCTCACTATAGTCTGGAGAAAATCCCACACATGGAGGTGATTGCAAATGGAAAAGACGCTGACGATTTTGGGAATCGCGGGCAGCTTGCGGAAAGCATCCTACAACCGCGGGGCGTTGCGCGCAGCGCAGCAGTTGGTTCCAGAGGGCGCAAAGATCGAGATTTTCGAGCTGGACGGAATTCCGGCGTTCAACCAGGACGAAGAAACGAATCCACCGAAGCGCGTTACGGAATTGAAGGAGGGCGTACGCGCGGCAGACGCGATTTTGTTCAGCACGCCGGAGTATAACTATTCGATTCCGGGCGTGCTGAAAAACGCCATCGACTGGGCGTCGCGTCCCTATGGAGACAATGCATGGAACGAAAAGCCGGTGGCGGTGATGGGCGCGTCGGTTGGAGCTGTGGGAACCGCTCGGGCACAATATCATCTGCGGCAATCGTTTGTGTTTTTGAATATGCGCCCGACGAATGGCCCGGAAGTGATGATTGGAAATGCGGCGCAGCGTTTTGACGAGCAAGGGAATTTGAAAGATGAAGCGAGCAAGGAATTGATTCGCAAAATGCTGGTGGACCTGGTGCAATGGACGCGTCAGCTCGAAGCGGGGAAACGTTCACGAACGCAGGCGTCAGCGGTATAGCGGGGCCGCGCTGGATTGCAGCGAGGGTTCTTCATTTTGCACATAAACGGGATATAGTGTGTAAGTGGGATGAAATTGCGGGAAAATAGGCTTTAGCTGGCAAAGTGAGTTGAGGCTCGTCCTATGAGTGACTTTCGCAAAGGATCGCTGCGCCTGTTCCGCTGGAGCGGAATTAATGTTTATTTGCATTGGTCGTGGTTTCTGGTCGCGGCATGGGAAATTGGCGATCGTGGGCATGCGTACTCGGCCGTCTACTGGAACGTGGTGGAATATCTCGCGCTGTTTCTGATCGTGACGATTCACGAATTTGGCCACGCGCTGGCGTGCCGGCAAGTGGGAGGAACGTCCGATCAAATCGTGCTCTGGCCTCTGGGCGGGCTGGCGTACGTGAATCCTCCGCAACGTCCGGGCGCAACTCTTTGGAGCGTTACGGCAGGGCCGCTGGTGAATGTGGCGCTGTTTCCAATACTAACGCTGCTGACGATGCTAAGCGGCTCATTGGGCTGGACGACGGCGATGCCCAACCTGGCCACACTGCTGCACAACCTGTGGCTAATCAATTTGATTTTGTTGATTTTCAACATGCTGCCGATCTATCCGCTCGATGGCGGGCAAATTCTTCGCTCGTTGCTCTGGTTTCCGCTGGGGCGGGCGCGCAGCTTGATGGCGGCGAGCATTATCGGATTCGTTGGGACGTTTGGGTTGCTGGCGCTGGCGTGGTGGGCGCATTCCATTTGGATTGCGCTTATCGGCGCGTTTGTGGTGATGAATTGCTGGACGGGATTTCAACAAGCGCAAGCGTTATCGAGGCTGGAGAAACTGCCGCGTCATGATGGATTTGCGTGTCCCGATTGCAAAGTCGCGCCGCCGGTCGGGAACTATTGGGTTTGCAATCGGTGTAAGAACGCGTTCGACACATTCCAAACGAGAGCCGTCTGCCCGAACTGCGCGGCTCAGTTTGAGATCACAAGATGCTTGGATTGTGGCAAATTGCGTCCGTTGAGCCAATGGGCAGTTCCTTCCCCTTTGCCGCAAGGATGATGCGGTGATGATTTCAATCCAGAATTAGCGGCGGCGGGGCTGCGAGGGTTGCGGGCGGGCGCGGAGGCGCAGGACCTTGCGCTGATTGGCTTCCAGCACTTCAAACTGCAAACCATCGTAGTTAATTTTTTCACCGGGCTCGGGAACGTGGCCCGCGAGCTGATTGAGCAAGCCCGCGACCGTCGCGGCGGAGGAGCCGGTCTGATCGTCTTCCAATTCCACGCCAAACAGATCCTTCAGTTTTTCAACGCCGATACTGCCGCGAAGAACCATGCTGCCATCATTCTCGCGCACCACGTCAGGAGCGGGCTGGCGATCTTCCTCGCCGATGTCGCCGACAATTTCCTCGACTAAATCTTCCGCGGTGACCACGCCGGCCATGGAGCCGTATTCGTCAATCACGATGGCCATTTGCTGATTTTTGCGCTGCATTTCGCGGAGCAGGCTCGAACCCATTTTGGCTTCCGGAACAAAAAGCGCGGGACGCACAAGCTGGCGGACGGTCTTCGTGGCGGCTTCGCTCTCGCTAACTTGCAGGATGTCGCGAGCGATGACGATGCCGATGATTTCGTCGACAGTATTTTCATACACGGGAAGGCGGGACAGCTTCGAGGAGACGAGTACGCGGCGAAGTTCATCGACGGTGGCGTTCGCGGAAATGGAAACCACGTCGGGACGCGGAGTCATCACTTCGCGAACGCGCTTATCGCTGAATTCGACCACTTGTTCGATGAGTCGCGCTTCGTCGCGCTCGATGATGCCCTCTTCTGTGGCCGCGTCGACGATGGCTTCCATGGCTTGCTGATCATCTGACGGAGTATCGCCGGGCTCGTCGGAAATATGCAGGATGGAGATGGCGAATTCGAGAATGGCCTGCACGGGCCAGATGAGCCACGCGAAAACGCGAATGAATGGCAGGATGGGAATCAGCCATTTGCCGCTGGTGCGCGCGAGCAGGAGCGCGGGCAGGAATTGCATTCCGACGATGACTTCGAGGCCCAGGAAGAAAATCATCTCGGCGACGATGCGCCAAGTTTCGCCGGCGAATAGCATCACCGCGCGCGCGGTGAGCACGGTGACGACGACCAGCCAGAGGCGAGCGAGAAGGCTGAACGTGCCGGCGGCGCGCAGCCGACCGATGCGGACGCGCGGCTCGATCTCCGCGACGAAAATATCCAGATTGGCGTGCGCGCGGCCGATAACTACGCGGCCAAGCTGGCGGTAAATCCGGTCGAGATAGGCGAATATCGTTAAGCCCGCCGCCAAGAGCAGAATGCCGATGACATAGCCGAGCGAGCTGTGCATTTATGCCAGCCCCAGTTTGCGGCGAAGGCGCGACTCGATGCGGTTCATCGCGCCATTGTCGGCTTCGTGATCGTAGCCCATCAAGTGGAGGAGCCCGTGCAGAGCGAGGAGGCACATTTCGTCCTGCAAGCTGCGGCCAAATGCGCGCGCGTTACGGCGGGCTACAGCCGGCGCGATGGCGACGTCGCCCAGATAGCCATTTTGGCGAATGCGACGAAGATTTAGCACACGCGGCAATTTGCCGTTGCGATTTTGCGCGGGCAGCGCCGACACCGGGAATGAGAGCACGTCGGTCGGCTTCGCTTTGCCGCGGTACGCGCGATTCCATAAGGCAATTTTCGCGTCGGAGACCAGGCAAATCGTAGCGGCATCGCGCGGCACGCGGAGCGCGGTGGTGGCGCGGCGGCAGAATTCATCAAGAGCGCGGATTTTGACGGGTACACGTTTCTGGCGGTTGATAACCATGGCGCTGGACCTACTCCGTGGAAATACGGTCGTTCTGGCGAACCATGCCAGGTGAACGGTCGGGTTCGCGCGAGCGCTCAGATTCGCCAGGCACGCCGCTGCTGGGAATGCGCTGAGATGCGCCCAGTCCATGTTCCTCGTAGGCCTTGATGATGCGCTGAACCAGATTGTGACGCACGACGTCGCGCTCGTCAAAATGAACCACGGATATGCCTTCAATTTTGCCGACGATTTCGATGGCCTCGATGAGGCCAGAACGCCGCTCGGTTGGCAAATCAATCTGCGTGACGTCGCCGGTGATCACCGCCTTGGAATTGAAGCCCAGGCGCGTGAGAAACATTTTCATCTGCTCGCTGGTGGTGTTTTGCGCTTCGTCGAGTATGACGAAAGAATCGTTCAGAGTGCGGCCACGCATGAAGGCCAGCGGCGCTACTTCGATGATGTCTTTTTCGAGGAAACGTTCGAGCTTGTCGGCTTCGAGCATGTCGTGAAGCGCGTCGTAGAGCGGGCGCATGTAGGGATCGACTTTTTCCTGCAAAGTGCCGGGAAGAAAGCCGAGGCGCTCGCCGGCTTCGACGGCAGGGCGGACGAGAATGATGCGGTTGACCTGCTTGCTGAGAAGCGCGGAGACGGCCATAGCCACAGCGAGATACGTTTTCCCTGTGCCGCCGGGACCGATGGCGAAAACCATGTCGTACTTTTCAAGCGCCTCCATGTAGCGGCGCTGATTGGTGCTCTTGGCGGTGATGGGCTTTTTGCCGTAGGACTTCGGGCGGGCGTGCTCCATGGCATGGCGCAGCGAAAAATCCGGCTCGTGATTGGCCATGCGAAGCATGGATTTCACCTGGCCGCTCTCGAGTTTGCGGCCTTCGCGAAAGAGCTGATTGTATTCGTTGAGAAATTTGGCGGCGCGTTGAACCTGAGCAGGCTCGCCTTCAATCTCGAGATCGTTGTCGTGAAGCTGCGTGGTAACGTCCAGGCTGGATTCAAGAAGCTTAAGGTTTTCGTCGTAGGTGCCAAAAAGTTCGGCGATGCCCCCCGACATCCTGACGGTTTGTCTCATCTAGTTGGAAGATAAATGAAGTGCTTACCTCTTGGGTACATCAACAGATTACCGCATGGCTGTTCGCCCGGTCAAGTAGACTTGCGATAACATGTTTATTGTCAATGACTTAATGCATTCATTCGGGGTCACTTTTGCGCCTCTCCGGCTTACTGCTTGGCGGCGGGAAATTCGACTTTGGGAACGGCGCGCGATGCGGGCGTAGCCGTAAAATAAGCGTCGTTGCGCTGAAAACCGGCCCATCCGGCAAAAACGTTGTTCGGGAACGTGGCGATGTAGGTGTTGTAATCCTGGATGGCGTCATCGTAGCGCCGGCGCTCGACGGCAATGCGATTTTCCGTTCCGGCCAGTTCGTCCTGAAGGCGCAGAAAGCTTTCATTGGAGCGGAGCTGGGGGTAATTTTCGGTGAGCGCCAGCACTTTTACCAGAGCGCCATCGAGCTGCTGGTTGGCAGCGATTTTGTCCTTCGGCGACTGGGCGTTCATCAGATTGGCGCGAGCATTGGCGACGGCGGTAAAAACGGTCACTTCCTGCGCGGCAATGCCCTTCACTGTAGCAACCAGATTGGGAATCAGGTCGGCGCGGCGTTCGAGAACGACGTCCACCTGCGCCCAATCGGATTTGACCGTTTCATTTTTGCGGACCATCTGATTGCGGGCGCTGACGTACATTCCGCCGAAAATCGCGCCAATCAGCACAAGCACACCCAGCGCCAGCAAGGCCTTTTTCATTTCGTTCCTCCGCGAAAATTCAATTCCTGGAGCTCTGTTAGAGCGCGCCGGCCAAGCGACGGTCCGCTTCGTCGGTGATGCGCTCGACCAGTTCGACGTATCCGCGCAGAGTTTGCTGCGCATCGAGCTCGGAAGCTTTACGCTTGCCGTGGTGAACATCGAGAATGGCCAGGAACGAGTCCGGGCTGACGTTCACGAGTTGAGCGGCGCGCTCAACCACTTCGCGCTTGGAAGCCGGGGGAGTTTCTCCGAATGCCAGCAGAGCGTGCCGGAAAAGGGTGACAAAAGCAGAAACCGCGGCGTCCATGAGGCTGACCAGAACGCGATCCTTCGGCGGCACAGCCAAAATCCCCTGACGAAGACGGACCAGATTGGTTCGCAATTCGCGCTCGACCTGCAATTTGTGAAGCCGCGTAGGAACGTCGAGCGAAGGAAAGAAGTCCTCGCCATAAATCATGCGATGACGCGCTTTCATGTCGAGCAGCTCGATGGCAAAAATGTCCGCCGAGGCGCGAAGCTCTTGTTCGGTGAAGACGTAGGGCACCTGAAACCCTTTACGCTTCCACCACGCCAATGGCTCGTGCAGCAATTCCAGATCGGGCGGGGTGGCACGGTTGAGGATGCAGAGAACGTTCAGATCAGAATGGTTCTTCTGATATTCGCCAGTAACTGCGGAGCCATAAAGGACGATGGCCTTGAGATTGTCGCCAGCACCGCGGAGCAGCTTTTCGCGTAATTCTTGCAGCAAATCTTCCATTATGAGTCCTTGTCAGGCTGCAACTTTGTCAGATTTCATTCCGCAGGCGAGAGCGATCGGCGCTCTACCAGCTTCCGCTCGCTCCGCCGCCGCCGAAGGAGCCGCCGCCAAAACCGCCGAATCCACCGCCGCCGCCAAAACCGCCGCCGCCCCACGAGGCGCCGCCCCAACTTCCGCCGCCCAGAAACCACGGGGCGGCCGTCCAGAAAAGGCCGTGGCCCCGGCCGTAGCGACGGCCCGCACGCATCCGCAATAATGAGCCAAGAAGCGGGAAAAATAGCAAGAGCAAAAAGGGCAGGACGTAAAAGACGATCCTCTGGGGGGTCGCATTCGGAGGAGGCGTTTCCACTCCCATGGGCGTTTGATTTTCCTGCGGGAGCGCTTCGAGCTTAACGCCGCGATTCCTGGCAATGACTGCTGCGACGTGTTCAGTAAGGAGCAGGATTGCGCCGCTGTAGTTATGGATCCTGAACTGCGGAACGGCTTCGCGGCCAAAGTCGCCGACCAGGCCGTCGGGCAAGATTGGTTCCAGCCCGTAGCCGACTTCGATGCGATATTTGCGCTGGAAAGGGGCGACAAGAATCAAAACGCCGCGGTCTTTTTGCTTTGGGCCGATTCCCCAGCGGGTCGCAAGGTCGATCGAATAGCGCTCGATGGATTCTCCTTCAAGGGAGCGCACAGTAACCACAGCAATTTGCGCGTCAGCTTTCTTGTCCAGCTCCCGGCAAAGATCTTCGATGGCTTGGCGGGTATCGGGCGAGATGACCCGAGCAAAATCATTGACGTAGCCATGATAACGGAGGTCCTGGGGCTTTTGCGCTGCGGCGGAGTTGGCAAAGAGCAAAACTGCGGCGACGAGCGCGACTGCAGACATAGCAGGCCAATTACATTTAGCGGCAGATTTCGGGCGACACTGGCGCGCGATTGCCTCGGGCATGGGCGTCATCAGGCTCACTCCAATGACTTTACACTGGATAAAGGGCAAAATTCACGAAAAACGCGAAAAAGAGAGGCCCAGAATAATCTCTAAAGAACGCCGCGCCAAAGAGGAGTTTGAGCGTTTTCGAGCAACAGGGCGAAAATTGACAAAGGCGAGAGCGTCCGATAATCTTGCTCATTCGACTATCTGACTAAGGAGCAATTGAATGCCGCAAGGCACACCTGTAAAGAAAAAGAAGCGGTCAAAATCGGTTTTCAAGAATATGCGGCAAACGGAACACCGCACGCTGGTGAATCGCGCCAATCGCACGCGCGTGCGCACCGCCATGCGGCAGTTTAGGGCTTCGCTGACGGCTGGCGACCCCGCAAAAAGCGAGCAAATATTGCCGCAGACGTTTTCGGAGATTGACCGCGCGGTGAAGAATCGCTCGTTGCCTCGGAACACTGCGAATCGCTACAAATCACGCCTCAACGTCGCGCTGAATGGATTGCGGCAAGCCAAGAAAACCAAGTAAGGGCTTTAGAATTTGCTTCGTGAGCTGCGGCTGAACCTGTGCCCTTACAAAGGCTGCCTGCTAATACATACACTCTGAAGCCGTGCTCTGCGGCGCCCTGACGAGAACAGGAGTCCTTAACACGCACTTTAAAGCCGCGACCACAAAGATTCCTGCGCGATCTGGCTCTAAAGCTCCGACCCCGGAGATGTCTTTAGGCTTGGGCCTTATCACCTAAATGGCCGCGCGGGCCGTAGGAGTGGTCAGGCGGGCCACCACGAATTCCAAAGTGGCGCGCGGATTCGGCGCTCCGGACTTCAACACACTGTCCGCTTCAGCAAGAACGGTAATTCCGGCAAGCAACTGCTCGCGGGGAATTTTGCGCGCCTGTGCGAGAGCGATGCCGGCTGTCTCCGGGCGCATGGCCAAATCGCGCGCGGCCTGATAAGGGTTCGTGCCGGGCGGCAGCTCGCGTGCCTCGGCCAGTTTCCGATACATCCAAGAGAGAGCGCCGACGATTCCAGCGGGCTGTTCGCCTTCCCGCAAAAGACAATCGAGAAATTCCATAGAAGCGCGGCGGTCACGCGCGGCGAACGCTTCAGCAAGCTTCCAAACGGTATAGCGCCGCGCAGAAACGACCAGCGCATCCACGTCGGCGAGCGTGATTTTGCGGCCAGCGGCGTAGAGCTGAAGCTTTTCGAGTTCGAGGCGGATTTTTGCCGGTTCGCCATTGACGGCATCAGCCAGCTCCGAGGCGGCATCAGGCGCAATTTCCGCTCCCAATTCGCGGGCCATTTGAACGGCAAGCGCCGCCACGTCCGCCGAGCCGGCGGTAAGTTCCACAATCAGCGCGCCGGCGGATAGAACTTTGAAAAGCTTTTTGCGACGGTCGAACTGTTCGGCCTCGATGACAACAGTGGAAAAAGGGGCGGGATCCTCAAGGTAAAGGGCGAGCGCGTCGGTGGTGCGTTCGAGAGAGTCGTCGCCGCCGCGCTCGAGCGCCTCCGCATCCTGCAAAATGAGTAGCTGGCGCGGGGAGAGCATGGGCGCCATTTGCGCGCGCTCAAGGATTTCCTGCAAGCCGCCTCCAACGGCGGATATTTTCGTGACAGCCCATTCGCGCGAAGCCTCCGGCACAAATTTTTCGATGAGCGCCTTGCGGCATTGATCGCGGAGGTAAGGATCCGCGCCCATCAAAACGATCGCTGGTATGGGCTTGCCCTTTTCAATGCGTTGGAGGAGATTTTCGACGGTTGCTTGCGGCATCAGAACCCCTCGAGTACACGGGAAACCAAATCGGAAGCAAAATCGCGAGACATGCGATTCATCGCAGGACCTTCTTCCTGAAAAAAGTGATTCACATCGCTGGAGACCTGATATTCATTGCGAAAAACGAAATTGTCGTCGCGATAGACGACTTTGTTGGACTCCTCATCGATCAGGCTGACTTTCAGCTTCAGCGTGACGAGCATGGTGTTCACGTGGCCAGAAGTGGCGTCGAAAAGCAGCGGCACGGCTTGGATGTCGGTTATTTCGCCGCGCAGGACGGCGTCAGCTCCCGCGGCGCGTGGAACCACGTGATATTTCGTGCGCGTCAAGAATTCATGGATCACGGCGTTGGTGACCGTCTGCTCAATACGATACGTTGGCGTGCGATTCACAAAAATGGGCACGGCAAGAGTGTGCCAGGTGTAAGGAAGCGCCGCCGCGCGGCCCGCGAGGTGGTAGCCGCATCCCGCCGCAATGAAAGCGATTGCGAGCATCGACAGAGCGATAGAAATCCCGAGCGATTGGATGGCGCGGCGTGGAACGCTACGCTTTGAGGACAAGGAGCTCCTCCGCGATGCGCAAAGCGTTCGCTGCGGCAATGCGAAGATTGTCCGCCGCGCCCCACAGCCAGACGCCGGAGTTCACGCCCGGATCGCGCTCGGAGCGGGCAACATGAATTTTTGCTTCACCGGCGACGCTGATGTTGGTGGGTTTCGGTTCGTCTCTTTCGACCAGGTGCATTCCTGCCGCCACTAATGCGGCGTCAATTTGACCGAGGTCTGGCGGCCCCGGGAAATCCGCGTAGGCCGCAAAGGCGTAGCCGTAAAATGTCGGCGCCTGAATCAATTGCACAGCAGGAGTCAGGATGCGGCCACTCAGGTAGGTGTTGACGCGGCGGGATATCTCAGCGCGCATTTCCGGAATGGTTGGACGGCTCGCGTCGCCATAACCAGCCAGCAAATTGAAAGCGACCTGCGCGTCGAAAACGGGCTGCGAAATGGGCCGCAGCAACAGCAAATCGGCAGTTTGCTTTTCGAGTTCGTCCACTCCGGCCTGCTCGCGCTCGGACGCCGGCGGGAAAAAGAGGATGACCGGCCGCTCCGGAGAGAACTTCGCGAGCGCTGCCGCCAGCCGGCAGGCAATCATCACCGCGGGCGCGGGAGAAGAATAAATTCCGGCTTCGTGCGGACGCTGCGAACTGGGTTCAGGAGGAGCCAAAAGGGTGTCCAAGTCGGGAATCCACGGAGCAGCGCCGATGGCTTCGAGAGCGCCCGTCAAATCAATGGTTTCAGCTCCTGCTTGCGTGGCAAGACGCCAATTGCTCCTCGCTTCCGCGGAACTTCCAGCGAAAAACACAAATCGCGCGCCAGCAAAGCTGTCCGGCTCCATCGGCTTGATAAACGCAGGCTCGCCTGCAGCTTCGGTGAGCGTGCCGGGCGGAACGCTGGTATCCAGCAACACAACTTCGGCGGCATGAAAGCCGGTATCTTCGATGAGCTGGGTCAGTTCTTTGCCGCGCAATGAGGAAGCGCCCACCACAGCGATTCGAGGAATGTGATATTCGCGGGACATGTCAAGCCGGATGCGCGGAAGTCCGGTGGCGCAATTTGCGCAGAACCTCCACAACGAGTCCGTGGAGAATGTAGACGGTGGCCAGAAGCAGCAGGGTTGCTTCGGAATACCGAAAAATCGCGGCGATAATCAACGCCATGGCCACGACCGCAAGAGAAGTGCGGCGGCGGCCCCAGTTCACGCCTTTGAAGTTGTAATAGCGGACCTTGCTGGCCATCAGAAATCCGAGAAGCAAGACGAGGAGCACCCACACGAGCGATTTGCGCCAGTCCTCGATGGGATTCCACATAGCGTGAACGACAGCGGCAATCCCGCCGGCCGCGGCAGGGGTAGGCAATCCCACGAAATATTTCGCGCCGCCCGCCATCCCAATATTGAATCGCGCCAGCCGCCAAGCACAAAAAATGACGAAAGCGAAGCTGCAGACCCATCCCAATTGAACAACGTGCACCGCGGCAAACGATTGACCGAGCATCACCCCCTTCACTCCCCAGCCAAAAGCAAGAAAAGCAGGAGCGATGCCAAAACTGACGACATCGGCGAGGGAATCGAACTGCTTGCCGAATTCCGAATTGGTGTGCGTGAGGCGGGCAATTCGCCCATCGAGCGCATCAAAAACGATGGCCGCGCCAATGGCCTTCGCGGCATTGTCCATGTCGCCTGCGCCGCCACGAAACGTCTCTAAAATCGCATAATAGCCGCAAAGAAGATTCAAGACGGTGAAGAGGCTCGGCAGGACGTACACACCACGCCGTGGGCTCCGGCGAGGAGGCCGAGACACAGGCTCATCCTCGGAGTCGTCCGCATCAAAATTCACAGGATCTAACTCGTGTAGTGCCATCGCGCTATTTGTGTGGCCCCTCCGGCCACATGCTGGCCTCGCTGCACCAGGATTTCCGCATCCGCAGGCAGCCAGACGTCCACCCGCGAACCGAAGCGAATCATGCCGATACGGTCGCCGAGTTTGACTTCATCGCCGATTTTCGTCCAGCACAAAATGCGGCGCGCCACCCATCCGGCGATTTGCTTGAAGTGCATGTCGCCAGCCGGGGATGCCAGCACAATCAGGTTCTGCTCGTTTGCCTGCGAGGCTTTTTCCTTCCAGGCGGCCATGAACCGGCCCGGGGTATATTCAATTTTCTGAATCCGGCCCGCGACTGGCGCGCGGTTGACGTGCACATCGAAGATCGAAAGAAAAATGCTGACGCGCTTGCCGGCACGCCCGCCAGACGGCTCATCGACAATTTCAACCACGCGGCCGTCTGCCGGTGAAACTACCGCGTCAGGGCTTTGCGGGATTCGCCGCTGCGGGTCGCGAAAAAAAAAGAGGACGAACAGCCCGAGCGCCAAAACAATCGCGCCCCACCACCAGCGAAAAGCCATTAACGCGACGCCGAGTATCAGCGGCGGGAGCGCGAATTTATAGCCGTCTTTCACCATGCCTGAAGCAGCAGTTCCCCGAGAAACACCAGCGAAAACACTGATATTGTACGCTACAACAGGCTCTCGCGGGCGCGAGATTAGCCGTGCGACTGCTCCCGTCTGCGATGCGCAATCAGTTGCTGCATCTGATCTTTCAATCGCAATTTCATTTTTTTCAATTGAACTTCAAGGAGAATGTCTTCAGAACTGAGGTACGGTTGGCGGGTGAGTTGCTGGAGCTGCTGTTCGTATCGAGAATGTTCCTGGGCCAGCTTGCGAAACTCTTCGTTGCTCGACATCAGGTCCCCCGGAATATCCTGAGCCGTCAAAGGCATCCGCGCCCTCCTGTGTGATGAGCTCACATGAGCTCAAGCTATCACATTTTGCGGCGCGCCGCCAAGCGATCTGTTGAAGGGGAAGTTGACAAATCAATATGCTGAGGCGCGCTGGATCGCGAGTTGATGCTGCGGCGTCCTTCCTAGGAATGTGAATCCTCGGGAAGTGTAGCAGACGAGATCGCCGCCCAGTTCGGGGGATACGAGGTAATCGACCATCCTTTCGCCGGTTTGGGCGTCGTAAACAGAAATAATCATGTCCTTGAAGACTTTAGCCTTTTGCAAACCGGGCACGAACTCTGCAAATGCAAGGGCCAAGCGTCCGCCGTCCCCGTATCTTATTGTAAAACCAGCGCTGGCTGATGGAGACGGCGGAGCCAGGTGCAAGGTGCGCAAGAGAGCGCCGTCAGGGGAGATAACATAGACCGTTGGCTTCCCGGTGTGCCTCATCAAATAGACGTTGCCGTCGCTGCCGGATTCCGCATCGCCCAAGGTGATTTCCGCTGGTTCCTGGTATACCTGAGCCTTGAAGTCTTTGTCACCGGGCTTGGCGGGCTGAAAATCTCCGGGGAGCGTGAGCGTCTTGGCAGGGTTGCCCGCAAAGTCTAGAATCTCTGTGAACGGAACTGAAACGGCGGGCTGGTCCTTGCCATAGATTCGCGCGTCGCGAGTTCCTGAGACCAGCGTCTGACCGGAGCTAAAACCGGCTACCTGGTCGGGCTCCATGTACGCCCCTACTTTAGTTGTGTGGTCGAGTGAGCCGTCATCTTTCAGAGTAGCGATGTAACCGACACCTTTCTTCGCTTGCGGGTCCCAACCCCACAGACCCAAATCCACACTGCCGTCTGGGCTCACGGAGAAACTGTCTATCTCTGCCCCCTGTAGATTGGCAATGGGCGGAGGGGAGAAAACTTTTACTCCTTCGCCGTCGGCGGAAATGCGCACAATGGGAGCCCCCATCGGATCCGCTGGTTGATCGAAACGCAGATAGACGTTGCCATCGCCGTCGCAGCGCGCCAGTCCCTCCAGTGGTGCGGCGGGGACCGCGGTGACCGGAACGGTGTCCTCGAGGCGCAATGTCAATTGGGTCACGGGAGGTGATTTTGCGGGAGCGGAAGATGATTGTGCCACGCATGGCTTTGGAAGCCACACCAGGAGGAGGCCGGCCAAGATGCAGGATGGGATAGGACGGATCATCGCCGTGGAGCCTTCGCAGATGGGCACGAGGTTGCAGCGAAGCTGGCGTCCTGATAGCCGCCATCCGAATTAGGTATAAATATTGTAGGAGGATCGGAAGCAAGACGAACCTTCTGACTTGGTTCATCCGGCACGCTCAAACTAGCCTCCTGATAGCCGCCAGCGGAATTGGGTATCCAAATTATAAGGCGATTCAAGGCAAGCTGGGCCTTCTTCCCCAGTTGTCTGCTGGTCGCTGGGCTGGCACCTCCGCAAGTGCCAAAGGTCTCTGCCATGAAGATTTGGCCGTAGCACTGGCCAGCACCTTCCCCGCTAGGCTCCGCGCACGGATAAGAGTAGGCGGCAACACTGCAGGTCTTCCCTCCACTCTGCTGGCCGGACTCGCAGATATTCTTTGTGTAGGGTGGTTCATCTTGTATGGTGCAACTGTCGCATTGCGCGGCTACTGACTGTAAACCCCACCAGTTCCCGTTTTGCGCGTTTGAGCACATCGGAAGGAAAAACGATAGGAGCAAAAAAGAGAGAAGCGATGCTGTGGCTTTCATCAAAGCCTTCTTGCGGGCTGGGCAAAGATTAGCGATCATATACCCCCCCCCAAGGGCTAATTGTCAAGTAAAACTTTGGCCTGGGTGGGAAGTAAGCCGACCTTCCAGAAGCAAGGCATCCTCGGCGGGATCGCGGTAGTAGTTGGGACGCATGCCGGCGGAGGCGAAGCCGTGCGCTTCGTAGAAGCGCTGCGCGGCGGCGTTGGAGGCGCGAACTTCGAGAAAGACCTTTTCGACGCCGATTTGGGACGCATGAGAGAGAGCATGTCGCAAAAGAGCGCTTGCAAGGCCCTCGCGGCGGGCCGCTGGATCAACAGCTAGATTGAGGATTTCCATTTCCTTGGCCACTTCGTGAGCAACCAGAAAACCCAAGACGCGTCCATGGCGATCTGCGACCCAGGCAAATTCATTCGTTCGAGCGCGGCAAACACTTTCGTAGGCGGCCAGCGACCATTGCGCCACTTCTCTGCTATGCGATTGCACTTCGAAGACCGCGGAAATGTCCCGGGGTTCCATGCGGCGAATGCTTGCGCGAGTCATTGCTTTTTCCAGAGCAACTCCGCATCCGAGCGGCGAATGTAGTTCGCGTCGAGATGCAAGGCATCGGTGAATTCGCCACGAGCCGCGCGTTCGAGCGCTAGTTTTCCTATGATCGGAGCGAGCAGAGGCGAGGCGGATTGAGCCACGTCAGAAATGGATGCAGACAAGCGGTTGCCGTCACGTTTTGTAAGCAAACCCCGCAGAATGGCAGGCGCAGGCGAGACGAAAACGATTTCTTCATTCTGCTTGCGTTGCGCAAGCTGCGCGAGAAACTCCTCAATAGTGCAAACCTGGTCAGGCTCTTCTTGCACAAGCTGGGCGGCGCGCCGAAACAAAGCGGCGTAAATCTGGCCGCGCCGCGCGTCCAACACAGGCGCGATTAAGCCATTCTCAGAATGCGGCTGCGCCTGCGCAGCGATGGCTTCGAGCCCGCTGATGGCGATAACCGGCTTCGAAAAAACCTCGGCCCATGCTTTTACCGCCGTAAGTCCCACACGCAAGCCGGTAAAAGAGCCCGGACCCGCGGCCACCGCGAAGAGATCGAAATTTTGCGTTTGAAGCTGCAATTCGCTGAGGAGAATTTCCAACTGGCGAAACAGTCGGCTGGAATAAGGCTCGTCCAAGGCTGTGGAAATCACGCCGGCTAATTGTCCATCGCTCAAAACTGCAAGGCTGCCTGCAGGAGTTGCCGTGTCCACGGCCAACAGAAGCATAAACCTAGAGTATACTCCGCCTTGCAAAGAATTTCTCTAGCAAACGCGGCTCCCGAGCGCCAAAGAATCTGCTGAATTCCACTTAGAAATCCTTGACCTTGCGCTGACGCAAGCCTACTATTTTTACTGTAGTTTCTGGGGAGGGTACAGCCTGTATGGACTTTAAACTGGGAGAGAAAGTCGTTTATCCGAACCACGGCGTAGGCGTTATCGAACAGATCAGCTATGGATACCTCAACGGCCGCTCCGAACGCTACTACATGCTCAAGATCGTTTCCAGCGGACTGAAAGTCATGGTTCCGCAGACAAACGCAACCAGCGTCGGCTTGCGTCCGGTGATTCGCTCAACGGAAGCAGGCAACGTGATCACTTACCTCGAAAAAGGCCGGTCGGCCTCGCATCATGATTGGAAGCATCGCTTCAAGGAAAATTCAGAGCGCATGCGCACCGGATCATTGATGGAAGTAGCGGCTGTGCTGAAAGGCCTCGTTTCGCTGAGCCGGACGAAACCTCTCTCGTTCCGCGAAAAGAAAATGCTCGAGCGCGCCAAGCACCTGCTGGTGACGGAACTTGCCACGGTGCGCAACACGACCGAGCAAACGATGGAGACGAATCTGGTTCGCGCGCTGGCCAAGGCGCGTTTGCAGATGCCGGAAGCGCTCGAAAAGCTCGAGAACTAGCGTTCGCGTTCTGTCGCGTCGCCGACCAGCCCACCGGCGATACACTAGCCATTAACAAATCGTTCGCGGCTCCGGCTGCTTCGGAATCGCTCACCTTATAGTTTCGATGCTAGAAATTCCTCGGAAGAAGTGCCGCCAAAACTGGGACGATGCCAGGTTCACGGCGCTCCACTGGTGCACTGGCCTGACTAGCTTTGCCGCTTGCCTTTTCTTCTGTCCGGCTTGCCCCAGCCGCCACCGCCGGGAGACTCGATGCGAATGATTGCTCCGGCTGGAGCATAGAAGCTGCCTTTCGCGGGTGCTTTCTTCCGCCGACGAGCAATCGAGACTTCGTTTTTTCCTACCTTCCCAGGTTTGCCGCCGGCAAGGCCGTACGGGCCGAATTTCCTTCGGTCAGACAGCATGCCGACCTGCATGGGCACGAGCAATTCGATATCGCGGATAATGCCGTCACCTCCGTGATATTTTCCAGCGCCGCCTGAGCCCCGCCGGATGGAATACCGCCGGACGCGAACGGGATAAGCATGCTCGAAAACCTCGACTGGCGTGTTGAGGGAATTGGTCATGTGCGTGTGGATGCCATTTTCGCCATGCCGAGCGGGGCGAGCGCCCATGCCTCCGGCGATTGTTTCGTAATAGGCGAATGGCGCGTTTGCGCGGCCCGGTCGAGTGTCGCGGCCGCCAAAGGTAAGATTGTTCATGGTGCCCTGGCTGGCCGCCGGAATTTTCGCGGGAAGCGCCTTCGCGAGAGCGCGCAAAAGTGTGTCCACGATTCGTTGCGAAGCCTCCACATTTCCACCGGCGACCGCGCACGGCGGGCGCGCGTTGACGATAGTGCCCTCCGGGGCGGTGATGCGGATGGGCCGCAGCAAACCCGAAGTGGCTGGCACTTGATCGTCCACCAGGCAGCGAAAAACGTAGAAGACGGCGGAATCCGCGATGGCCTTCACGGCATTGATGCTGCCGGCGCATTCGGGAGAAGAGCCGCTGAAATCCACTTCCGCGCGCTCGCCGCGGATGCGAATGGTCACACGAATGGCGATAGGATTTTCGCTGACGCCATCGTTATCGAGAAAATCTTCACCGCGGTACACTCCATCGGGAATTCGGCGCAAAGTGGCGCGCATCATCTCCGCGGAATATTCCAATAGGTGGCGCCCGTAGTCGTTCGTTTCGCGGCGGCCATATTTGCGGACGACTTCCAGCAGGCGGCGCTCGCCGACGCGGCAGGCGGCGATTTGCGCGGTCAAATCGCCCTCACGCTCGTTCGCGGTGCGCACGTTTGCCAAAATCAAATGAAGCGCGTCGCGAACGACTCGGCCATTCTCAAAGATCTTTACCGGCGGGATGCGAATTCCCTCCTGAAAGATTTCGCGCGACAGGCCCATAGAACCCGCTTGCGCGCCGCCAACGTCGGCGTGATGCGCGCGATTCGCCACGTAAAACATCGGCGCCTTTTCGCGCCGCAGGTACACCGGCATGACCATGGTCAAATCGGGCAAATGCGTCCCGCCGGCGTAGGGATCGTTGAGGAGAGCCACGTCTCCAGGCCGCAAATCGATGGCGCGAATGGCAGCGTCCACCGATGCGGGCATCGAACCCAAATGCACGGGCATGTGGTCGCCCATTGCGAGCACTTCGCCAGCGCCATTGAATACCGCGCAGGAATAGTCGCGGCGCTCTTTGATATTCGGCGAAAAGGCGGAACGGCGCAGCACGCCGCCCATCTCCTCGGCAATGGAGTGAAAGATATTCTTGAAAATTTCAAGACGCACCGGATCGAAGCTCACCGTTCCTGCTCCATCAGCAAATTCCCATAATCGTCCACGCGAACGCGCCAGCCGGGCAAAACCGCTGTTGTGGCGCTGTATTCCGTGACGATTGCCGGGCCGCGAAAACGGTTTCCAGCGCGCAGACGGGCCCGGTCGTAAACGCGCGTGTTAATCCCCCGAGCGCCAAAAAATACTTCACGCACGCGCATCAGCGCAGCGCCTGAATCAGCGCCACCCTGAGGAATTTTGGGCAGCGCCGGTTTGGGAGTCGAGCCAATCGCGCGCACACGGATATTGACAATTTCCACCGGGCGCGCGGCATCGCAGTATCCATAGCGTTTTTCGTGGGCGCGGTGAAACGCAGCGGCGAAATTGCCATTCGCGGAAACAGTCAATTCATATGCCTGGCCGACGTAGCGCATGTCCAGAAAGCGCTCGATTCGGATTTGCTGGTTTGCAAAGCCCTCCTGACGAAGGTCCGCCATCGCCCGCGCGTCGATTGCATGAAATTGTTTTTTCAAGGCGCTCTTTGCAGATTGCGGCGGCAACAAAATGGTCTTCGAGAAATCCTTGACCACGTCGGCGCGCAGAATTCCGAGAGCGGAAAGGCCGCCCGGAAATTTCGGGATCAGGACGCGAGGCATTTCGAGCGCGGCAGCAAGTCCGCATGCGTGCAAACCGCCTGCGCCGCCAAAAGCGGCCAGCGTGTAGTCGCGCGGGTCATAACCTCGCTCGACGGAAATGACGCGAATGGCCTTCTCCATATTGGTTTCGACAACATCGAGAATGCCCTGCGCAAATTGCTCGGTGGTTTTCATCGCGCCGCGAGCGCGGCCAAGCCATTCACGCGCGCGTTGTAGATTCAGCCGGAATTCGCCGCCGAGAAAACCCTCCGGCACGATGCGCCCGAGGACCAGATGCGCGTCCGTGACTGTTGGCAGCGTTCCGCGACCGTAGCAGATCGGGCCGGGGTCGGCACCGGTGCTTTCTGGCCCGACGCGCAGCGCTCCGCCGCGATCAAATCGCGCCAGCGAGCCACCGCCTGCGCCCACCGTGTGAATGTCCAGCATCGGAACAGAAACAGGCAGACCCGCCACTTCAGATTCATTTGTTGTGCGCAACGACCCGTCGAGCAGGGCCACATCTGTGGACGTGCCGCCCATGTCGAAGGCGATGACCCGCGCGAAGCCTGCACGGTCCGCGATGTACTGAGCACCCAGAACGCCGCCTGCTGGACCGGAGAGAATCGTGCGCACCGGCTCGCGCGACGCTGTCGCGGCAGAAATAATTCCGCCATTCGACTGCATCACGCGCACGCGCGGCGCCTCGAGCGCTGGCGTGCGCGATTTGGCATATCCTTGTGCAAGCTTTTCAATTTCGCCGAGGTAACGGCTCATCACCGGAAGCAGATACGCGTTTTCAACGGTCGTCGCGGTGCGTTCATATTCGCGGAACTCCGGATAAACCTCGTGTGACGCGGAGACTTGGAAACCGGCGGCGCGCAAACGCGCTGTAATCTGCTTTTCGTGCTCGGGATTGGCAAATGAGAAAAGCAGGCAAACAGCAACCGCGTCTGCGCGGCAGCGCTTCACGAGGCGCACAATGCGCTGCAATTCCCTGCTGTCGGGTCTCAGCAGAACGCGCCCTTCCTCGCTGACACGCTCCTTCAATCCGAAGCGGCGCTCGCGTGACGCAAGCGGTTCTGGCCGGCTCACAGAAAAGTCGTAAAGATGCGGCCGCGCCTGCCTGCCAATCTCGAGCACGTCTTCGAATCCGGCAGTCGTGACCAGCGCCACACGCCCGCCGCGGCGCTGCAGCAGTGCGTTTGTCCCCACTGTGGTTCCACATGTAACCTCGAAGCCGTGAGCTCTTGCCTCGGCTGACCCTCCAGTAGAAAGAACCTTTGCTATTGCCTCGCCAATGGCGCGCGCGGGATTGTCAGGCGTCGAAGGCACCTTGAGAATGCGCACTTCGCCACCGCGCAGGAAAACACAGTCCGTAAATGTGCCGCCAGTGTCGATTGCAATTCGCATGGCCGCTATTGGCGTAAGCCTATTTGCATCCCGCAGAGCGCATTGGCCGCGCGATTGTATAGAATTCCGGGGGCGCGTGCAAAACGCCAGCAAGAAATGCCCATCCCTCTTGGAATTCGGGCGCCGCTGGTTCCTGCACGATGGGACAGTGATCGTTAGTACCAAAGTTCTACTGGCATTCCTCGTTTGATTCTGGAAACGTCAAATCGAGCCGCCATTACGCCGCAAAAAGCATTTGTGCATACTAGCCTCGTTATCCCGAACCGGCCTCTTGGCGATTCGCGCATTAACCTCGCGCGCAGATTTGGCCGGACCCAATGGCGACGATCAAACAGAGACGGAGCATAAAGCCCGAAGAACGCGAACTCGTGCGCAAGCGTCAGGAACAAGAGCGCGTCGAAGCAGAGCTGGCGGAGTGCGAACTGCGGCTGGCCACGCTTCGCGGCGAATTGCACGCCCTCGAAGGCCGCTATTTGAATCTGGTCGGTGCGCCGTATGCGGAATTGGATGAGGTTCGCGCGCAACTCGCCGAGCGGCTGGCCGCTGAAGAGCCGTCGAACGAACGCCTGCAGCGAGCGGCACGCGAAGCCCGAGCTCGAGCCGATGAGTCGCGCTCGGCGGCGTGCCAGAAGAATGCTCCGCAACCGAAAAACTTTTCGCCTTCGCCTGAATTGAAGCGCGCCTACCGCGAAGCCGCCAAACGCATTCACCCTGATTTGACGGCCGACGCTGCCGACCGCGCGCGGCGTCAGGAGCTCATGGCCGAAGTAAATCGTGCCTACCAGGACGGCGACGAGCCGCGCATCGCGAAAATCCTGGATACATACGAGGCTAGCCCCGAAACAGTACAAGGCGAAGGGCCCGGCGCGGAGCTGGTGCGCGTAATTCGCAAGCTCAGCCTGATGAAGAACCGGCTCGGCGAGGTTGAATCCGAAATGCAGGCGTTGCTGAACTCCGATTTGTACCTTTTGAAAATTCAGGTTGACGACGCCCACGAGCAGCACCGCGACCTGATCGCCGAGATGGCGGAAAAAGTTCGTCAGCGCATCGCCGATTGCAAAGAACGCATGCGGGCCAGCGCTGCGGAGCGCGTGCACTAATGGCCACACGCACCAAACGGCAATCGCAAGAGATTGTCGCCTCCGCGAGCAGGGCAATCACCGTTCTGTCTTCTCCGCTGGTGCTCCGCGGGCTGCGCGAATTTCCGCAAACTTCGCGCTGGAACATCCAACAGGCATTCGCAGCGCCGCGTTCTCACCTGGCGATTTCTTCGCACGGCCACGTCGCCACATATTCCCCTGCAACGCGCGAATTGAGCCAGCGCATCGAAATCGCTGACGTCGAACTTAGTGCCGAGCCGAAGACCGTCGCCGTTCCCGACGAGCCATTCGTCGCCCGCCCGGACTTCCCCGCGGCCTTTGCCTGGGATCCTCAGGGTAAAACGCTCGTAGCCGCATCGGGCACCTGGCAGCCGGAGCTGCATCTGTTCGACGCGCGCGCAGGCGCGTTTGCGGGACGCTTTGGCCAATTTCGCGTCTATCCAACGCATCTTTGCTACTCAGAAAGCGGCAGATACTTCGTTGTCTCATCCGACGGTTCTACAAACGCGAAGCTGACGCTGTGGCTGCCGGGCGACGCGCCCGACAAATTTGAGCCACTCTGCGAAATGGACAGCAACGCTGCGGCTGATGCGGCAGTAGATGACCAAGAAAAGGGCGACGAGGCCGACTTTTTTGGCTTTGGCGCGGGGGCTTTCCGCCCGGACGAAAAAGTCTTTGCGACCGTTTTGGAATTCGACGGCGACTGGTCAGATGATGCCGTGCTCCTCGTTCGCGTGCCGACTCTGGAGATCAACGCGCGCTTTGAGATCACCGGGCAAGTGACGCAGCTTTCATGGTCGAGTGATGCGCGGACGCTAATTTTTTGCGCGTCAGGGCAAGCGTATTCGCTCGATCCTGCGAGCGGCCAGATTGCTTCTCTTCCCTTCGCCGCGGAAATGTGCCAGTGCCATCCTTCGCGCCCGCTTTGCGCGTTTTATAATTCCTGGTTGAAGAATTCGGCCGCTGGACGCATTTTCATCGCCGATCTACAACGCAATGCCGTGATTGACGAATGCCACGCGGAAGGGATCGCGGACATCAAGTGGAGCAACGACGGGCGCACGCTATACTGCGTGGCGCGCGACGGCGTCGCTTACCTCTTCGACTGCCCGCTTTCCTGAAGCTCAGAAGCCGCCGCAGAGACTTTCGTTAGCGCCGCTCCCAATGGAAAATTCGGCGCCGCATTGAGGCTGGCATCGGCGCGTTCGCCAGCAGCAAATTTTCCGAATGCCGCTGCCGCAATCATCGCCGCGTTATCCGTAGAAAGCGGGCGGCTCGGGAAAAATACTTCAAGGCCACGCTTGGCACTTTCTTCCTCGAATCGCCGGCGCAACGCGCTATTCGCCGCCACGCCTCCCGAGACTAGAACGCATTGTGCTGCGAATTGTTCGCTCGCCGCAAGCGTCCGCCGCAGCAAATCTTCCACCACGGCATGTTGAAAACTGGCAACCAGATCGAGCGTCGCCGGACTGGAGATCGCCCGCAAAGCATCGGCGCTGCGCTGCCCATTCGCCAGGGCGGATTCGCGCGCTTCAATCTCGCACTGCATTTCAGGGTGCTTGCGCAGGTGATACAGCACGGCAGTTTTAATTCCGCTGAAGCTGAAATCGTACGCATTGCCGCGCATTTTCGTTTCGCCGAAGCGCACTGCTTTCGGATTTCCGTGCGGCGCAAGCTTGTCAATCACCGGCCCGCCCGGATAACCGAGCGCCAGCATTTTCGCCACTTTGTCGTAAGCCTCGCCGGCCGCATCATCCCGAGTGCCGCCGATTCGCGCATAGCTCAATCGCACAGCGCCATTTCCCGCGTGTTCGCTTTTGGCTGCTTCCACGCGATACAGCAGCGTGTGCCCGCCAGAAACAATCAGACACATCGCCGGCAATTTTGGCGCGCGCCCGGCGGAATGTGCTTCCAGAAAAACCGCATGAACGTGGCCTTCCAGATGGTTCACGGCAATCAGCGGCTTGTTGAGCGCCAACGCAAGAACCTTTCCGTACGTCAATCCGACGAGCAGGGAGCCGACCAGGCCGGGACCTTGCGTGACGCCGATGGCGTCAACCTCCGCAAGCGACAAATTCGCCTGCGAGACAGCTTCCCGCACCACCGGAACGATCTGCCGCAGATGCTCGCGCGAAGCAAGCTCCGGCACGACGCCGCCGTATTTGCGGTGAATATCCACCTGCGACGCGACCACGCTCGACAAAATTTCCGAGCCGTCTCTAACGACCGCTGCGGCCGTTTCGTCACAGGAAGATTCAATTCCCAAAATTCGAATAGCCAATTTCGCGTTCCCTCTTCACTCTTTCAGTCATCTTAACACAGCGGCCATTGTTGGATTTCTATGAGCAGGCCGCGATCTCTGGACTTTGATTGACAATCTTCGCTGCTCCACGTAATTTGCCGTTTGACGGATTTTGCGCAAAACAATGCCTGATAAAACAAAGCGCGTTCGCAAAGCAGTTTTTCCCGCCGCGGGTCTTGGCACTCGCTTTCTTCCGGCGACGAAGGCGCAACCCAAAGAAATGCTTCCGGTAGTGGACAAGCCGCTCATTCAATATTCGGTGGAAGAGTGCGCAGCCTCGGGAATCGAAAACATCATTATCGTCACAGGCCGCGGCAAAAACGCCATCGAAGATCATTTCGACCAATCCCCGGAACTGGAGCGCTTCCTGCGCGAGAAGGGCGATACGCGCCGCGCGGATTTGGTTCGCGACATCGGCTCCAAGATTCACTTCAGCTACATTCGCCAGCGCGAACCGCTGGGCCTCGGCCACGCAGTATTCGTCGCGCGCGAACTCGTCGGCGATGAGCCTTTTGCCGTGCTGCTCGGCGACGTCATCTGCGACGGGCCGCAGCCAGTGACACGCGCGCTTTGCGATGTTTACGAAGCTACTGGCACGGGCGCGATTGCCGTCGAGGCCGTTCCCCGCGAACTGGTTCATCTCTACGGAATCATCGAGGCGCGGCCCGCGAATGAACCCAAATGGGGCGACCGCCTGCGCCAAGTGACCGACCTCGTCGAAAAGCCCGAAGCGGACAAGGCCCCGTCGAACCTGAGCGTTATCGGCCGCTACGTTTTGCCGCCGGAGATTTTCGATTGCCTGGAACGCACCGAGCCAGGCCGCGGCGGCGAAATTCAGCTTACGGATGGCCTGCGCATGCTGGCGCGCGAATACGGCCTGTGGGCGCTCACCACCGAAGGAAAAACTTATGACGCGGGGGACAAGCTAGGCTTTTTGAAGGCCACTGTGGAATTCGCCGCAAAAAATCCGGAGTTCGGAGACGAATTCCGCGCCTATCTGAAGACTCTGAAACTTTAGCGCTACTTTTCTTTCGCTTTTTTCGCCGGCTCTTTAGTGGAAGTTTTTGCAGCGGATTTTTCCGCAGACTTATCGCTCGATTTGGAGGCCGCGGATTCTTTCGACTCGCCGGGCTCTTTCGAACCTCCGCTGGAACTTTTCCCGCCGTAATCCGTCACGTACCATCCGGTACCCTTGAACTGAATGGCCGGCGCGTTCACCATGCGTTCCGCCCTGGCGCCGCATTTCGGGCACTTCTTAATCTCGGACGCCGAGACGTTTTCGATTTTCTCGAATCTGTGGCCGCACTTCACGCATTTGTATTCGTAGAGTGGCACGTTATTAATCCTCGTTATCAGGCAACACAAAATCTTACCATGTCTGCGCGCGCGGCCAACGCGGGATGTTCCTGACAGCGCCGCGCAATGTGATATTCTGCCGTCGACGCGCTTTTTGCCGCCTTCAACCCATGACTTTGCGCGAATCAGCACGAACTGCGAGTGGCTGCCTCTACCTGGTCGCCACTCCTATCGGCAATCTCGAAGATATCAGCCTTCGCGCCCTGCGCATTTTGAAAGAAGTGGACCTGATCGCCTGCGAAGACACGCGCCAAACGCTGAAGCTGCTCTCGCATTTCGAAATCCGCAAACCGCTCGAAAGCTATCACGAGCATAACGAAATGACTCGCGCGCCGGAACTGGTGGTGCGCATGGAGGAGGGCGAGCGCATTGCGCTGGTCAGCGACGCGGGCACGCCGGTGATTTCCGATCCTGGCCACCGGCTGGTTTCGCTCTGCCAGCGCCATAAAATCGCCGTGATTCCCATCCCGGGTCCTTCCGCGATTGTCGCTGCCCTCGCCGGCTGCGGCCTGCCATCAGATGAATTCACATTTGCCGGCTTCCTGCCCGCGCGCGCTGGCGAGCGAAGGCGAAGCTTGGAGCGATTGTCCTCCGGCGGCCGCACCTTGGTCCTCTACGAAGCGCCGCACCGGTTGCGCGCATGTCTCGAAGATGCGCTGGATGTGCTTGGCGACCGCGAAGCGGCCGTCGCGCGCGAATTGACCAAGGTTCACGAGGAATTGCTGCGCGGCCGCATCAGCGAGTTGCTCCAGCGCTTCACCGAAAAGGAGCCGCGCGGTGAAATCACCCTGGTCATCGCGCCTCCGGGACGCTCCGACGAAACCGCGCAAACCGGCTCTGCACAACTGGAAATAGCTGAAATTCGCTCAGGCTCATTCGCCGACAGAGTTGCACAAATCTCCGAGGAGAAGAATCTGGACCGCAAGGCCGCCTTGAAGCAAGCGGCGAAGGAATTCAGGCTTACCAAACGCGAAGCTTACAAGCGGCTGCTCGTAGAAAGAAATTCCTGAGGCGCGCTTTCAGTTTTTTGCGTCGGCGACTCCGGCGAAAAAATCCTCCACCCGCTGCAATACTTCCTGCGGAGTGCGCGACGAATGCACTTGATGCCGGAGCTCGCCGCCGTTCCTCACGCCGTGCGTGAACCAGCAGGAAAATTGCTTCATTTTGCCCAGAGCGTCGGACAATTCCGCGGCGATGAGGCTTCGAAAATATCCAGAGAGCAGCTGATAGCGGTCCCCTTCGGTAGGCTCATCGTATTTGCCGCTTGAAAAATATTGCTCCATCTGGCGGAAGATCCACGGATTCGTCGCTGCCGTGCGGCCAATCATCACCGCGTCGCATCCTGTTTGCCTCACCATTCGCTCCGCATCTTCGGGCAGGCGGATATCGCCGTTGCCGATCACCGGTACGGCCACGGCCTGCTTGACGCGCGCAATCAGGCTCCAATCCGCGTCACCGGAATAGCCCTGCACGCGCGTTCGTGGATGCACGGCGATGGCTTCCACGCCAATTCGCTCGGCCATTCGCGCGACGTCCACAGCGACGATGCTCGCATCATCCCAGCCAGAACGCATTTTTATGGTCAGCGGTATCTTTACTGCTGCGCGCACTGCTTTGAGCACGGATTCAAGCTGCTGCAAGTCGCGTAGCAGTCCCGAGCCACCGCACTTCACCACTTTTTTGGCGGGGCAGCCAAGATTGATGTCCACCTGGTCGAATCCCAGGTCCTCGACGAGCGCGGCTGCCGCAGCCATCACTTCCGCGTTCGCGCCAAAAAGCTGCGCGGCAATGGGATGCTCGTCTTCGTCGTAGTAGAGATACCGCAAAGTTTTTGCTGCGCTGCGCGTCACGCCTTCCGCGCTGGTGAATTCCGTCATAATCAGCCCGCATCCGCCCAAACTGCGAACTACCCGGCGAAAGATCGTGTCTGTAACGCCGGCCATCGGCGCCAGCAGAGTCGCCGGGCGAAGCGAGAGGCCGCGGATTTTCAGTTCGCCGGGAAACATCGCGGGCTACAGATCGTCGCCTGAATACGATGGCGCGGAAGAACTGACTTCCTTGGAGACGTGTTTCAAAAGCTCTTCGGTCGAGCCGCCGAAAAAACTCTCGACCACTTGTGCGATGGCGTGCTCGCGCGCTTCGTGGCTGCTCAATTTGGGCTGGTAGCGCCAAGCGCGTCCGGTGCGGCGCCGCGAAACGATCTGCTTGCGCTCTAAACGGTCCATAATGGTCATTATCGTTGTATAGGCACGCGGCCTGCGGCTCGCCAGCGCCTCGCGAATGTCCCGCACGGTGCCTTCTTCGAGCCGCCAAAGCGCGATCATGCAATCGAGCTCCAGCGGAGCCAGTTCGAGCAGCTTCCGCTTCCGCGTGACGCCGCCGCGGGCATTGCCGTTTGCAGACGCAACGTTCATTGTTTGTCCTTTGGCCCAATCGTCCGCGAAACGGCTGCGGAATTCGCCGTTGCCGCCGGCCTCGCCGTGCCCGTAGCACCGAACAGGCCTCCCGGTTTTGCCGCTGCTTGCGCCGATTGCGTTGTTGGCGCGGCTCTTGGCGGTGCGCTCTCGCGTGGCAGCAAATACGCCGCGCTGTTTAGCAAGGTCCGGCGCAAAGCGGCATTCCGCTCTGTCCACAGCTCTTGTGTTTGAACGCCGTCCAGCGTTGCGCGCATGGCCGCCATTTTGGAATCGAGGTCATCCAGATGATTCAGCAGCACGGCCTCTCGCACCACCGGCAACTTTGGCGAGCCGAATTCGTACGTTCCGTGGTGGCTGACGATTAAATGCTCTACCAGCACGGCGAGCGTGCGCGGGAAGTCTGGAATTTTGTCGATTCGCTGCCGCACCATGCCCAATCCAATCACGATGTGGCCCAGCAACTGCCCTTCGGTCGAGTAGCTGATGGCGCGCTTGTAGCAAAGCTCTTCCGTCTTTCCAATGTCGTGCAGCACGATGCCCGCGAGCAGCAAATCGCGGTCCACCTCTGGATAATGTTGCGCGACTACTTTGGCGAGGCCGCACAGGCTCACGATGTGCTCGAGCAATCCGCCGAGATACGCATGGTGCATGGTCATCGCCGCAGGGGCGCGCTTTAGCTTCGGGGCAATTTCCGGATCATCTACAAAAGACAAAAGCAGGCGCTGCAGCCACGAATTGTGCACCGTCGAAATCTCATCGCGCAATTGCGAATAGAGTTTCTGAACGTCGTGCTTGGTGTGCGGAAGAAAATCGTCCAGCGCGTAATCCGTTTCCACCGCCCGCAGAATTTGCTCGATGATCAGTTGCGGCTCATCTTGATAAACGTCAACGCGTCCGCGCACGCGCACAATGTCGTCGCACTCAAACGTCTGCGCCGGTTCCGCGAAATTGTCCCACATTTTACCTGCAATGGTTCCCGTGCGGTCCGCAAGCGAAAGCCGCAGCCACGGTTTTCCCGCCTTGGAAACGCGAATTTCCTTTTCGCGCACCAGGAAAAACGAGGAGACTGCCTGGTCTTTCTGTCCTTTGCGAAGTTCAGACACGTAACCGGACTTCATGGGTTCCCGTCCCCGGGATCTGTCTCAGCAGGGGTGGCTTTCTTTTTCTTCTTGGGCTTGCCTTCTTCTGTCCCGTAAGGCACTTCCGCGATAACGCTGTTGGCGCCGGCTGATCCCGAATCCGCGTATCCGGCGGTTATCACCAGGTAGCTGTCTTTGCGCAACTGCGTTAAGTATTTCCGCATCGCGGGTTGAATTTTCGTCTCGTACAAGTCATTCTCGATTTCGTTTTCCACTTTGCTCATGGGCTGCAAGCCAGCCTCGAAATGTTCATTCACATGCAGGATTTGCAGCCCGTCGGGCGCCGGCAGGACGTCAGTAAAGTCGCCCTTCTTCAGCGCAAACACAATTTTCTCGATGGCTGGGTCCATCATGCCGCGCTTGAATACGCCGATCTCGCCTCCGTCGCTGGCCGTAGTACCATCCGAAAAGTGCTGCGCCAGCTTCCCGAAATCCTCGCCTGCTTTAAGCCGCTGCTCGATCCCTTCAGCCTTCTGCTTGATCAGCATCACTTGTTCCGGCGTTTTGTCCTTGGTGCCGAAGAAAATCGTGGAAAGGTCGACCTCCTCAGGCTTGACGAATTCACTCTTATGCGCGTCGTAGTATTTCTGTACTTCGTCATTCCCTATTTTGATGTTCGAGCCGACTTCCTGCGAAATCACCTTTTGCGTTAGCATGGAATTCGTGATTTGCTGCTTATAATCCTCCCAGGATATTCCGGACGATTCGACGGCCTTTTGCAGCGCCTCCATGCTCGGAAGCTTGTTCTGCTGGCGCACCATATCCAGGCGCTTAATTACGTCTGTATCGACGCTGATGCCCAAATCCTTGGCGCGCTGCACCAGCAGCGACTGATCGATCAGGTCGCGCAGCAGATTTTTCTTTTCCTCGGCCACCATCTCATTGATTTTTTCGTCGGAGCAGCCCTGGCAATCCTGCTGGGCCTCCTGGCGCAAAGACGCCTCGGCCTTCTGGTAATCCGAAAGCGTAATAATGTCGTTATTCACCCGCGCGATAATTTCTTCGACAATGGTTCCGTGCGCATCTTGGGCGTGAATGAGGGACGGCAACAAAAGCGCCACAATCGCAGCGCAGGCCACATACATTGCTTTTTTCATGATGCCTCGATTCTATCCCTAGGTTTGCAGTTCCAGCAATACGTTTCTAACCGCTGCGGCGATCCCTTCCGGCTGGCGCTTCCATTCCAGCCACAGCGTTCCTGCCGGATCCAGCCGCATACCCTTTCGCGCCCGAATCATCTTAACGAGCCTTTCCGGCTTTACTGGCGTGTCTTCATGCCATTTAATGGCCACGCGCTCGCCGCGCCGGTCGATCGAAGCTACCAGCAGCTTCTCTGCCAGCGCTTTCAGCAATGCGTACTCGAGAAGGTTCTCGACCGCCGCAGGAGGCGGCCCAAAACGGTCGCGCAGCTCGGCCAGCACTTCATCGCGCACTTCTTCGCTCGCTGCGCCGGCAATGCGCTTGTACACGCGCAGCCGTGAACTCTCATTTTCGATGTACTCCGGCGAAATGCGGATGTCCATGCCCAAATTGATTGTCGCGCGCCGCTCCGGCTGCACCGCCTCGCCTTTGCGTTCGGAGACTGCGCGTTCCAGCATGTTGCAATACATGTCGAATCCCACGGATTCAATGTGCCCATGCTGTTCGCGCCCCAGCATGTTGCCTGCGCCGCGCAATTCCAAATCGAGCGCCGCGATGCGAAAACCTGCGCCCAAATCGCTGAATTCTTTTAGCGCCGCCAGCCGTTGCCGCGCGATTCCGGAGAGCGCCGTCTCCGGCGGCACCAGCAAATAAGCGTACGCCCGGTAATTCGACCGGCCCACGCGCCCGCGCAATTGATAAAGCTCCGCCAGCCCTAGCCGGTCCGCGCGATTGATGATGATTGTGTTTGCGCGCGGAATATCCAGCCCGTTCTCGATAATCGTCGTCGCCACCAGCACGTCCGCTTCGTGCCGGATGAACTTCATCATCACTCGGCTAAGTTCCTGCTCGCTCATCTGCCCGTGGCCTACCACCACACGCGCCTTCGGCACAAGTTCCTGCACCATCGCCGCCACCGACGCGATGGACTCCACGCGGTTATGCACGAAAAACGCTTGCCCGCCGCGCGCCATCTCCTCCGTAATCGCCCGCCGTATTAGTCCCTTGTCAAATGGCGCAACCACGGTATGAATCGCCATTCGGTCCTTCGGCGGCGTCTCGATCACCGACATATCTCGCAGCCCCACCAGCGACATATGCAGCGTGCGCGGGATCGGCGTCGCCGACATCGTCAGCACGTCCACATTTTTGCGCATCTCCTTGATGCGCTCCTTGTGCGCCACGCCAAATCGCTGCTCTTCGTCCACCACCAACAATCCCAGCTCCTGAAATTTAACGTCCTTCGAGAGCAGCCGGTGCGTGCCGATTACAATGTCGATTTTCCCCGCTTCCAGATCCGCTAAAATTGTTTTCTGCTCGCGCGGATTTTGAAACCGGCTCAGCATGGCAATCTTCACCGGAAACGCCGCAAATCGCCGCCGGAAAGTGTCGTGATGCTGAAAAGCCAGCACTGTCGTGGGCGCGAGCACGGCCACTTGCTTCGAATCCGAAACCGCCTTGAACGCCGCGCGCATTGCCACTTCGGTTTTGCCGTAGCCCACGTCGCCGCACAGCAAACGGTCCATCGGTTGCGAACGCTCCAGGTCGCGCTTCACATCTTCAATGGCGCGATCTTGATCGGTGGTTTCCTGAAATTCAAAGGCGTCCTCGAACTCTTTCTGCCACGGCGTGTCCGCAGGAAACGCGTGGCCCTGCACCGATTTCCGCTCCGCATAGAGCTTCAGCAGCCGCTCGGCCATATCGTTTACCGATTTTTTCACGCGCGACTTTCGCGCTTCCCACGCTTGCGCGCCCAAACGATCCAGCCGCGGCGCCGCGCCGCCCAGCGACTGATATTTCTGCACCAGGTCCAATCGGGTCAGCGGCACATACAATTTCGCCTGCTCGGCGTATTCCAACTGCAGAAATTCCCCTTTCACGCCGTCCACATTCACTTGCCGCAATCCGTGAAACTGCCCAATCCCATGGTCAACGTGAACCACAAAGTCGCCCGGCTTCAGCTCGGAGAAATCGCTGAAAAAGCTCGCCGTCTTGGGCCGCGTTCGCCTCCGCCCAGCCGCCGGAGCCAACGTCTCGAATAAATCCGAGTTGCCGAAAATGGAAAGCTTCGCTGCGACAAACTCGACGCCCTCCTCCATCGGAGCGCGCAGCAGCACTGCCGCTGGCACGCTGCCTCCGCTCGATTCATCCACCAAACGCGCTGCCGTCGCGCCCTGTCCCAATTCGCCCAGCCGAAACGGCAATTCGAATTCGTGGCACAAATCTGCGAGCCGCTCCTGTTCTCCGGTACTCGCCGCGCTCAGCACAATTTGCTCTCCCGCGTTCAGCCTCCCTTTCAATTCCACCATGAACGCCGGCACATTCCCGTGATAACGCGTGGTCGGCCGCGTCTGAAGCGTGAGGGTTTCGTCCTGCGATTTTCCCGTGGCCAGATGCTCCAAACCGAGTCTCGGAATCTTCTGCCGCGCTTGCGCCCACTCCTCTTCCGTCAGAACATAGTTTTCCGGCGGCGCCGCTTCAGGATTTTCAACAGCCGCTTCCGCAAAGCGCTCGCGATATTCTTCGAGCGCCGCATCCAGAGCCTCCGGCTCATCCTCGATTACGAAAATATTTTCGCGCAGCCGCAGCAAATGCGAACCGCGTTCTCGCGCGAAAGACGCTTCAAATTCCCAGCCAGGAAAAAATCCTACGGGCGGCTCGGAGCCTTCCGCCGCAGAACTGGTCGATTCAGCGCACCCCGCCACAACCAATTCCCGCAAACGCGCCAGTTGCTCTGTGCTGCGCGGATAATCCGCCAGCGGCAAAAGCGTGATGCGCTCCAGCGGATTGGTCGAACGCTGCGTGTTGGTATCGAATTCGCGAATCGATTCCAGCGTGTCACCTAGAAGCTCTAGCCGCGCCGGGCGTTCCGCCTCCGGCGGAAACACGTCAATAATTCCGCCACGCACGGCGAATTGCCCCGGCATCTCGACCGTTTCGGCGGCCTCGTAGCCCACGCTCGCGATATGCGCCAGGAATTCTTCGCGCGGAATGTCCTCGCCGCGCGCCAGCGTCACCGCCAGGCTTTTGTAGAATTGCGCCTCGCGCAGCCGCCAGATTGCGGCGGTGATTGGAGCAATCACCAAATCCGCTTCCCCGCTGGTCAGCCGCCACAGCGCCGAAGCGCGCGCCTCGGAAATTTCCGCATGCGGCGATTGATGATCGTACGGCAGCACTTCATGCGCTGGAAAAACCATCACACGCGCATCCGCTTTGCCGAGAGCGCGCAGAAAATAACGCGCCAGCGAACAGAATTCGTCCGCTCGTTCGTTCGACTTCACCAGGAAAATTGCCGGCTTCAAAACAGACTGCACCGACAGCGCTACCAGCAGCGCTTTTGCGGGATCCGTCAAGCCTGCCAGACGCGCCTCACGGCCTCCGCGCCGCAAACGGTCAAACACTTCTTCCGCTTCCGGCTGGCGCCCCACGCGCGCAAGCAGTTCTGCAACCAATGGGAGAATCATGATGGAATTTTCTGAATGCGTTTCAGGATACTCGAAGTCGAATATCCTGGCTCGATGGGAATCGAGACGACACGCCCGCCCGCGGCTTCCACTTCTTCGCGGCCTACAATTTCGTTCGGGCCCCAGTCGCCGCCCTTCACCAGCACGTCGGGCAGAATTTTCGCGATGATTTCGCGAGGCGTGGGCTCATCGAAGAGCACCACGTAATCCACCGCTTCGAGTGCAGCAGCCACTTCTGCGCGCTCATCTTCAGGGATAATTGGGCGACCCGCGCCTTTATTTTCGCGTACACTGCGGTCGCTGTTCAGCGCCAAAATCAGAATGTCGCCAAGTTCGCGGGATTTCTCCAGCAGGCGGATGTGGCCGGGATGCAGCAGGTCATAACAGCCGTTTGTGAACACAAGTCGGCGCCGAGCGGCCTTTGCCTCGGTCACCCTGCTCAGCAATTCTTCCTGGCTGACTACTTTTCCCAACAAGTCCCCAATACTTTAACTCACCTTCATTCGCCTCCCATTTTACCATGCGGCGGCCTTCGTGCCGGCGTAGCTTGCCCAGCTGTCCAAAAGCGCACAGCGCGTTTGCGCAGCGCCCACTGATGCTATACTTTGGAGTCTGAACGAACGCGGCAATGTCGTCTGTACGCGGATTCCAAGCGAATGAAACAAATTGCCATTGTGGGCGGAGGGCCTGCCGGGTCTCTCTGCGCCGAAAAATTGAGCGGCGCCGGATTCAACGTTACTCTTTTTGACGAGCATCTCGCCTGGGAGAAACCCTGCGGCGGCGGCCTCACTCACAAAGCCATCGAAAAATATCCTTTCCTGCTCGACGGTCCCGCCGCCAAAAAAGAAGTTCACAGCGCGGAATTAATTTCCAGCCGAGGTCACCGCGCGCGCTTCGAAATGTCCCGCCCATTGGTGATTTATTCGCGCGCCATTCTGAACGGCCTGCTGCTCGACCGCGCACAAGCCGCTGGATGCGCTATGCATCATGCGCGCGTCACGCGCGTGGACACATCTGGCGAACATGTCACGCTCACTGCGGCCGGTGAAGAACACTCCGCCGATTTCGTCGTTCTCGCCGCTGGCGCGCGCAACCAGCTTTTGCCGGATACCACTCCGCTTCGCGCGAATGACCTGGAAGTCACGCTCGGCTATTTCATCCCCGCCAAAGAAGAAATGATCAAAATTAAATTCCTGGACCGCATGTCCGGCTATCTATGGTCTTTCCCACGCACCGACCATCTCTCCGTCGGAATTTGCGCGAAAATGGCGCAGTACACCACGCAGACGTTGCGCAATTTGCTCGACGGCTTCATTCGCGAAGAGAAAATTCCCGTCGCTGGCGCGCAGTTTTACAGCCACGTGCTGCCATCTCCGCAACTCGGCACGCTGCGCAACCGTAAAATTGTCGGGCGCAATTGGGCGCTTGCCGGCGACTCCGCCGCTTACGTCGACCCCATCACCGGCGAGGGATTGTTCTACGCGCTGCGTTCCGGCGATTTGCTCGCGCAGTCTCTTGTTGCCGGGCAGCCTGAGGGCTATCCCGCGCGATTGCGCGCCGAATTTGTCGCGGATCTCGAAATCGCCACGCGCCTGGTGCGCCGCGTTTTTCGCGGAACTTTTCTTGGCGGCGCGGTCACCACCCGCATGGTGCAATTCGCGCGCCGCAGCGCCACCTTTCGCGAATTGCTGCGCGACCTTTTCAGCGGAGCGCAGGATTACCGCACTTTGCGAAAGCGTTTGTGGAAACAGTTCGGCGTCACCCTCGCCGAATTTCTCAATGATTTTCTGCACGCTCCGCATTCTCCAGAACCGTCGCCCACCCTCACCGAAGAGGAATTGTGAAAAAGCGCCCACCTCAGCGGAGCAAAATAAAGAAGAGCGAAATAAAAAGGTCTGGCAAAGGCAAACAGACACGCGCCTCCGCGGGAACCGAAGGCCCGCGCTTGCCGAAAGGTCTGCAAGCTACCGTTGAGAGAGTTGTGGAATTTCAGTGGACCATCGCGGCCTACAATCCGGATCTTCCCGCCATTCTTTCCACGCCTGCGATGATTGGCATGATGGAAGTTGCCGCCGCAGAAGCTGTCCGCCCGCATTTGCCTCCCGGAACTATCAGCGTGGGCACGCGCATCGAGGTGGACCACTTGAAAGCCGTGCCGCAGGGGACCACGGTGCGCGCCGATGCTCGCCTCATTGGCAACGAAGGCCGCTTCCTCGTCTTCGAAGTCCAAGCTCGCGCCGGCGAGCTCGTCATCGGCCGCGGCAAAGTCCACCGCGCCATCGTTCCGCTTCCAGGCTTCTCTGCGCCCGGCAAATCCCAACCACGAAACCGAATTCTCCGCGCGAGAAACTCGCAGCCGCAATAAATCCGCGCGGCGAGGCTGGCACAAATGTCCGATGAAAAATTGACGTGCCTCGAGTTAGTAGCCGGAGCGGTGGGAAGCGGGAGTGGCGCTGCGAGCGCGCGGAGCGGCGGCAACGGCGCGCGGAACGACGGTGGCCATCTTGCGAATCATCGCCAGCACCAGCTTTTTGTCGTCTTCTGTAAGCGTGGTGCTGTATTTCTTGATGTCCCCGAGGAAGCGAATTTCCTCTTCGGAAAGCTCGCCTAGAATTTTTTTTGTTTCGCGGTCCTGAGCCGTATCCGCGCCCGGGAAAAAGTCCGCCAGGCTGATTTCCATGGCTTCTGCGATTTTCGCCAGCGTTTCGAGGGACGGCACGGTGTGGCCGTTTTCCACGCGCGAAAGATAGCAGCGCAGCAGGCCGGTGCGGCGCTCGATGTCGCCCTGGGAAAGCCCGCGATCGTTGCGATAGGAACGGATGACTTCACCGATGTTTACCTTGGGCTTTTCTTTGGGCACGGCGCAGCTCCTTTTCGGGCTGTTATCTTACGCAGCAATACCGGCGAGTGCAAGAAAATTCCTGAACCCAATTGACTACGCGTAACCAAACAGTTAATGAAGAGGATCTGCGCGGCGCCTCGGGTTTTTCGGCGAATTACCGCGCCGGAATCGTGAATGGCGACTGCAGTTTGAAATCCAGCACCGTTTCGCTCGGCACTCTCACCTGCTGCCCCTTGGTGAGCACTTGCACGGCCGTCCCTGCGCCAGCTCCCACGCCAGCGCCGATGGCCGCGCCTTTGCCGCCGCCGGCAATCGCGCCGATAATAGCGCCCAGCGCCGCGCCGCCGCCGATGCGTTCCGCGCTCTGCTTCCCGCGCGAGTTTCCCGCGACGTCGTAATCGCCCGTCGTAATTGGAACAACCGTGCCATTGATGCGAATCCCGGTGAGCCCGAGCTGCAGTTGTGACTGCCCCTTAATGTCGCCCGCGGATTTCACCTGCTCGAGTTTTCCGTAAACGTCCGCGCCTTTCGGAGCGACAACGATGTTGTTCATGATGAGGTCGCTCTCGAGGCTTGCGTGAAATTGATCGCCCACCTGATTCGTTGCAGAGTCCACACTGTCAATCATGCGAATGGAAATCACCGAGCCGGCAGGGACAGTGACGGTCGAGCCCTGCGCAGCGGCCTCGGTGCGCTGCAGATTTGGCGCAGGAGCCGGCGTCGCTTGCGGTACCGCGGGTGGTGGCGTGTAGCTCGTGTCGAAAGTAAGCGTCAGTATGTCTTTCGTCGAGTAGTACTTCACTTCCCCGTTGATCATGAAGCGAATGTTGAACTCGCTGCCGCCGACGAACTTGCCGTGGATGACGGCGCCATTTTTGAGCTCCAGCGTGTCGGCGCGCGCGCTCGCGGCAAGCATGGCGACGGTGGCTACAGCGATCAGCGCGAGACACGTAAAGCGTCGCGAAAAACCGCGGATCATGAGTCCTCCTCTTCGGGGATTAGAGGCGTCAGTGGGCGGCGGGGTGGCCTCCATACACTGGTGAGTTTCAGGTTAGGCATAGCGCGCTTGGGCAAATGGCTTTTGGGATGTTGCGACTTGGCAGTCCGGGAGAGCTGAAGGCCGCTCCGTAGGACCGCCGGAGCCGTCACGAGGGCGTTATAGACATGCGCCGCGCCGGCGGAAAACACGCGTTGGCCGAGACGAGTGGCGCGTTGCGAAAGGTGCCAAAAATTATCGATTAGAAATTCACTAGGTGTTTGTTTTGTGCGACTTACGCGAAATTCTAATAATTTTGCATCGCGAATAGAAATTGTGCCTACTCCGGCGTCTTTCCTGGGGCAAGAACTGCTTCTGGACGGTTTGCCTGAACTATTGGCGGTTTCAGCCTTCACCCACAGCGCCCTAGATTCGTTTTGGTTAACGCGGCTGACGATAGCACGCGCAAATACGCGGCGCAAGTAAAAACCGCCCAATTTTGTCACCGTCCATAACGCAGCGCGGTTGCATTCGAAGCGGAGGCCTTTAAGCACGGCGAGGAGTTTCATGGGTTTCTTCCCGACAAAATTTTCATGGTTCGTTGGGGTTCGAAGAACCATGAGTTATTCGTAGCGGAGGGCGACCATGGGATCGACCTTCGTAGCGCGGCGGGC